>NZ_JBIWEX010000009.1:0-145618 GCF_044762745.1 Psychrobacillus sp. NPDC096426 | reverse complement strand
CACCTCACGATATTGCCATAGATTAAGCTTCCCGAGCTAGGTCAGTCTCCTCGGATATGGATTTTCACCATCTGGAATTCTATTTCGTTATCGTTATTCCAGTCGTTTCATCGAGATGACGTCTCTGTCCGATAACGAAAATGAAGGGCGCTGACTACGTCAGCCCCCAATGCGACTGCCCGTCGCACAAATAGACCATCGAAATGATGGCCATGTTTTGCTAAAGCACCTGTTAGCCATCCATGAAGCGCAAAATCAGCGCTTCACCACAGAGAATGAAAATGTGAAAAACGGGTATAGGATACTACGGCTGGGAGAAGAAGGTCGATGAACTATGGTGCCATAAGAGCCCTTCCGTTAGTCTGACTCCAACGACCACGGTACATCACAGACTGTCGCTCCCTTACGGGAAGCACTCATGGGAGATTAATCCTACTCTGGTTATTGCACCAGCCTCCAATACTAGTTGCCGTAGAAAGGATGATTACAATGGAAGTAATCATTAAACGCGCATGTGGAATGGACGTCCATAAAGATTCCATTATCGAATGTATAATGACACCAAAAGGGAAGGAGATTCAAACGTTTTCCACTAAAACTGTATTTCTATTACAGTTAATTGACTGGATTAAGGAGCATGGTTGTACTCACGTAGCAATGGAAAGTACAGGTGTATTTTTGAAGCCTATTGTTAACTTACTAGAAGCGGAGAATATTGAGTTTTTAGTAGTCAATGCTCAACATATGAAAGCAGTACCAGGTCGCAAGACCGATGTGAAGGATGCCGAATGGATTGCCAAACTTCTTCGTCACGGTCTACTCAAAGCAAGTTTCATTCGGAGACAGAAATCAGCGAGAACTACGAGAACTAGTTCGATACCGTCGAAGTATTATTGAAGAGCGTGCTAGACAACATAATCGGATTCAAAAGGTTTTAGAAGGAGCGAATATCAAACTAGGCTCCGTTGTCTCCGACATCATGGGTGTCTCAGCTCTTGATATGCTTCGTGCCATCGCTGATGGCGAAGATGATCCAGAAAAGTTAGCGGGTTTCGCTCCACGATCCATGAAGAAAAAAAAGGCTGAACTTGAACTCGCTCTTCGTGGGTATATTAATCAACATCAACGGTTAATGATCAAAACCATTCTAACTCATATTGATTTTTTATCTGAGCAGATTGAGCTGCTAAACCAAGAGGTGACTTTTAGATTATCCTCCAATCAAGAAGATATTGAACGGTTGGATTCTATCCCTGGCATTGCCACTCGTATGGCGGAACAGATTATAGCTGAAGTCGGGACTGATGTGGAGAAACAATTTCCCAGTGCGGCTCACTTATGTTCCTGGGCCGGACTAACACCTGGACATAATGAGAGTGCCGGTAAGCGAAAATCAACCAACATGAAAAAAGGAAATAAATATTTGAAATCTGCTTTAATAGAAGCCGCTCATTCTGTCAAAGGTTCCAAAACATATCTAGGTGCATTGTATAGACGTACTGCATCCCGTAAGGGTAAAAAGCGTGCAGGAGTAACTGTCGCTCATGCCATTTTAAGAATCTCCTATTATCTCTTAACCCGCAAAGAGATGTACGTAGATTTAGGAGAAGATTACTTTGACAAGCAAAAAGAACAATCGATTGTACGATATTCTGTTCGAAGACTTGAAAACTTAGGTTACAACGTTACAATCACTGAACCAAATGCCTCCTAATCCAACCCACAATTTGATTCTTATTTAGGCGCAGCACTTTTTTAAAAATAAATGAGCTGTGTCTGATTTCGTATTGCCTTTTTCTCTAAATCGAAGATTTTAATTTTCATGGGAGTTTAATAAGAAATCTTGAGCATAACTTCCTCATAAGAGCAGATAATATGCTGAGGTGATTTGAATATGTTAAAAACAAAGATTGGTTATATTATTTGTTTTTCAATTATTTTAAGCTTGTTTGTTTACAGCAAGTCCTTAAATACAAAATTGATGGAGTTATCCATCTCACAATCGAATAGTGACAAAAGTGAACACAAACGGATTCAGGAATTGGAAAAACGTTTAGATAGGCTCGAACCACCTGAACCTACCACCATTCTTGATTCACCTTTCCCATTTGAAAAAGGATTAGAGGTGCATTTCCCTACCGATGTCATTCCTATTTCAGAAGTGTTAAGAGAAGGAACAAAAATCCCTTTCAAAGTAATAAAAAGCGAACCGAACTATATTAGACCAATATATGGAGAAGACTGGCATAGCACGACTGGAAGATTGGGCTATATTCCTTCTCGAATATACTATTCTCTCCACCGAATATTCCCTTTTTATGCCATTGGAATTTCAGCCGAATTACATTTTACAGAGAATGTAGGTCTTTCTTTTCCTACTGATATAAATGAAACAGACCTTGACCTGTATATAATTGTGTTTCAAACAAATATCACAGATGTTTATACAAAAGGAAATCAAGTTGTTGTTGTTGGAACACCTAAACGAACAGGAGTAGAAGTTATAAACATTAAAATTGCAGATATACACCCGATTAATAAGGAGAAATTTTTGTTAGTTCAGTTAGCAACTAATGGAGATGAGCTTGATTATTCTTTAATTAATTATGAATCACCCGATTATTGGTTAAAGACAAAACAAAGAAGAAGTTGAATTACAGGGAGAACTGAATTTAACCTATGATAAGGTCCATGAACTCTTATTTGCAGAAACAATGCGAAATGATTACACACGCTGGTTGAACATGCAAATTGAACAATTCTTTAAGAAATCTACTTTAATTAAAGAAGAATTCAATATATTCAATGAGGATAGCCCTATTGACATCCTTCCAATAAATAATGTAGGATACATTGTAAAAAAAATTCACCAAACTGTATTTTCTTAAACAAGACGTAATATACCGAATTTTACCACTACCGATTTTGCTTTAGCAAAGGAAATTGTAGTTCAAAAACTAGATTTTTGGAAACAACATTATGGTGAAAAGGAGGATTTCAATGAATAACAAAACTATTTCTAAAATAGTACATCCAAATATTCATTATTTAGATGTTATAGCGAAAATGACATCTAAGGGTGCTAGTATTAATGATTTAACTGTATTTCAGGACAATAATTCAGTTGTTTATTCGTTTGAACACTTTTATCCAAGTATTGAAATAAAGTTTAAAGAAGAACTGCATTACAATGATCAAGATGAATTAATATTGTGGAATACTTTCGTTGATAATAAACTATATAATATATTTGATATAAAAAAATTAATGTAAACAACCCTGCTTCCATTTTGCAGGGTTTTCTTATATACTTAAAAAGAACGTTTGTTCTCGTACAGGAGTGAAACTATGTATTATTACACCCATCTGGAGTATTACATTAAATCTTTTTATACAAAGATGAATATTCATAATCCAGTAGATTTACAGCTTAGGAGGATTTCTGAACAGTTAGATATAATGATTTATGAAATATATGGACATGTATTAAAAGAATTAGAAGAAGAATCTGTTCTCTTGTTTAGTCAAAGTCTGCAATCGATTGGGGCTAATAATGGGGCTAACTAGTATGTAGAGTAGCTGGAAAGCTTGATGAATCAAGGGTTTGTAGCTTTTGTTTAAACTTCGTGCTATAATAAGAGCATTGTGAATTTTAGGAGGTACTAAATATGATTGCAGTAAGTAATGTAAGTCTTCGTTTTGGTGATCGCAAATTATTTGAAGACGTAAATATAAAGTTTACACCAGGTAACTGTTATGGTTTAATCGGTGCAAACGGTGCTGGTAAGTCAACATTTATCAAAATTTTGTCTGGAGAAATTGAGGCACAAGAAGGCAATGTTATTATGAATCCAGATGAGCGTTTAGCTATTCTAAAACAAAACCACTTCGAATACGAAGAATATACAGTTTTAGAAACAGTTATTATGGGTCATAAACGTTTATACGAAGTAATGAATGAAAAGAATGCTATCTATATGAAAGAAGACTTTTCAGATGAAGATGGTATGCGTGCTGCTGAGCTAGAAGGTGAATTTGCAGACTTAAATGGTTGGGAAGCAGAGTCAGAAGCAGCTATCCTTTTACAAGGATTAGGTATTCCTGATAGTATGCACCAAAAGAAAATGGCTGAGTTAACTGGTTCTGAAAAAGTAAAAGTGTTATTATCACAAGCCCTTTTCGGTAAACCTGATGTTCTTTTACTAGATGAGCCTACGAACCATTTAGACATTAAAGCCATTCAATGGTTAGAAGATTTCCTTATTAACTTTGAAAACACAGTTATCGTTGTTTCCCATGACCGTCACTTCTTAAACAAAGTATGTACGCATATTGCGGACTTAGACTTTAGTAAGATCCAAGTATATGTTGGAAACTATGACTTCTGGTATGAATCAAGTCAACTTGCATTGAAGCTGGCATCTGATCAAAACAGTAAAAAAGAAGAGAAGATTAAAGAGCTTCAAGCCTTTATCGCTCGATTTAGTGCAAATGCTTCTAAATCTAAACAAGCAACTTCTCGTAAGAAAATGTTAGATAAGATTGAGTTAGATGATATTAAACCATCTTCTCGTAAATACCCTTATGTCAATTTCTCGATGAAACGTGAAATCGGAAACGATGTTTTACAAGTACAAGATTTAGGGTATACATTTGAAGGCGAAAAACTATTCTCTAAGTTGAACTTTACTTTGAATAAAGAAGACAAAATTATTCTACTTGGAGGAGAACTAGCAAAATCTGCATTACTTCGTGTACTAGCAGAGGAAGAAGAACCACAAGAAGGTTCCATCCGCTGGGGTGTAACTACAACTCGTGCTTACTTCCCACTTGATAATGCTAAATATTTCGAAGGAAACGAAACTTCACTAGTAGACTGGTTACGTCAATATTCACCTGACGATGAAAGTGAAACATTCCTACGTGGATTCCTAGGTCGTATGCTATTCTCTGGAGAAGAAGTGAAGAAAAAACCTTCTGTACTATCCGGAGGAGAAAAAGTTCGTTGTATGCTTTCTAAAATGATGCTATCGGAGTCGAACGTACTTCTACTAGATGAACCTACGAACCATTTAGATTTAGAATCTATCCAAGCACTAAATAATGGGTTGACTGCATTTAAAGGTGCGATGATCTTTACATCACATGACCATCAGTTTATTCAAACAATCGCGAATCGCGTCATTGAAATTCGTGAAGATGGTTCAATCTTAGATAAACAATTAACTTATGATGAATTCCTAGAATGGAAAGAAGCACAAAAACTTTCATAAAAAAGCATAAGACCAATGTGAATTTGTCTATGCAATTATAAACAGGGTATTCTACTTCGATTATACGAGGCAGAATACCCTGTTTTACTAAACAAATGATATTTCTTATTTGGATTCCGTTCCTAACTTCTTTTTTACCCTCTTGATTATTTAGACTTCTTTATAAATTTACCTAGTTTCGATTTCGATGGCAGTTTACCAACAACTGTATCACCTGTTTTAGATATTTTCTTTAAAACATTTAATAATTTTTCATCACCGACCCAATGCTCTTCGATGATTTCAGGAGAAAATTTATTCAGTAACATATTTACCACATATGTAGCCACAATAATATCATCGATAAATCCACCTGGTCCTATTAGTCCCTCAGGTAGTAAATCTAACGGTGTGATGAAATATAAGATGCCACTACCAATAAGTGTTTTATATTTTGTATCAATCCGGCTATCTAACATCGCTTTTATAAGTAAATGAAATAAATCTGGAGCAAACAATAAATACGGAGCAAATTTAGATGTTCTCCCTGTTTTAGATTGAGTATAATTTGTTATTTTTGAACGCAGTTTCATATAAAAATCTTGCTGTTCCTCATAAGGAGGTAACTCATTTTTCAATTCAATATCCACTAATATCTCCCCTCTCTTATTTTCACTATACCAAAAAAAGACAAAATAAAACAATTAACCACATTAGCAGTCTAATCATAAACAATATAGGAGGTAAATAAAATGATAAAGTATTTATTCATTCTAATACTTTCTTTTTTTCTCGTTGCTTGCGGAGCCGAAAAACCTGTAGAAACGGGAACAACTATAAAATCTCCTTCGGAAGAAGTAATTACTCCTTCTAAACCTTCAATTAGCTTATCTCACTTTTTTATGCCTGACAATTCCGTTGCACATTTTAAAGGAGAAGGAAATGAATATGCAACCTATAGTTTGACAACCCTGTATCCATTTGAAAATTACGTCATTACATTTGAGAATAATGGTGGTACTGTTGTCCAAAGGATATACAATATACAAGATAATAAAATTAGTCTTATAGCTGAAAATGAAGAAGCATATGAACCTAGACCTCATAGCTTAGCAGAACTTCAAGCAATGCAAGAAATTGAAGTATATTTAGCTACCCCATTTGAAGTAGGAACAGAATTTAATGATTGGAAAATCACTTCAACTACGGAGATACTGGAAACAGATCTTCAAACATTTGATCACGTGATTGTTATTGAAAAAACAAATGAAGATGATTCTATCATGCGAAAATATTTCACAAAAAACTTCGGAGAAATAAAACGGGAATTTATCATGCAAGAAGGCGATGAACAATTTATCGTAAGTTCTGTCATTGAAAGTGTGGAGTAAAATGTATAATTTGACGAGTATTCTCTAAAACATATGGATGAAACACCTCAAGACTATCGATGAACAGCATACTTAGAGTTTCCTTAATCAAAAAAAGAAGCTCCTCCAATTGGAGGGCTTCTTTTTAACTTTTAAAGTTTAACTACGTTTGCAGCTTGAGGTCCGCGGTTTCCTTCAACAACTTCAAATTCTACTTTTTGTCCTTCTTCTAGTGATTTGAATCCTTCACCTTGAATAGCAGAGAAGTGTACGAATACATCGTTTTCCCCTTCTACTTCGATAAATCCAAATCCTTTTTCCGCGTTAAACCATTTTACAGTACCTTGTTTCATGTTATTACCTCCAAAAAAAATTAATCAATATGCGAAAAACAAAAATTCACATATCCCATGAAGTACCGACATCACATCGATCACTACATAGGATATGTGAATTACAAATACCGTTTCTCACTTTAAATTGTTATCTAAAGTATACCAGTTGGATAAATATAGTCAACAAGTTTTTTTATAATTCTAAATCGTTTACTTCGAAACACTCCAAATGATTCCATGGTAAACTTGTAAATCGTCTTCACATGATTCACAATAACATTGCTCTTTGACGGACCAAAAAGCCCAATATTTATCATCTTTTACTTGTTCTTTTGGGAACTTAACACGAAATTCATCCAATGTCTTATGTAAGTAATGTAATGCTTCTTCCTCTTGCTCGAAAGCCATTTTTTTTACGATATGCTCCTCCCAGCCTTCAAAAGCCCACCAAGGTTCGTAATCTGCTTTCATATAAATAACTTCAAACATGTTCATCGCCTCTAACATTTATTGTTAACTCATATTGTACTGTTTCGACAAAAAATGTCTACTCAAATGACTTTTAACACTCAAAGAATTGAAAATATACGCAATATCAGTTAAGTTATAATTAATACAATTTATGTATGATAAAGGAGAAGATGAGTTGAAAAAGCGGGCGCATATTCATATGCACGGGGATGTAGATGGTGTTGGCTTTCGATTTCTAGTAAAACAAAAAGCTCAATCACTTAGTTTAAAAGGCTATTGTATGCAAAATGAGCAACAGGAAATTATCATCGATATTGAAGGAGATGTAAATCATTTAGATGAATTTATGGAGTTTATTCAAAAAGGGGTATCCCCTTTATCGAAAGAGAATGCTTTTGAAATTGAAATATTCGATTATTTAAAAGGATATACGAAAATGGAAACCGATATCGTCTAAACCTATAGGAAAATGAAACCTTCTTCCCTCCCATTCGTATATTATATTGTAGACAAAAGGAGGTAGCCTATTATGACTGAAGTAATGAATACTGTTATTCGTCATTTTATCAATATACCAATAATGTTCATTTCCTGGTTCGTTTTCTTTTTCACATTCGACATTGGATACTTCGTCAGTTCATTACTTGCGATTGGCGTATATTTAGTGTCGAATTTTAGTATAAAAAAAATACAACATCGAAGAATTATGAAGAAACACCAACTCACTCACTCGGAGTATTTTCATATACAAAAACAACTAAAAGAAGCGAAAGCAAAAATTCGAACGCTCAATAGCCATTATTTAAAAGTACGATCCTTTAGTTCATTCAAACAATTATTTGAAATGAATAGATTGGCAAAACGTATTATATCATTAGTAAAAGAGAATCCACGAAAATTTTACCAAGTTGAAAAATTTTTCTATGCGCATTTAGATTCTGCAGTAGAGCTCACTTCAAAATATACGCTTTTAGTGTCGCAACCGATGAAAAATCAGGAATTAAAAATTGCCTTGGCGGATACCCGCGAGACATTAGAATCGATGAATTCCATTATGGAAGACGATCTAAAAGATGTATTAGCTTCTGATATTGAGCATCTAAAAATGGAACTAGATTTCGCTAAATTATCAGTACCCAAAAAAGAACAACCTCTATATTTAGAAGGAGAATCAGAAAATGAGCGAAAAACAAATCAATACAAGTGATGATTTATTAATGGATGAATTATTAGCAAGTCCATTTGAACTAAATACAACCAGCCCACAAGCTGTGACTACAGCGGATGAGCCAGCCCCTACAAAATTAATTGATCGGTTATCCGAAGTAGAACAACAAAAAGCAAAGCAACTGGCGAACCAAATCCCTGCTGGTAATTATGAAGCTATTTTAACTTATGGAGCTAATGCACAAACTGAATTATCTCGGTTCTCCCATCAGATGTTAGATCATGTGCAGAAAAAAGACATCGGTCCTGTTGGAGATATTTTAGGCGATCTTATGAACAAGTTATCCGATATAAACCCCGAGGAATTGACGGCGCAAAAAAAATCAGGTATCAAAAGACTATTTAATCGTGTAAATCGTTCGGTGCAAGAAATGATGACAAAATATCAAAAATTAAGCACACAAATCGATCGTATCGGCATCCAACTGGAGCATTCCAAACGAGGACTAGTAGAAGATGTGCATATGCTCGATAAATTATACGAACAGAACAAAACGTATTTTCAAGCGTTAAATGTTTATATTGCTGCTGCGGAAGTTAAAAAAGAAGAAATTCTAACTGTCACAATCCCTGAAATGCGACGCAAAGCAGAAGAATCGAATGATCAAATGGCTTATCAGGAAGTCAATGATATGGTACAATTCGTAGACCGATTAGAAAAACGGATGTACGATTTACAATTGTCTCGCCAAATTACGATTCAAAGTGCACCGCAAATACGCATGATTCAACAAACGAACCAAACGCTAGCTGAAAAAATCCAATCTTCGATTATGACGTCTATCCCGCTTTGGAAAAACCAAATTGCGATTGCATTGACGCTCAATCGCCAGCAAAAAGCAGTAGAAGCACAGAAACAAGTAACGAAAACAACAAATGATTTACTACTGAAAAATTCAGAAATGCTAAAAGTGAATAGCATCGAAACAGCTAAAGAAAATGAACGTGGTATCGTTGAAATTGAAACATTAAAGAAAACGCAAGAAAACTTACTGCAAACAATCGAAGAAACAATGCGCATTCAAGCAGATGGCCGAGTAAAACGAAAAGCGGCTGAAATTGAGATTGGACGCATGGAAGAAGAATTAAAACAACGTCTTCTATTAATAGCCGACCAATCAAAAAACCGTCCTTCCTAACAAAAGGACGGTTTTTTCACGTACTTTTCACAACATGATGAAGCATTTTTCGTAGCAATCTTAATGTCTCATCTGTAAACTTTTCCAATGAAGCAGCAGCGGCAGTTTTCTTTCCGAATATTAAACGGAACAAATCTAATTGCTCTTCTGTTGCTTCCCTATCATTCAAAAATAAATGAAGGACGGATATACGCTTCCGCTCTAGCTCAACAACCGCTTCGGCCGTATCCATAATACCGTTTTGCGCATATCCAAACGCAGAGGGTTCCCCGTCTGAAAAAACGAGTAGAAATTTATGTTCTTCTGGTCGCTTTTCCAATCTTTTTCCCATCCATCTTACAGCAAATCCATCACGATTATCCTCATGGGCTTCCATCGATAGTATATTCATCCCGCTATCTTTTCCACCATCATCTAGTTTATGAATCCATTCAAATGCATTTGGCTGTATGCTTTCAGAGGCTTCAAAAGCGTCTTCGTAATGCAAAACGATTTCATGTGCAATTTTGAGTTGCCTTAGTACATCATGAAACAATAAAACTGCTTTTTTCGTTTCGTCCAACTTGTCTTGCATCGATGCAGATCCATCTACTAAAAGTCCAAATACCGCATTTAAATGCGTACTCGGAGCATCTTTTTTATAAAAAGGTTTTGGTCGCTCATCTGTCCAAAGTGCTGTAAGTTTGGAAGAAAGCCGTCCTTTCGACAAATTGATGCGTTTATCCACCTTTTTTTGTTCCATTCGTTTTTTCATTTCTTGAATGAATGCTTTAACGAAAGGTGCTTGCTCCTGTCGGTATGTTTGAAGCTGGAGCTTGTTTTGATGAGTTAGGAGCCCATCCATTCGTTTTTCTTCGTACACGACCTTTGTATGTTCTTTGCCAAATGCTTTTCCTGCTTTTTTCTTCGCATTCGATTGCTCCTCGTCACGTTCAGTTGCAAGCGATTCCCGGTTGTCTCCTGTTGATTGTCCTCGACCAACTTCCGTAATATCATGTCCTTCTCGTCCTTCTTGAGAAGTGAGGTGTTGATCTGCCTTACCATCTCTTCCATGCTCAAGCTCATATTGCAAATGTACTCCGTCTTCCTGTTCATTTTCCCGATGCCAAGAACGAAAAACTTCTTCAATTGTTTCTTTATTTCCTTCCTCCCCCGCTTCTGAATCTTTTACCCCTTGATGGTAATGAAAATCCACGGGTGGCAAATTGGATACAGAAAGGATTGCATAATATTCATGTAATGCATCTTCTGTTATATAGTCCTGGAGTAAATAATATAACCGATACACAATGTCGATTGAGGCTTGCGTATCCTTATTCTCATATACATGCTGAATAATGCCATTTGCTAATTGAAAGATTTCAGGTCCTTTTACATGCATCGTACCTTCATACAAACTAATATATACATAACTAATAAAAGCATCTGCTAAAAAACCTTTTTGACTATTTACAAGTAATTGTTGTTTATGAAATGCTAAATATGTTCGTACTCTTGTATCAAACATTTTAGTTGTTCCTACTCTTTTTTTCTGAATCATTTCCATTAAACGAAACTCTTCGAAGCAAAAGAAAAGCTGATCAAGTAATTTAGGAAGAGGAGTTGGTTTTTCATTCAAAAATTCTCTCCACGCTTTTACATTAAAATGCTTCCAAAATCCTTCTGCTAATAAATAAATATCGGATAATCTACCTGCATGCATAATCGCTTCTTCTCGGTGTCTCCAAAATACACTAATTGAAACTGTTTGCTCGGTAGGTTGAAATTCGATTAACTTTCGCTCTTTTACAAGAAGCATCGCATTTTTAGTTAATGCCTTTGCAACATTTTCATAATGCATTAGCTTACGTGCATCTAATGTTTCATTGTTAAATTGGATAAAACGATTTACCGAGGCCATCTACATCCCTCACTTTATCCAAGAAGAGGCTAATTCTAAAACAAGCTCTCTTTCTTGTTCATCCTCTAACTTCTCGGCAATTGCATAGTTTATTGCTCGCATTGGTTCCATATACTGTGCAAGCTCTGTTGCATCTAGTAAACTTCGAATAGATGCTGCCTCTTCAGATAGTAAACCTTGTTTTACTTGGTCCATTAAATCTTCTGCTAAATGCAACATAGTCGTTAGTAATTGCTTAGGAGCTGTTGGAAAGGTTTCGTTCCAAAGATTCGCAAGCAACTCACCTGAAATATATGGGACAGAAAAAGAAACAAAACGATTTTTTAACGCTTCATTCATCGGAGTTGTACCTATATACCCTTCGTTAATTGCAGCAATAACAGAAAAATCTTGGTGTGCATGTATCACTTCACCCGTAAAAGGATTTGTCAGCATTCTTCTATAATCCAGAACGCTATGTAAAATAGGTAGAGTCTCTGCTTTTGCCATATTTATCTCATCAATATATAAAATATGCCCTTTTTTCATAGCTTCAATGACCGGACCTTCTACAAATTCAATTGCATTCGCCCCATCTTTTAAGACAATTGTTTTAAAACCGAGCAAGCTTTCAGCATCTAAATCGACGGAACAATTTATGCTTTGGACTGGTTGCTTAAAATAGTTTGATACAGTTTCCGCGAGTTTCGTTTTTCCCGCCCCGGTAGGTCCTTTTAATAAAACAGGCTTTTTCAATGAAATAGCAATAAGTACGTCATGGAACAAATCATTGTTTGGCGATAAATAACCCCCTGATCCAATAAGCTGGCTATCGTCTTCACTATGTATTCTATTTATACGAATTTGCTGTTCGTTATTAATTAACTCATTCATTTTATAGTCTCCTTATGAAAAAAATCCGATGAGTATTCATCGGATTTTTATTGAAAATATTCCTTGTAGTAGCCGCCAACTTTTCCAGTGTTGTCGACAACAAACAGAAATTCTTCTGTTTCATTTTTTACTTCATATGTTTTACCAACCGTTAGTACATTACTTACTAAGAATTTTTTAGCATCTGTACTTACGCAAGTAACTGTATCTAGTGTAGGCTTTGTTGCCCAATTTGTATGTATCATGGTATCCACTTCCTTTTATTATAGTATACGATTGAAACACTGGAATTTCAATAAATGAGCAGAAAAAAGCGCTCAATTGCTTGTTCTTATCTCTTATGTATCATTGGCATTATAAATGGTATGAAGCACATACTAGGGAAAATGCGTCGTAGAGAGTGGAATAAAGTTTAGTCTGAATTTGTATTTCTAAATGATAACTAGTTAGCAAAATGTCATTTATTATTTAGTGCTTTAGATCAAATGATTAGATTAGATAATGATTCTATCGCTCGCCTGTACTAGGAGAATCCGAATGATTGGAGAAAATATGCCCCGTTCTCTTCCTACAATATAGAAAAGTTATATTCCATGAAAAAATGATTGTTTGAAGCAAGTCGCTACTAAATAAGTCAGCAATTTCTATTGATTTTTGCGGAGGGGTGGCGACTCCAGTGGGATGAGTGAGACAGATAAGCCATCACATCGCACGCGTAAGCGTCGGTGATGGCTTATCGCTCACCCCACGGAAAGCGTCCACCCCGTAGCAAAAATCACAGCGGATATCTTACGACGCATTTTCCCTTTATTATGCACAAAATAACATTTGAAATACTATCATATGTCTAAACTTATATAGTTTTGTAAGCAAAAAAAAAGCAGATCCTGATTGCAGGATCTGCTTTTTGATTCATTGATTAAGAATTTAACATTAAGTCTTCTGGATTTTCGAGAAGCTCTTTTACCATTTTCAAGAATCCAACTGAGTCTTTCCCATCGATTACACGGTGGTCATAAGATAATGCCACATACATCATTGGTCGAATTTGAATTTCATCTCCAACAGCGATTGGACGCTTTTGAATAGTGTGCATTCCTAAGATGCCAACTTGTGTACCGTTAAGAATAGGCGTAGAAAGTAATGATCCAAATACTCCACCGTTTGTAATCGTAAATGAACCGCCAGACATATCAGAAAGCGCTAATTTGTTATCACGAGCTTTTTTAGCAAGTTCTCCAATATTTCCTTCGATTTCAGCAAAGTTTTTACGATCCGCATCACGAACGATAGGAACTACTAATCCACCATCTGTGGATACAGCGATACCAATATCATAGAAATTGTTTTTCACAATATCTGTTCCATCAATTTGTGAATTTACATAAGGATATTTTTTAAGCGCTGCAACTACTGCTTTTGTAAAGAATGACATGAATCCAAGACGTACATCGTTTTGCTCGAAGAATTGATCTTTTTTACGTGAACGTAATGCCATCACATTCGTCATGTCGATTTCATTGAAAGTAGTTAACATTGCAGTGTTTTGTCTTACTTCTAATAAACGAGAAGCAATTGTTTGACGACGACGAGACATTTTTTCACGAGTTGTACGACCATCATCTTCTTTAGGTGCAGAAGCTGCTGGCGCTGGTGCTGCTTTAGCAGGTGCTGGTGCCGTACCATGTGCTGCAACGTCTTGTACACGAACGCGTCCCATTGGATCAACTGGAGAGATTTCACTTAAATTGATACCTTTTTCACGAGCCAGTTTACGAGCTGCTGGGCTTGCGATTGTGCGATCTTGCTCAGAAGAAGTTTCTTCAACTACTGGAGCTGCTGCCGCTTGAGGAGCTGCTGGTGTAGATTCCGCCTCCGGTGCCTTTTGCGCTGGTGCAGCGGCTGCGCCTGATCCTGCTCCAACTACTGCGATAACTTGACCTACTTGCACTGTATCGCCTTCTGAAGCTAGTAATTCACTAACAACTCCAGCTTCTTCAGAAATTACTTCGACATTTACTTTATCTGTTTCCAGTTCAACGATGAACTCACCTTTTTCCACTGTTTCACCTGGTTGTTTTAACCATTGTGCAATCGTACCCTCTGTAATCGATTCTGCTAATTCTGGAACAATAATTTCTGCCACTTGAATTTCCTCCTTTAGTATATCTTAGCTTCTCTTATAATCCGTATTCGCCTCAGCGAAATTGCGTCCAGATTTTGATTGTGCGATAGCACAATCAAAATCTGTGAAATCCGCCGGAGGCTTTCAAATAGTTTAGTGGGTGCTTTTATACGCCCTAAATTATTTTAATGCTTCATCAATGATTCGTGCTTGTTCTGCTTTGTACGTATCTCCGTCCCCTTCAGCTGGACTTGAACGATGTACACGACCTACATATGTGATTTCTTTTCCATCAGCTATTTCTATTAAATACGGAAGGGCAAAATTCCATGAACCCATGTTTTCAGGCTCTTCTTGTGCCCAAGCAAGTTGTTTCACATTCGGATAACGGTTTACGATTGCTTGAATCTTTTCTGTTGGGAATGGATATAGTTGTTCTACACGTACAATGTGTAAGTGATCGTAACCTTCTCCATCTTTTACTTTGTCTGCTAAATCGATTGCCAGTTTACCACTTGCAAAACCGATTTTCTCGATCTTTTTAGCATCTTGACCAAGACCCGGTTGTTCTATAACTGTTTCAAATTGACCCGTAGTTAATTCGGCAACATCTGCCCCAACTAGTGGATGACGTAACAGTGATTTTGGAGACACAATGATTAAAGGACGAATTGCATCCTCTTTTAACATCTTAGCTTGTCTACGTAAAATATGGAAATAGTTTGCCGCACTTGAAAGATTAGCTACCGTCCAGTTATTTTCCGCTGCTAGTTGTAAATAGCGTTCTAGACGAGCGCTTGAATGCTCTGCACCTTGTCCTTCAGCAGCATGTGGTAATAACATAACAAGTCCAGATTTTAATCCCCATTTCGATCTAGCTGCACTAATGAAGTTATCGAACATAACTTGTGCCATATTCGCGAAATCTCCATATTGTGCTTCCCAAATAGATAAGGAGTTTGGATCTTCTAAATTGTATCCGAATTCATAACCTAAAATAGCTGCTTCCGTTAATGGACTATTATGTACAACGAACGAAGCTTTTGCATCACTAATAGCATGAATCGGTGTTAATTCTGTACCTGTTTTTTCATCGTGTAGAACTAAATGTCTATGAGAGAACGTTCCACGCTGCGCATCTTGACCAGTTAAACGAATCGAGTTTCCATCTTGTAGTATCGTTGCGAAAGCAAGTGTTTCAGCGTGTCCCCAGTCGATTTTACCTTTTCCTTTAAATGGTTCCTCACGGCGTTTTAAAATTTTCTCTAATTTTTTAAATGCTGTAAATTCAGCTGGCCAAGTAAGAAGCTCTTCATTAATTTTTGCAAGATTACTTTCCTCTACTCCAGTTTCCATTTCCGGAATTCCATTTAATACTGCTTCAGGAATAACGATTTCATGGACAGTAGTTTGTGGAAGCTCTTTCACACGATCATATGCTTCTTGCATTCCACTGAAAATGGATTCATCTAATGAATTCACATCAGCAGTTTCTAATAATTTTTCTTCTACTAGTTGTTTTCCATAAAGCTCTCGAACTGTTGGATGTTGGTGAACTTTATGATACATCGTTGGGTTTGTCACTAAAGGTTCGTCCATTTCGTTATGTCCATAACGACGGTAACCTAATAGGTCAATCACGATATCTTTTTCAAATTTTTGACGATACTCATGCGCAAATTTCGCTACAGCAAGAACTGCTTCCGGATCATCGGCATTTACATGAATAATCGGAACTTCAAACCCTTTTGCTGGATCAGAAGAATAATGTGTCGAACGTGAATCATAATGCTCTGTTGTAAATCCAATCATATTATTTGCGATAATATGTATAGATCCCCCTGTTTGGAATCCACGTACTCGGCTATAATTCAATACTTCTGTTACAACACCTTGACCTGGGAAAGCTGCATCACCATGTATTAAAATAGCAAATGCCGCATTTTTATCTTGAACAGGATATCCTGCTACATCTGTCGTTTCTTGTGCTGCACGAGTTTGTCCAGTAACAATTGGACTTACTACTTCTAAGTGAGATGGGTTATATGCTAATTTTAACGTTAGGCCAGATGTTGAACGGAATGTTGCACCTTTGTGGTACTTTACATCTCCATACCAACCTTCTGACATTTCTAAAGAGCCATCTTTCGGTAAAAAAGAGTCACTTGGTACATGCGCAAACTCTGCAAACATCATTTCGTATGGCTTTTGTAAAACATGTGTTAATACATTTAATCTTCCACGGTGGGCCATACCTATATTTACTTGTTTTGTATTTGTTTTATTTGATTGACGTACTAATTCATCCATTAGTACAACTAGCGTATCTAAACCTTCAATGGAAAAACGTTTCGCACCAACAAATGTACGGTGGATAAATTTCTCAAAACCTTCAATTTGAGTTAAACGCTTTAATAATGCTTTTTTGTCATCGGCTGAAAGTTTTTCTAAGACAGCACCTTTTTCAATTTTATCTTGTAACCATAATCTTTCTTCTGAATTCACAATATGTGCAATTTCAAAAGCGATTTTGTTTGAGTAAGCAGCTTGTAAATGTTCAATTGCTTGTAAACCATTTGTAACATTACTTGGAGCATTAGCTATTAAAAATGAAACTGGAACTTCACGTAAATCTTGATCTGTCAAACCGTATGTTTTCGGATCAATTTTAGGATCTTCTTTTGGACCATCATTTAGTGGATAAATATCCGCTGTTAAATGTCCATGTGCGCGAATTGCATCTGCAAGCCCTATAGCACGAATAATTTTTTCAAAATTATTTGGTTCGACTGCAGATGTATCAACATTTGCACTGGAAGGAGTAGATGCAATCGTTGGTGCACCATACTGTTGAAATAAAATTGCTAATTCGCTATCCACTTCGTCCGGAGACTGTAGAAATAAATCATACTGCTCCATCACATAACCAAGGTTAGGACCGGAAAAAGCTGACCAAGGTGTTTGATTGTTCGACATTTAGAAAAACCTCCAACATTTTGTGCCTTTTAGGCATTGATGAAAAATAACATAAATAAATTAAGTAGAATAAAATGGAATGTAAACATTTTGTGTCCAACACAAAATGTACACATTTATAGTTTACCACTCTTTCAAAAGGACTGAAAGTATAGTTTGAAAGAACAATTTTTCCATATCCATCTTACTACTCTAGGAAAAAAATACAATGCTTTTTTTCAAATTAAATTAGAATTTAAACAATATATACTTTATTATGAATTGAATGATTCTTCTTTTGTCATTATAGTGAAAATAATGTCAAAATTTGTACCTTCGTTCTCTTTACTTTGAACATGAATCTCTCCTTTGTATTCCGATACTAACCTTTTTACAATACTAAGTCCTAAACCAGATCCCCCTTTTGTTTTCGTCCTTGCTTCATCTATAACAAAAAAACGATCAAATATTTTAGGAAGTAGTTCAGTTGGGATACCAATCCCATTATCTTTGACGGATAGGATTGTTTGGGTGTCGTGATGCGTTACTTTTACAACAATTTTCGGCTGATTTGTATTGTATTTAATCGCATTATCAATGAGATTTCCTATTATTTGCTCCAAAGCTGTTGCTGGTATCGGTAGTTTTTCATGATCGTTTCCATCAAATTTAATCTCTACTGTCGGTGTTAAAATACGATATTTTTGCTTTAAATCATATACGATTGTAGAAATATTTGTTTCTTTTTGTTTATCCGATTGTTCCCTTTTAGCAAGTTTAAGCATTTCTTCAATTAGTAATTTCATTTTTTGTACTTCTGTTAAGGAAATTTGCAACGAATCATCCAAAACCTCTTTATCATCTTTTCCCCAACGATTTAATAACGACAAATGTCCCTCTACAACTTGTATTGGTGTGCGTAACTCATGTGACACATTATGAATGAACTCATCTTGTCTTGTAATAGTTTCCGAAACTTCATTCATCAATTGTTTATAGATCGTTAAAAGTTCCCCAATTTCATCGTTTGTTACGTATTGAAAACTCACTTCCTTAGAAAACTTCGTCTGTTTCGCTTCTTGCATTTCATTCCGTAATTCTTTTAAAGGTTTTAGTAAAATTGACGACAATGAATAACCAATTAATGCGGAAAGTACGAGTGCAATGAACGTAAAAATAACCATTGCTATTAAGATATAGCGCATTAATTGGGAGAAATTTTCTAGACTATGAGAAATCTCCACATACCCTTTAAATAAACCAAAATCAATTTCTGCGACTTTATGAAGAAGCAGTTGATTATTTAATTTATCTTTTTGAAAATCTGTTGTTAATGTCGGCGAAAAGCTTGGGAATGGGCTTGCATCATTTATTCGTAAAACTTCAATTCCATCTGCGTTAAGTATTCGAACGGATTGTTTTTGGTTTACAAGCTGGTTAAGTAGCGTTTTATTTCGCTGTATGTCTTGGATCGAGATAATCGGTCCTTTAGACTCGAAAAAGTTAACTACTTCATGCAAAGTATTTTGGGCAATCTTTTCTTCTGATATAAGTAACCAATTATATATAGAAAAAAATAAGATGACGCACATCATCAAGAAACTCAAAAAAATCGATAGACCGGAAGCATATGTCCATTTTCTTTGTAATGTCCAATGTTTCATGTGCGCATCACGTATCCTACCCCTCGAACCGTTTCAATGAGAGAAGCAATTTCTTCTGGTAGCTTTTTTCTCAAATGCCGTATATACACGTCTACTACATTTGTCTCTACTTCTGTTTCATATCCCCACACTTTCTCCAAAATGACATCTCGTGTTAAGACAATATTATTATTTTCCATAAAGTAAACGAGCAAATCATACTCCGTCTTCGTTAGCAAAATTTCTTTCTCTCGGTAGAATACTTGATGTGCTTTTTGGTCGATGGAGAGGTGTTTAATCGTCAGGTCATCGACTGTTATTTGTGGACGATCTACACGTCTTAAAATGGCACGTATTCTTGCTAATAATTCTTCGATGGCAAATGGCTTCACCACATAATCATCTGCCCCAGCTTCTAAACCAGAAACTCGGTCGATTACAGCATCTCTTGCTGTTATTAAAATGATAGGAGTTTCTTTCTTCCCTCGAACTCTCCGACAAATTTCTAGCCCATTTAAATTAGGAAGCATAACGTCTATTAACAACAGATCATATGTATTTGATAATGCAAGCTCCGCACCTTCCCTGCCATCATGCGAAACTGTCACAATAAAATTTTCGTGTTTCAATTCTAGCTCTATAAATTTAGCGATATTTATCTCGTCTTCTATTAATAAAATATGCCGGTTCACTATAGACAATTCCTTTCAAAAATACCGTTCATATTAAGAATGAACGGTATTTGCATATACATAATTATTTTTACCAAGTTTCTTCGCCTCATACAGTGCCACGTCTGCATTCTCTAGTAACTTATTCACAGTAGAACCATCATGTGGATACATAGAAACGCCAATCGATATTGTTGGTGAAAAGTGAATGGTATCAATCGTCCAACCTTTTTTGAAGGTATGTTGTATCGATTGAATGATTGATTCAAGCTCCTCACTTTTCCCATCTATATAATCATAGATCTGTTCAACTATTATGACAAATTCATCTCCACCGAAACGGTATATTTCAATCTGACACTGAACACTTTGCACTAACTTTTCAGCAAAATGTTTTAAAAAACGATCCCCCATATCATGCCCATACTGATCGTTCACCTCTTTAAAATTATCACCGTCAATATATAATATTCCAAAATTCGCATGATTTTCAGATACTAATTGTATAGCGTTTTGTATAGTTTCATAGAACTTACGTCTGTTTGGTAAACCAGTCAAACTATCGTGGAACGCTAAAAATTTCAGTTGTTCTTCTAATGCACGCTTCTCCGTATTTTCCCTAGAAACAAAAACGAACCACTTTTCTTCTTCATCATCTACTGTACTTTGTACGGTCGTAATGCTTGTATCCGTCCAAATAGTGGAGCCGTCTTTTGTTTTTAAAAGTAGCTCTGTACGTATTTTGTTTTTGTTCTTATGATTCGAAAACGTCTCAATATCTACAAGTAAATTGGAAGAATTCTCTGCGATCAACTGCAAATAATATGTCCCAAGTAACTCTTCTTTTTCGTAATTCAAAATAGTTTCATGACTTGGAGATGAATAGAGCAAATACCCATCCTCATCCGTAATGGCAATCAGATCATTGGAATGTTCTGTTATTAGTTTGAATGAACGCTCGATATTACGTAATTCTGTCAAGATCCGTCTCTTTTCTGTATTGTCAAATTGAATGGTTAAATATTTTTCAATGACCCCAGTTTCATTGGTGATTGGAATAATTATTGCATCCACCCAATAGAAGGATCCGTATTTCGTTCGATTACGTATTTGCCCTCGCCAAATTTCCCCTTTTTGAATCGTTTCCCACATTTGTTCAAAGAAAGAATCTTCATGAAAATGAGAATTAACCACCCAAAACGATTTTCCTATGAGTTCTTCTTTTTTAAACTTGGAAGTAGTTTCGAATAGCTTATTTACCATCACGATTATACCATCTTCATTTGTCATAGCGACTAATGCAGCATCATTTACACCTTTACGGTAACTCTCTAAAATATAGGTTGACTCCTGCATTTCTTTTGTTTTAATCACTTCTCTTGTTGTTGCTAAAATATAAACATTCTCTTCATCAAAAATAGGAATTGCGGATGTTTCGTTCACAGAGGTTGCGTCTTCTATACAGTGATGATCTTGATAAGAAACAGATTGTTTAAGCGTATACGCTCGATTGTAGTGATGGAGAATCGTTTTACAATGAAAATCATCAAAGCATTGTTCTAATCGCTTACCTTGCGGATTTTCAGTAAATATTTCCTCCGCTTTTTTATTGATATATTCATAGACAAAAGTATTTCCTTCTTTACGCATGAAAAACACATATTCGTCCGTTAAATCATATAATAAATGGAATTGTTTTTGCGTAATAAATGGGCAAGACATTTTCTTAAACAAACTCCTATCGCATTCTATATTTATATCCTTTTATCATATGTATTTAGTGTCCAACATACAAGTATTTTAGATTATATTCTTTACGAACATTTAATAAAATTGTCACGATTTAAGACTATGCAAAACTGCAAAAACAAAGTATATTATTAATGCAAATAATTTTATAAGGCAAAGTTCACTTTGCCGAGGGAAGGCAAATGGTGCGCCACCAGTTTTGAGCTGGTCCTAGTAGGTTCGATTCCTACCCCGAAATTTTTTATGCAATTCGAAATGAAAAATTTCTGGGACCTAGGATGACTATGCTCATTTTTTGGTTCTTTAGGGGGCGCTTTTTTTGATAAAAAAACGAGATTTGCATGAATGTACTTCTCTTTATGAACTTATGTCAGATCCAACTGTACTGCCTTATGTACGCCATAAAGCATATTCAGCGGATGAATATTGGTTCTCAACAAAACAATTAATGGCAGAAGAGGAAGCTGGAACTGTCATTACTCGTACAATTGTAAGTGATTTCGGTCAACCAATAGGTACGATTAATTTATTTGATATTGAAGATGGAGCTGGATTTCTAGGTACTTGGATTGGCACTCAATTCCAAGGGCTAGGTTACAATAAAAAAGCAAAAGAACAATTTCTTGAAGAGCTTTTTTTCGAGCTAGATATTCACACCGTGTTTTTACGCATTCGTAAAACGAATCCAAAAAGTATTCGCGCTGCAGAAAAACTTCCTTACACGATTAAAGCAAACGAATCACATCCTTGTATTTATACAGAAATTAACAAAAAACAAGAAGTTTATGACTTGTACTATATTCCAAAAGATTTGTTCCATTTAGTGATGATGCAGCAAAACAACGAAGAAGAACAAGCGATGTAAGCATAAACTATTACGTATTCAATAACTGGGCAAGGGTAGTTATATAAATATGTAAGCAGCACCTCTATTACGGAGGCGCTGCTTTTTTTCTCCCTGGCAATTGCTCTTGCTTGTACATCTAATAGAAGCTCTGATCATTCGCCTAGATCGGAGTGCGTTATGAAGTTTACTATTTATTATGATTTTCTTGATTTTTCTTGGTTGTTGCTTTGTCAGCACGATTGTATGCTTTTTGATATCTAACTTCTTGCATTGAAGTCAAACCATTTTCTTTCATCGTGAACTGTTCATGTGGTGGTTTACGATTTTTCATCGAGAACACTCCTTTCGTTTTTAATCTTTATCAGTTTTTCCTTTGTAACGATGGATATTCGATTTCATAGAAAGAAAATTTAGATATATTTTGAACTAAACATAGAAAAAAACAGCAGAAGAAAAAATACTATTTTCCTTCTCCTGCTATATTTGGGGTTTCTTATTTTTTATACGTAAGTAGTAGTTCTGTGAACTGATCCGGTGTTTTTGAAGAGGCTGCAGTGAATTGTTTATCGACTATTTCCTCTTTATATTTCACTAAATCGGATAGTATATCCATAAAACTTTTCGTTGTTAAGTATTCTTCTTCAATTTTTAGAGCATATCCTTTGTTCTCAAAAAAGTTTGCATTTAAAACTTGATCCCCTCTACTTGCATGAATCGATAATGGGATTAACAACATCGGTTTTTTTAACTCAAGAAATTCAAATATAGAATTTGAACCTGCACGACTAATTACATAATCGCATATCTTTAATAAGTGAGGTAACTCATCCGTTACATATTCAAATGCAATATAATTAGGCTTCCCTGTTAAAGCTGGATCCAAATTACCTTTTCCACATAAATGGATAATTTGAAACTTACTCGTTAATGACTCTATATTATCTTTAATAACTTCATTTATTTTTGCGGAACCTTGACTTCCACCCATAACGATGATCGTTTCTTTACTCGCTTGGAAGCCGGTAATCTTTTCTGCAATTTGTTCATTGCCTAAAAATAAGTCTGGGCGAATAATTGCACCAATGGAAGAAGCTTTTTCTTTTGGTAAGTATTTTAATGTTTCTTCAAATACGGTAAAAATATGTTCTGCAAAAGAGGAAGCGATTTTATTCGCAAGGCCAGGTGTTACATCTGATTCATGTATTACTACTGGGATGTTCGCAAGTTTTGCAGCGATAGCTACAGGAACAGATACAAATCCGCCTTTTGAAAAAATGAGAGAAGGCTTTACTTTTCTTAATATCGTTAATGCTTGTAAAGTACCATATAACACTTTGAATGGATCCGAAAAGTTTTTCATCGAAAAATATCTTCGAAGTTTACCATTGGAAATCGAATGATAGGGTATCGTCGGAAAATTTCCCCCTATAATAGTTCTTTCAATCCCATCATGAGAGCCTATATAATGGATTTTATAATCTTTTTTTATTAATTCGGGAATAATTGCTTCGTTTAACGAAACATGGCCGGCAGTTCCCCCGCCTGTTAATACAATTGTGTTATTATTCATTCATAATCTCCTAACTATTTTAAAACTTAAAGGATGTATGCCAAAATGCATGAAACGAAATCACTACCCGAAAAAAGCAAGAATATGATTAAAATTGTAGTACCTATTTTAATCACACAAGTTGCACTTTATTTAATGACCTTTTTTGATATATTAATGACAAGCAAATATAGTATTGATCATCTAGCAGGTGTTTCTATTGGATCCTCTATCTGGCTTCCTGTTTATACCGGGTTAACTGGTATATTAATAGGAATTACGCCCATTGTAGCACAATTTATCGGTGCAAAAAAGAAGGAAGATGTACGTACCTTTGTACAACAAGGTTTTTATATTGCTATTTTCCTAGCATTTATCGTTTTTCTTGGTATTTTATTTTTGATCGATCCCGTCTTAAACTTGATACCCCTTGAAAATAGTGTACGCTTAGTTGCGAAGAAATATTTGTATATGATGAGTATTGGTCTTATTCCCTTATTTTTATATAGTGTGCTACGTTCCTTTATCGATGCATTAGGTAAAACAAGAGTTTCCATGTTTATCACTTTGTTATCTGCACCGATTCATATCATTTTAAACTATGTATTCATTTACGGAAAGTTTGGCTTCCCTGCACTCGGCGGAGTAGGAGCGGGGATTGGCTCTGCCATAACATATTGGCTTATCCTCTTTATTGCAATCTTTATCGTTTATAAAAATAAACCATTTGCAGAATTAACGATATTTAAATTCTGGAGTAAACCATCTTTCGCTAAAATCGGCACGCTAACAAAAATAGGAGTTCCTATTGGATTGGCGCTTTTCGCGGAAACGACGATTTTCTCAGCTGTAACAATTCTGATGAGTAGGTATTCAACAGAAGTTATTTCCGCACATCAAATAGCAATGAATTTTACTTCCTTGCTCTATATGATTCCGCTTAGTATAGCTATGGGAGCAACTATTTTAGTAGGTCATGAAGTAGGAGCAAAACGGTATAAAGATGCGAAAACGTATAGTTGGTTAAGTGTGGGAACAGCTGTATTTTTCAGTTTTATTTCATCATCTATTCTGTTAATATTCCGAGAACCAATTGCATCTATTTATACAGATGATACTTATGTAATTACATTAACTGTTCAGTTTTTCTTGTTTGCTGCGCTCTTCCAATTATCGGATGCGATTCAAGCACCCGTACAAGGTGCACTCAGAGGATACAAAGATGTTACGATTACGTTTATCATGGCCATTATTTCGTACTGGATTATTGGACTTCCAACCGGTTATTTGTTAGCTAACTACACTTCTTTCGAGCGTTTTGGCTACTGGATTGGTCTCATTGTTGGTCTTACGATTGGTGCAATTACACTCGGTATAAGACTTGTATACTTACAGAAAAAAATGACTAAAAACGACGCATTGTAATTGTGTCGTTTTTTAATCTAAAATTCCCGTTTCCATTATTTTAATTTTTACTTTTGGAGTAATCGTTAAAGTCGGATATTTTTCTTTCCACTTTTTTTCTTCAAATATATCTGGATGAAATGCTCTCGCATAACGACCTATCCCAAGGGCATCACTATTTGCATCGTGTAATACTTTTAAAACTTCTTCCATTCTCTTTGTTAATTTTTCTTCTAAAAACTTATCTAATGATTTAAGTTCCTTTTCTTCTAATAAATGATCTTTATAATACTCCATAATGCCCACTTTCATTTGATAACTAATATCTATTTTCGTCCCATTCCATTTCATTTTCCTTTGCACACTATTTACTCTAATTGTTACCGGAATATCATCATACTTAAACGTCAAATACGTATACTTCCCTTTTTTATTTTTCATGAGTTGTAATACAATTGACTCTTCCCTATTTAACGTTTTTCCTGAAAAGTTTTTTCCACTAAAAAGAGCCGTACCATCTAATTCAGGCATTTTACCTTCATTTGACATTTTCATATATGGTAAGGTCAAATCGATTCCTTCATCTAGTAGATCAGTGCATGCCAGTTGCAAATTAGTTTTGGGTAAAATAGCATTTAACTTAAACCCTTCTATAAATTCACTATAATAATTATTTACGTCCTTTCCCATCTTATCCCCATATTGGATGAAGGGTTCTGTACTCCCATCCGTTACGATTAATACAGTATTTAATCGGTTTCGGGAATTTCGATAATACCAATCAAGATAGCTATAGAAGTCACCTTTTGCAGTTTCAGCAGAAAACAAAATACTTGTTAATTTGGAAATGTCAACTCTTTGGTTTATCTTTTGATCGACTATCAATGTTACGTCTTCTACCGATATCCCTTTTGCGGAAAGCATTTCAAATTTATTTGTATTATGTTGTTCACCAGGTAAACCAAAATAGCCTGTTAGAGCTCCAAGTTTTCCGTCAAAACCAATCATAGGTACACTTGCAAAGTCTTTGTTCAGCCGTTCATCCCTGCATCCACTTAATAGTAATAGAATTAATAGTAATAAACTTATCTTTTTAGTCACGCAATGATTTCCTCCATCCCTTAAGGAGAATAAACAATGGCAATAAAATTCCAAAAATCAAATGGCCGTAAAAAAGTAAATCATTTGCTTTTTTTAATATATCCCTTGATAGCAAAAATAACGGACATATAAAAATAATAAAATGTATAATTGCTGTAAATTTGAAGTGCCCCTTATTATGCATCGTTCCATATAAATGAATTCCTAAAAACATAAATAAAGTTACCGTTATGATACTCCATGTCATCCAAATATAAGTAAAAAATAAATCTAGACGTTCGACAAAAGTTACGCCTTGAGACTTTAACAAATACATGATTGCTATGGGAATGATTTTTATATCTTCCAGTGAAAAGAACAACAGAGAGAACAGAATAGTAATTAGAAAAAAAAGCGTTAGTGCAATTTGATAAAAAACGATTTGTTTTGTTTTTAAATCTTTTTTGTCTTGTACAAAAGGCCGTAATATTAAAAAAGCTTCCAATCCGATGAACGCATCTAATGATTGCTCCAAACCATTAATCCATTGCTTTTTATCAATATGTCCTAGAGGAAATAAATTAGTCCATATTAAGTCTGGAACAGAAAGAAATAACGCTCCTACAAATAAGAAGACGAAAGGAATTAAAATAATCGAAATATTTAGAGGCACTGCATATTTACTTATATTTGCGTAGAAAGAAATAAAAACGATTATTCCAATAACAATCCAATGTGGGGTTAATGGAAAAACCCAGACAATTAACAAAAAGCCTATTGTCGCCAAAAAAATAATTACCACTGTATACCAATAAATCTGAAAAAGCCATTTTTCAAACTTATTCAACTGAAAATATTGATAGTATTTATTAAAAATAATTAACAAGATTAAATGTAGAACACTAGCTAAATTGAATACAATCCATGCATTTTGTTCTGCAGCATTAATCACGCGCGATTGGAGTGTAATAAAGATAGTACCAGTTTGAATAACAAATAAAAACATAAATAATTGTTTATTTGAAACAGTCCATTTATTCATTTTTCTTCAATCCTTTTTTGAAGAAATAAAAATACTTTTGTCCCTTATGTGACTTATAATTAGGAAGTCGGAAAAACACGGATAAAAGTTTTTTGGGCTCAAAAGGTATTAGGGGCGACAAATATGGTCGATTTAATGACTGTAAATTTAATAAATGAATAAAAAGCATGAGTGAACCTACTACAATTCCAAAAAAGCCTAATATAGAAGCTGCTATCATAAAAGGAAATCTAAGAATACGTACGGACGTACTCAATTCAACAGAAGGACTGACAAAGCTAGCAAGTGCTGTCAAAGCAACAACTATTATCATTAGATTAGAAGCAAGCCCAGCAGAAACAATTGCATCTCCAATTACTAATCCCCCTACTACCCCAATTGTTTGGCCAACAGGACTAGGTAATCGAATACTCGCTTCTCGAATTAGTTCAATCATTATCTCTAAAAGGAATGCTTCGAATATGGGACGAAAAGGAACATTACTAACAGAACTCTTAACTTGCTGACCTAAATCGATTGGCACTATTTCAAAATGAAAACTGATAACTGCAATATAAAATGCAGGTAAAAAAATGGCTGTAAAAAAACTAGCTAAACGAACTAATTGATAAAACGAACCAACTAAAACTCGCCCATTAAAATCATCTGGAGATTCATAAAAAGTAAATAAACTAGCTGGGGCAACAAGTACAGTAGGATCTGAATCCGATAGGATAGCAATTTTACCTTCTACCAGATTTGCAACGACTCTATCTGGTCTTTCCGTGTTTAAAAATTGAGGAAACGGTGACCAAATCGAATCTTCTATATAATCTTCAAGCTGGCCAGAGCTATATAACATTTCCATATCAATGTTAGCAAGTCTTTCTTTCAATACAACTAATGCTCCTTGATCTACTTTCGTCTTCAAATAAATAATGTTAACTTTTGTATTAGTTGCCGAACCGATTGTTAATCTTTCTATCTTTAGATCAGGAGAGTTAATTTTTTTTCGTATTAAATTAATATTTACATCTGCATTTTCTATAAAACCATCATGGGAACCACGAATAACATACTCATTTTCTGGTGGTGTAGGTGCCCTTGAAGCAATTTTGGGCATGAATATTCGAAGCATTGTATTTGAGCTTGGAAAAATAAGAACAGTTTCTCCTGTGCAAAGACTAATCTCTATTTGTTCAATTGAAAACTTCACCACTTCTGAAAAGGGAGCTATATTCCAGTTTGGGTCATTTGTCTCGAAACGAATTTGTAAATGATTGATTTGTTTCATGACAACTGCAGTATCAATCATCGTTGTAAAATAACAAAGTATTACTCGCTCATTTTCCCATTGTAGTTCCTTTGTAATAAAATCAAAGGATTCGGAGAAAGTATTTTGAAGTAATTCTATTGTTTCTTTATAAACAACCATCAGATCACCTCTTCTCATGGAAGTATGTGCTCTTCATTTTGAATATAAACACAAAAAATCCTATCAAGTTTAATACTTGATAGGATTACACTTTTTATTTACCTATAAATTGTTGTGTCCAGTAGTACCCACTATCGGACAATCCTACTCCAATATGTGTGTATGATGGATTCATAATATTTGCTTTATGACCTGGTGATTTCATCCATGCATCCACTACTTCTGCTGCACTACGTTGTCCCATTGCAATATTTTCTGCTGCTGATTGATACGTAATGCCAAGTGATTTCATTTGATCGAATGGTGAGCCGTATGTTGGACTCGTATGATCAAAATAGTTTTTGTTTTTCATATCTTGTGATTTTGCTTGCGCTGATTGCGTAAGTTTTGTATCTATTTGTAATGCTTTTAGTCCTGCTTTTGCACGTTCTTGATTTGTTAAATCTACTACTTGTTGAATTACGGAATCTACTTTTACTACTTCATTGTTTTCAGTTACCGGTCTCTCGGGAGTTTGCTGTGCATTCTCTCTAGGTTCTTTAAAACTATATTTAAATGGAGTGTTCCATGTTTGTGTCTCATATGATTTTGCTTCTGAAGCGGTATTTGAATTTCCAGTTGTCATAGATGCTTCCACTGAGTGAGTTGAAAATAACAAACTACCAGCCAGTACCCCAACTATTAATGAATAATTTTTATTCATCATCTTCTCCTCCTTCGTTTGCTCCCTTATTATAAACATAAGATCACCCAATTTTTTTCAATAAAATATTCCAATGAATCCAGTCGGAGTGAGCATGTTAGTAAAAACAACCTTTCCCTGTTTAAACTATGGTTATTTTAACTAAAAAACTAATTTATTTCTTCTAAAACACTGTTGACAGTTTTATATATACTATTAAACTTTGATTGTTTACCAATTATTAGCGTAAAAATTGAAAAAACCTACTAAGATATAATCCTAGTAGGTTTTCGATTTATTATTTTCCAATGAATTGTTGTGTCCAGTAGTATCCACTATCGGATAATCCTACTCCGATATGTGTGTATGATGGATTCATAATGTTTGCTCTATGTCCAGGTGATTCCATCCACCCTTTTACAACTTCAGTTGCACTTCGTTGGCCCATTGCAATATTTTCTGCAGCGGATGTATATGTGATGCCAAACGATTTCATTTGATCAAAAGGTGAACCATATGTTGGACTCGTATGATCAAAATAGTTTTTGTCTTTCATATCTTGTGATTTTGCTTGCGCTGATTGCGTAAGTTTTGTATCAATTTGTAAAGCCTTTAGTCCTGCTTTTGCACGTTCTTGGTTTGTTAAATCTACTACTTGTTGAATAACAGAAGATACTTGTGCTGTTTGGTTATTTTCTTTTACTGGTTCCTTCGCTACTGGTGGTGTTACAGGAGTAGCTGGAGTAGCTGGTTTTTCTGCTACTGGTGTTTTTTCTTTTTCTACTGGTTTCTTAGCTACTGGTGCTTGTTCTTTTTCTACTGGTTTCTTAACTACTGGTGCTTGTTCTTTTTCTACTGGTTTCTTAACTACTGGTGCTTGTTCTTTTTCTACTGGTTTCTTATTCTCTGGTGTTTGCTTCGTAACGATAGATTTCTGAGCTTCTTGTAGTTCTTTCATAATAAGCGGTTGTAAAGTTGTTAATTGCTCATTGATGAAATTTTGAATATCTAAGTTATTTGAATTGTAATTATATATAACTTTAATCGGAGACTGCCATTGATACGTAACGGATGTATTTGCCTCGGAAGTAGTTTGTGAATTTCCAGTTGTCATCGATGCTTCAGCTGTATTCGTTGAAAGTAATAAGCCACCTGCAAGTAACCCAACCATGATAGAATGTTTTTTATTCATTTTCATTTCCTCCTTCTTTTGTGCCCCCCTATTGTAAACACAAAAAAAGCAGAAAAATTGACATAAAATATTCCAATGAGACCATTTTAATCGAAAACACTATCAAAAAAGACTTTTTCACGCATAATAATTGGATAGCTTAACCATTATACTTAAATATTACGTTCTATCATCTATTGACAGATTTATATATTCCTCTTCATATACCCTGATCATCATTTCCTTTTCTTCATACGACAACGTACTTAAACTTATTCTATCTAAAGCAAGCGAAAACTTTTTTTCTGGTGATAGTCTTGCTCTTGGGTGTGTAAATTCATCTAATAGCTCGGATTTTATCACTTCAAGAACCTGTTCTTCCGTTTGCAGTTCACTAGTCCATTTACGTTCTTTATATAACAATTGAAATGCCTCAATCAATGGATTTACTCCCTATTATCTTTAATTTATCTACTCGATCTCCTATAATAACGATTTCAGGAGGCATTTTCATATACTCTGGAAGCCACTGCACCGTACCATAAGCATATTGGAATAGATATGGATATTTATGCCCCTTTAATGGAACATATCCTTTCATTCGATAAACAGTATCTGGCAACTTTCGAACCCATTCTTCAAATTCTTCTTGATTTAGTTCTTCTTGAAATGTATGTAATCGGGAAGAAAGCGATAGTTGTTTTCCAATAGCTGCTTCTTGCACCTCTTTTTCATGGAATGTGGCTTCCATGTTTTTTAATAATTTTACAGGAAGTTTACTATTTGCAGTTTGTATAATAGGAGCTAACTCATTTAACCCTTGTATTTGCATCGTAACCGTTAATATTTCTGCTTCGGTAAGTAAATCAGTTTTATTTGCTACTATTAAATGCGCATGTCTTATTTGCTCAAAAAAGAGCATTCTCGTTTGCGGCGTCATTTTGTCACGGTCTAGCCATCTTTTGCAATCTGCAACCGTAATAATTCCTTTCATATTTAACTTACTTGCAAATAAAGGAGAAAGAACTGCATCCATTGCTTCTACAGGATGTGCTGCACCGGTTGTTTCTATTAATAGCACGTCAAAATCTTCGTCCTCTAGAAGCATTTGTAGCTGTGCCTCCATTTTTTCAGATCCTGTACAACAAATACATCCTTCCAGCATTTCTTTCAAAGGAACCTCATTATCTACCGCTCTACTATCAAAAGGAAGCTTCCCAAGTTCGTTCATAATAACTGCTGGTTTTATCCCCTCTGCTTTAAATTGCACAATTATGTGAGATAAAAGCGAAGTTTTCCCGCTACCTAGAAAACCGCTCAATAAATAGACATCTTTCATCTTTTGTTTGCTCCTTTATACGTGTTGAAAAAGCTGACCAAAATGGCCAGCTTTTTCATTTATTTAATAGCTCTGTAACGACTTCTTTTGCTTTTTCCAATTGTGGATCGTTATTGACGATTTTTTCTCGAATTTTATCCATTAATACGAAAGTGGAGTCACCTGCAAGTTTACCGGTGATTTCAAGCTTGTTATCTACTTGGAACTTTTTCACCGCTGCAGTCATTTTGGCATCAAATTTCTCATTAATGTCTCCAACTTCATAGCCAATTGCTTGAAGCATTTCTTTCGCATTTTGAACGGCTTCAGAAGACTGACTTTCTTCTAATGTAGTAGAAGGATCTATTGGTGATAACATAGCATAACTAGGATATTCCACTACATAGTCAGGAACGATTCCTTTATCATGAATCCAATTTCCTTTTGGCGTCAACCATTTAGCAGTCGTAATTTTAATATTTGATCCGTCTGGTAAATCATTTACTGTTTGAACAGTACCTTTACCAAATGAATTTAAACCTACTAACGGAACATTAGCGGATTCACTCAACGCACCTGCTAAAATTTCCGATGCAGAAGCACTTCCCTCATCGATAATAATAGTTACTGGAACATCTACTCGCTTACCTGGTGTTGCCGGTGTAACAATCTTATTTCCTTTATCTTCAATTTGAAGAATTGGTTTCCCTTCTTCCACAAACAAGTTAGAAATATCGATTGCTGTGTCTAGACGCCCACCTGGGTTTTGCCTAACATCTAGTACTAAAGCTTTCATGCCTTCACTATCCATTTCCTCAATGGCAGTGAGTAGCTCATCATACGTATTTGTTGAAAAACTAGAAATAATGATATGTGCAACTTGATCATCTATCATTTCAGCGTAAACCGTCTCAATCGGAATTTCATCTCGTACAATTTTGACATCCATCGTAGCGTTTTCTCCACGTTTAATGGATAGTGTTACTTCTGTTCCTTTGTTTCCTCGAATTAATAAAACGGCTTCGGATGCACTGTAGCCTTGAATATCTTTTCCATCTACCGCCATGATTTTATCATTCGGTAATACCCCTGCTTTTTCAGCAGGAGAATTTTTAATCGGGGAAACTACCGTAATAATACCATCCCGTTCTTGTATTTCAGCTCCGATTCCTTGAAAACTAGAAGAAATACTCTCATTAAATCGGGAAGCTTCACTTTCGTTCATATAATCGGAATAAGGGTCATCTAACGCATCAATCATTCCATTTATCGCACCGTTAATAATCGCTTCTTCATCTATATCTTTATAGTATTCTGCTTCTAGTTTGTCATATGCCATGAACAATTTAGAAAACTCCGAGCGTTCAGATTGGGTATTAATAGGATTCACCACTTGTTCTTTTCCCCATGTCAAAGAAAGCATGGTAATTGCAACTGTTACTACAACTAGGGAAAAAATAGTTAATAGAAAAACAAATGGTTTCATCTTAATGTAACTAGAAGGATTTGTATCTTCTAATCGTCTTGGTTCTTCATTGTTTTGCTGTTGTTCGTCCAATTTTTTCACCCTTTTCCCAAAAAACTGATTATCATTTTAAAAAAAGACTGCCATTTATGACAGTCTATTCTCACTATTGCTCTCTTAGTCCTGGATTGCTGCTTCTAATGCAACAACGATCATATCGTTGAAAGTTGTTTGACGCTCTTCAGAAGAAGTTGCTTCACCAGTAATAATATGATCACTAACTGTTAATACAGAAAGTGCTTGGCGTCCAAATTTAGCTGCTAATGTATATAGAGCTGCAGTTTCCATTTCTACTGCAAGCACTCCATAATCCGCCCATTTTTCATTTTGCGCATTTTCATTGTAGAATAAATCTGCCGTGAACACATTACCTACTCTTAAGTTCAATCCCGCATCTTTTCCAGCGTTGTATGCTTTATATAACAAATCGAAATCGGCAGTTGGAGCATAACTAATATCATCCAGTAATACTTTGTTTAAAGTAGAATCAGTAGAAGCACTTTGTGCAATAATTACATCACGTACTTTTACGTCTTTTTGGATTGCTCCACATGTACCAACACGGATTAGTTTTTGTACATCATAGTCATTCATTAACTCATGAACATAAATAGAAATTGAAGGGACTCCCATTCCAGTTCCTTGAACAGAAATTCGTTTTCCTTTATATGTACCAGTATATCCGAACATATTACGAACCTCGTTATACTGAACTACATCTTCCAAAAATGTTTCCGCGATATACTTCGCGCGAAGCGGATCACCTGGTAGTAAAATTGTATCCGCAATTTCACCTTTTTTTGCACTAATATGAATACTCAATTATATAACCTCATTTCTATATATGCATCTGCTTAATAATACCGTTTTTTAGGCGTAATTGCAACGAACAAGCTACCTGCTTCCTTCTGTATAATACTCCCAAAGTTCATCAAAGACGCTTGCCGTAAGCATAGGGTGCGCTAGTTCTTCAATATACTGTGAAAGTGCATGAAAAGAGGTTTCTGCTTTTGGGAAATCATGTTGTAGGAACATGCTTTCCGCAAACTGAGATTTTTTATCCTCCTTTTGACCCCCACGAAACTTTAATGCAAATAAATAAAAAGACTGTTTCATCTATTTTCTCCTCCTTTAGTCACAAAGACATAGAAAATTCATAAAAATGTAGATAATACAACATAAAACAAGTAAACTTATTGATATTACTATGTAACACATCAAGAAGGGGTTGGTTGCTTTGATAAAAGATGTTAAACAAAAGAAAAAATCATTACAATGGCTTACTCAAAAAAGAAGGAAAAAGAACGATAACACCACTAATAAAAACAATACTTTCTCCCTCTCCAGCAAAAGGGGTAGGAAGGATAAAAGACTTACTAGAACGATTAATTCAAATATGTTCCATTCCATTCGAGGACGGGTCTTATTAATATTTTCCGTGTTAATCATTATTTTAGTGTCCATGCTTATCTTAACTTCTACTAAAATGTCTTCATCACAACAAGCTTTTGAAACGTTTACAAATGTAGATATGAAAGAGCAAATAATGGTCAATCAAATCTCGACAGAAATTGCACAACTTGCCAATGCAGAGCAAAGTTATGTAATTACAGGTAAGACAAATTATAAGACAACATACAAACAAAATAAAGACGCGATTGTTACACACTTAAAAGAATTACATAAAACATATAAAGATCGCCCAGAGGAACTTCAAAAAATACAATCGATCGACCAATTTTTTATGACCTATCTACAATATTCGGAAAGAGTGATCGAACTCAGAGATACAAAAGGTATTGAAGCCGCTCAAAAAATTATAAACGCTGGTAACGGAAAAACGGCAATGAGCTATGTAGATGTTCATATTGCGGCAATGAATGAATTATTAGCTAAAAATAATGCAAAACAAATTGCTTTATTGAAAAAAGAAAATAATAACTCGCTTTTTTTATTTGTTGCTCTAACCATTTTTTCGGTTTTATTAACATTATCATTCGGAATTTATCTTTTCTATTCAATTAAGCGAAGCACCTACTCTATCAATCGTTCTATATTAGAAATTGCACAAGCAGGTGGAGATTTAACGAGACGCGTAAAGATTCGTACGAAAGATGAATTTTCTGAAATTGCAGAAAGCACCAATATTTTAATAGGATCCATTGCTAACTTAGTCAAACGAGTAAGCATGCTAACTGAAAATGTCTCGGCAAGTGGACAAGAATTAATGGCTTCGTCTGATGAAACTGCTGTAACGATTCAATCTATTGCGGACTCTACGAACGAAATAGCTACAGGCAGTGAACATACAATGCGTAGTATGACCGTTGCCATCCAAAAAATGAATTCTTTAGAAGAAGCAACTAGATACTTGAACAATGATGCTCAATCTGTAAAAGAAGCGACGGATCAAATGATTGAAGCTGCTCGCAAAGGTAGCGAATCTGTTCAACACTCTTCTCAAGTAATGATGAACATTGAAGAAACAATGGCTAATACTTCTCAAACCGTAGAGGCTCTCGGAACTAAATCGTATGAAATTACATCCATTATTAAAACAATTACTACTATAGCAGAACAAACCAACTTACTTGCCTTAAATGCCGCGATTGAGGCAGCTCGAGCTGGAGAACATGGTAGAGGGTTTGCAGTCGTTGCAGATGAAGTCCGAAAACTGGCAGAACAATCACGAGATGCTGCAAAAGAAGTAACTGGAATCGTCACATCCATCCAAAGCGAAGTAGTATCAATCGTACAACAAAATCATCAAGGTGTAGAAAATGTTATTAAAGGCGTTGAAGTGGCAAATGAAACAAACACTTCACTAGAACAAATCATGCAACAAACGAATGATACGATTGCAATAATTGATAAAATGGTTAATCAAATTGGAGATACACTTAACTTTAGTCAAGAAGTAGCAGCATCTTTTGTGGAAGTTACGCAGATTGCCGAAAATACAGCATCTAATACCGAAACTTCGGCTGCAGCGGCAGAGCAAGGTTCCGCTGCAATGGAAGAGATCAATGCATCCGCAATTGAACTTTCCCATCAGGCAGATGAGCTTCGAAAAGTAGTAAATGAGTTTAAGCTATAATTGGATATAAGCACGGAAGAAAAATTTTCTCTTCCGTGCTTTTCAAATTTCTTAAAATAATTTCAAGTATTCTTCGTAACCTTCTTCTACTAGCTTATCTTTTGGTACAAACCGCATGGATGCGGAATTTATACAATAGCGTAATCCTGTTTCTTCTTTCGGTCCGTCTGGGAAGACATGTCCCAAATGGGAATTCGCCGTTTTACTTCTTACTTCGACGCGTCGCATTCCATGACTGTCGTCGAATTTTTCGATTACTTCTTGGTCTTCAATTGGTCTAGTGAAGCTTGGCCAACCACAACCTGCATCATATTTGTCTTTTGAATGGAATAATGGTTTCCCCGAAACGATATCTACATAAATTCCTTCATCAAAATGTTTGTCATACTCATTTTGAAATGGAGGCTCTGTTCCATTTTGTTGTGTTACGTAATATTGGATGTCCGTTAGTTTTTCTTTCATTTGAATACCTCCCGCATTTTCTCTACAAATGCTGCCCTTCCAGAACCGACAAAGTATCGATTATAGTGTGCTGGATTTTTCTTATAATAGTCTTGATGATAGTCTTCTGCAGCATAAAAATTCGTAGCTGGTAAAATCTTTGTTGCAATAGGAACAGTAAATTTTCCTGATGCATCCAATGCGGCCTTTGTGTTTTCAGCTTTTTCTCTTTGTTCCTCAGAGTGATAGAATATCGCTGTTTGATAAGAAGAACCTCTATCAAAAAACTGACCGTTATCGTCTGTAGGATCAATATTCATCCAAAAGATTTCTAATAACTGATCGTAGGAAAACTTTGCTGGATCGAATGTAATTTGAACTGCTTCATAATGTCCCGTTGCATTCGAGCAAACTTGTTCATACGTTGGATTTTCCATATGACCACCTGTATAACCGGATTCCACTTTTTCTATCCCCTCATATGAATCAAAGGGCTTAACCATACACCAAAAACAACCTCCTGCAAATGTAGCTTTTTCCATTTTTTGCACCTCATTTCGATGGTATAACTATTTCTAATGTTATTATATCTTCCTCTAAATTCAACTCTTTTGCTCGCACATGAATCCCAGAAGACATCGGAATACTTGCTAATTGAATATGTACTTCCTTTTCTGCAGGCATTACAACGATCCACTCAGGTAAGTCAATGGAATCTCGCAATAATTTCAAAACGACCTCTGGTTGGAGTTTCGCTTGCCCTACCTCTAAGGAAGTTTGCTCTAGTCGAATATTCCCGCCCTCTTCCACATACGGCTCAAAATACATTTTAACTGGAAAGTTAAGGGAGAAGATTGTTAGTTCCGAAGATAACACTATTTGATCATCCACTGTTAGTTGTAAGGGAAGCGGCTTGCCTTTCATCGCTTTTTTAAGATATGAATTAGCGATTCCTTGAAAATTTTCTTTTGTCGCATGAACTGTTAGAATATTTCCACCAGGGATTACTTTTGGTGCTTCCAATGGCATAGTTTCAGATGGAGTTGTTACCCAATATATAGCTGTTCCTATACTGCCTAAAATAACAATTAGCAACAAAAAAAATGCAATCTTCCACTTATTCATGTAAACAACTCCTTAAAACAACATTTCCCTATTTCGTTCATTAATTAAACCACAATCTTCTAAAGAATTGATTAAAGCCTCTTCAATCAATTCATATCCTTTACTATTAGGATGAAAAAAGTCCGTATGATACACTAAATTCGCATTCGTCACAAAAAGTTGATCGATTGGTACAAAACAAGCATTTGTATCGCTATATGCCATCGTTTCAATGCTATTATTCCAATCTGCTAAAATCTCATCAAGTTCGCTTTTTTCATCTGTTACTGCACTGATAGGATTGTAAAGACCAAGAAGAATAATTGGAGCGTTGCTATTAATCTCTCGAATTTCTTCTAATATTTCATCATAGTTTTGTTCAAATTTCACTAATTCTTTTTCAAATGCTTCTACACGTAAATTGAATAAATCTTTCTTCACTACTTTCATCATATCATTACCGCCGATCGTTAGTGTAATAATATTTGCTTTTCGTAGCTGATGATCGATTTCTCCCGCTTTTAGCATTTTTAATAGTTGATCACTTCGACGTCCTCTTTTCGCAGTATTGGTTAAAATAACCTCTTCTATTCCTTTATACTGTGAAATTTCTTTTTGTAGTCGACCAATATATCCTTCGCCTTTTAATTCGTCTCCAACGCCTTGTGTAAGTGAATCTCCAAGTCCAACAAGTTGGATCGTTCTCGGAAAAAAGGAAAAAGGAATAACATACTCTTCAAACAAAACGGACTCTTTTTCTGAGAAGCTTACCTCCTTTAGCTCACTTGATGTGCAACCTGAAAGTAAGAATATACATAAAAAACCAACAATATATTTCATTATTAACCCCTTTATTTATCATTAAAGGCAGGGAATCTTCTTTTCCCTGCCTGTTCACTATTCTGTCATATACATAAATCCAATAGCACCAGGACCTGTATGCGTACTAATTACAGGTGAGGTAAAAGACATCTGAATTTGCTTAAATCCAGTTTCCTCGATTAGGTTCTTTAATGGGGTAGCCATGGAAAATCCATTTGCATGGGAGATGCCTACCTTCTTTACGATTTTCCCTTTCGTGTCTTTCAAAAATTCATTAAACAAATAATTGACAACTTGTTTATGGCTTCGTACTTTCGCAACAGGTGTATATTCTCCATCTGTCAAACTCGCAATTGGTTTAATGGAAAGCAAAGATCCTAACATAGCTTTTCCTTTCCCTATACGTCCACCTTTTACTAAATTTTCTAATGTATCTACTACTACCAATAATTTTGTCTTTTCACAAGTTTCTTTTACCTTTTGTATAATCATTTCAACTGGATGGTCTTTTGCCGCCATTTTAGCTGCTTCCTCCACTTGAAAACCTAATGCAAACGAAATAAATTGGGAATCAATCACCGTCACATCAGATGTAGACATTTCAGCAGCAGCTTGAGCAGATTTAACAGTACCACTCATAGTTCCTGTCATATGAATCGAAATAACTCGATCTCCATTTGCACCTAGCTTATCATATAACTCTTGAAAAACACCAACAGCCGGCTGGGATGATTTAGGCAATTCTTTTGATTTAGCCATCTTATCTACAAACTCTTCTGGATGAATCGTAACACCATCGATGTATGATTCCCCATCTATATGAATGGAAAGTGGTACAATGTGAATATTATATTGTTCTATCAGCTCTTTTGTTATGTCAGCTGTAGAATCAGTTACGATATGGACTTTAGGCACTCTATCTCTTCCTTCCTCTATACGTACTATTATAAGAAGAAGTACGGCACCTTGTAAACTTATTTAACAGCCATATACTATACTGTATGAATTAAAGAAAGATATTTGAACAATTACATGAAAATTGTTCAAATACCCTAGAGAATGCTTATAAATTTTCTTTTCTTTCATAAACCAAATACACGTAATGGATTCCATCCGCTGTTTCCATCTTTTCCGATGTGTCTACTAATACCCATTCCTTACCGTACTCCGGAAAAAATGTATCTCCTTCAAACGTTCGTTCTATAAACGTTACATATAATCGATCTGCTTTTGGCAAGATTGCTCGAAATATTTGTTCCCCACCAATAATCATCACTTCATCGTGATATGCTTTTGCTAAGGCTACGGCATCTGGCAGATTTGTTACCACATCTGCCCCTTCTACTTTGTAAGAAGGATTTCTCGTAATAATGATATTTTTTCTTCCTGGCAATATACGACCAATCGATTCGAACGTTTTTCTTCCCATTACCATTGCTTTACCCATCGTTTTTTCTTTGAAATAAGCAAGATCTCCTGGAATATGCCAAGGTAATTTATTATCTAAACCCATCACTCGATTCGAATCATGTGCTACGATCAATGAAATCATTTATTTATCTCCCCATTTCTTTTTAAACTGCAATAGGTGCTTTAATGCGCGGATGTGGATCGTATCCTTCTATTTTTATATCCTCAATCTCAAAATCAAAAATCGAATCTTTCTCATTCGATAAAGAAAGAACCGGTAATGATCGTGGTGTTCTAGCTAACTGTGTTTCCACTTGCTCCATATGATTAGCATATAAATGCGCATCTCCAAGTGTATGTACAAATTCACCTACTTCTAATTGACATTCTTTTGCAATGAGATGGGTTAATAATGCATATGAAGCAATATTAAAAGGCACACCTAAAAACACATCTGCACTTCGTTGATACAACTGGCAAGAAAGTTTCCCATTTGCCACATAAAATTGCATAAATGCATGGCATGGTGGTAAAGCCATATCATCTACTTCTGCTGGATTCCAAGCAGTGATAATATGTCTTCTAGAATCCGGATTTTTCTTAATCTGTTCGATTACTTTTTGCAGTTGATCGATTGTTTCGCCGTTTTTAGCTGGCCAGGATCTCCATTGTCTACCATAAACTGGTCCTAAATCTCCAAATTCCGCCGCAAAATGTTCATCTTCCATAATTTTCGTACAGAAGATTTCCATTTGCTCGTCCACAATTACTTTAAAGGCAGGGTCATTTGCTGCGCGTACCCCAAAATCCGTCATATCTGGACCAGTGTACTCGTCACTTTTGACCCATTTTTCAAACGCCCAATCGTCCCAAATGTGGTTATTTACTTCAATTAAGGATTTGACATTCGTATCTCCTTTGATAAACCATAATAATTCACTCACAACTAATCGAAAAGCTGTTTTTTTCGTTGTCATTAAAGGAAAACCTTCCGCTAAATCAAACCGCATTTGATATCCGAAGACACTTTTCGTTCCCGTTCCGGTGCGATCCCCTTTCTCGACACCATGTTCCATAATATGTTTACATAACGTTAAATACTGTTCCATTTGATAACCTCATTTTCAATTTCTATACTTCCCACTATTATATCAAAAAATGCCCTCCAAAAGAGAGACATTCCTTCGTTTTTAGGATAACCATTTTGGTGAGGTATCTTTGACAAAGTACATTTAGTTTAAAATTCCAGTTAATGTTTTCAAAACTGTAATTATGATGTTTATTTTTGGACAAATAAAGAAGCGACCAACTCACTTATGAGAAGGTCGATTCTTTAGAAGAGGAGATACAAAATGGGAAAACATCTAATGTTTTAAACTTTCTTACTCACCATTTTTTTAAGGTCGTTAGGTACAGTGGACAATATATACCCAATGACTAAAAAGTGATGTCGGCAAAGCTGAAACTTTCTCTTAATCTACATCTTATTTTTTAGTATCTCATAAAACTTGCTCCCACAATAATAAGTAGGATAAACAACACTACAATCAACACGAAGCTAGACCCGTTATTACCGTATCCGCCGTATCCACCATATTCGCCTCCGCCATATCCAGACATTTTCTTCCCCTCCTTTCCTATTACTATTAATAGGTTATGCGGAGATTAATAAATGGTAAGGGAATTTATCTCGTAAATAAAAAATTTATTTGTATCTTTCTGTGGTGAACCTTTCAACAAGGTTTCTTTCAAATTAAAAAAGCCCCACTTCTTCAACAGTGGGGCTCCAATCTCGTTATGAAATTGTTGAGAATTACGAAGGGAGATCTTCGGTTTCTCATATTTATATTTTACCTTAAAAAAATTGAAATTTAGTTGGTAATTTGGTCCTCTATATCCATTCACTTTACCTCAATGCTAGGTTTTTCTCGAATTCTCTATCAATGACGCCTTGCATTGTAATAAGCGCTATCATTTCTCACTCTAAAAGGGTCATAATAATAAATTTGACGTTTATGCTCATCGATTTTGTAACACTCACCTATCATACAATTCTATCCTCTTGGGGTAGCGTCAAGAAAATGAGGATTTACAACGTTAAGGAAATCATAATATAAAAATCCTAAATTCCCGGTATTAAAAGTGAGAATTTAGGCTTTGGTTATTTCATTAAAGCGAAGCAACCGTTCGTTGAAGATCATTTGTAACTTTAGAATAAAGATTGATTAAAAGAGAGTGACTTTATAGAATTTTAAGAAGAAAAGGTGAAAAACTTTCGTTTACCAACTATCTGATTTTTAATATTATTTTCCCTTTGGCCCTTCCTAACTCCACATATTCCATCGCTTTTTGAGCATCTACAAAAGGAAAAACTCTATCAATTATGGGTTTGATTTTACCAGTCTCAATAAAGCTTGTGATGATACTTAATTGTTCTCCACTTGGCTTTATAAACAGAAATGTATATTGAACATTATGCTTTTTTTCAAGTTTTGTAAGTTTATTACTTGCCACTGAAAACAATAAAGTTTTGAAATATCCGGAACCATATTCTTTACCAAAGCGAGCATTCGGTAAACCCGACACAGAAACATTTTTTCCTCCGCTTTTTATCACTTCGAATGATTTTTCGAGTATATCGCCTCCAAGTGTTTCATATACCGCATCAAAGTTTTTCAGTATCACTTCAAATTTTTCTAACTTATAATTAATAATTTCATCTACTCCAAGAGATTTCACTAAATTCGCACCAGCTACACTGGCTGTCGTGTCGTTGTAACAGTGGCACCCATTAATTTGGCTAGTTGAATAGCAAAGGTACCGACTCCACCAGACCCAGCATGAATTAAAATTTTTTGTCCCTTTTGTAATTGTAAAATATCTACTAGGGCTCGATATGAAGTCAACCCAACTAGTGGGATCGATGCAGCTTCTTCTAAGCTCAAATTTTTAGGTTTTAAGGCGATGTCATCTTCGTGAATAGCGATATATTCAGCAAAAGTGCCGATTTTACTCTTACGTGGACGTCCATATATCTCGTCACCAACTTTAAAACGAGTCACTTTAGCGCCAACCTTTGCAACGACACCGGAAAAGTCATTCCCTAAGATAAGAGGCATTTTGTATTTAACTAACATTTTCACTTTCCCATCGCGTATCTTAAAATCAACAGGATTAATACTTGCTGCATGAATTTCTGCGAGTACCTCATATTCACCAATTTCAGGTGTGGGCACTTCTGCCAAGCGCATTGGAACTTCCCCATACCTATCAATCACCATTGCTCTCATAGCCTATTCCTCCAAGTAATGTGTGTTTAGATTCCATCTTTTCCATAAAATTTCTGCATGAACTTATCAACATCCAATACAAGCGTTCTTAATAAACCTAATTGTAATGCAGCATAAAAAATTGCTACAGCTCCACCAATAATCCCGATAATAAAGGAATTCGTTATAGCTCGACGTGTCCATTTCGTATCATCTTTAATTTCTTTAGTGTCCTCTTTTAGATTTTTTATATCGTGGCCATCTAATAGCTGTTGGTCTCGTATTTGCTGGATTAAGACGTCATGACCATCAAGTCTTTTGTTTACTGCATCTTGCCAAATATCCATTGTGTTCCCCTCCAGTGTCATTCACACATCCCCCTTTTCTCTCTTTCTTTTTCAAAAAAAGAACGTCCATGTGGACGTTCCTTTGTCTTTTCATTTACAGTAAATCTTCTATTACACTTGGTGAACTTAGTGAAAATTTATTAAATACACCGTAAACATGCCCACATTTATTACAATGTGCAATATTAAACCAAGGAGTCCCAGCTTCTGATTCTTCATGACTATCTGACGAAACAATGTGTTCTAAACCTTGAATATTACAACTTGGACATTTTGGTTCTGCCATTTATATCCCTCCTCTTTCATCCAAAATTCGACAAAAGAAGAAGTATTCCTTCAATATAAAAGAAAAAAGTTACAACACTTTATGTTCCATTGATGTTTTTTAGTCATATTCACATTATTGGTTACTTATCTTTACCACCTTTTGTTTCTTTGATATCTTCTTCTATGTCTTCTAGTTCAAATTCCATATCGAGGTTGTCTAAGTTATAAGCACTGGCTTTGATATCATCTAAAAAATCTAAGCCTTCATTTTTAGATTTTATATACTCTTGATTATCCTCAATTCCACTGTATTCTTCTCGCATAGTTATTTCCTCAGGTAAATAGATTGGTTTGTTTTAGGCATTTGTGCATCAATATTGACGATTGTTATGCATTACAATGTTTGGTCCCAAGATACAATATCTATGTCTTGCTACTGATTAAACCGCAATGCCCCTCTTACAAAGAATGGTCTAAAAGCAATGACATAAAAAATAACGCTAGCTTATGCTGCATTTTCTAGTCTTCCATACTTGTGAAAATTAACACATAACATTAGCTACTTTCATTGCATATAATAAAGTAGGGAAACTATTCTCATGGCTTCCCCCTTATCAAACCGTACGTGCATTATTAAGGCATACGGCTTACCTATATGTTTACATATATTATCAAGAAGATGCATTCCAGGCATTTTGCATCTTACGAAGACGATGAGGAGAATAATACTCCTCACCTTTTTCTTCTGCACATCTAATTCTATTCTCTATATCGCGTTTAGATTTCTTTGTTAAGTCATCCATGTACCGTTCTTTCGTGTATTCATAGGCTATATTTAGAAACAACCAGTAGGTCGGAATGAGATTGATTTTAAGAAAGAATGCATTATTCCACATACTTTGCATCTTTATCCTTTTTCTCTGAGATGGATGTTTGTGAATAAAGGCTACTCTCAACCTTCTTCTTATATATCCATCCAATTCTTTCAAGGTTCTTCGAACACATCGAGTTATACAATGACTTTAAAGACCTAATTCTTCATTTTCTTTTTTCGCCGTAATGATGGTGACATAGTAATTCACTTTGCCTCTTATGACCTGTCTAATCCATTCTTCCTTACTTAGAGTGAGGTTCTTTCATGCCTTCTCTTTTATTTTAAGACGTAAGTCTTTAATGGATTCTGCTTTTGGCGTTACATGAAAGACAGGCTCTTTGCCTTTCTTCCCTTCTCTATAATGATGGAAGGGGTACAATTTGGGGTACATGCTTTTATACATGATTTTTCGTTAGACTAATCGACAACAAAAACAATGGTTAGAATTCATAGAGACGTTGTTATATGAATGTTTTCCAATAAAAAAACACTCGTAATTTTTACGAGTGTTTAGGATAACCATTTTGGTGGTGTATTTTTTGACCAAAAAATCTCACCTAATGCATAGTGTTTGGAATAATTATCTTCTGCTAGGTGATAATGAAAGTTAAAGTAATAACCATCCTGTGGCTTTTTATCGGTTCTTACATGAAATCGAATAAAATCTTTTTTCGTATCTTCATTGTAAATATGAAATATTTTTTCATGGTATTCTCCAGAAGGATGTTCTGAAATCGATAGATTCGCTACTTTTCCACTTTCTACTTTAGCAATAGTTGTATCTATTACTTCTTGTATTCGAGGGAAAATTACATCATCAAATTCATCTTGTATAACTGGTCCAATTCGATTGCCAAATTTTATGTATGCCTGTTCTCTAGCTGCTATTGAAATCGTTTCACTTAAATTTGGTGAATCAAGAGAGTCTATAATCGAAACTTGTTCAAATTCTCTCGTATTCGCATCCGAAGCAATGGATTTCGTCGGATTTTTGTTGTCTAACAGTTGCTCCCAAATAAGATGGTTAGGAGATATAAGTCCAAATGTTAAGAAAGCGACCGTAATAATAATCGTCTTTTGCAACCATTTTTTCATCCATTATCACCTTCAATTTTGACTAAATTTCTAAAGCTTCCTACTATATCGTAACGATTTTACGAACAAAAGGTTTCTTCTTCTATGTATTCATTGTACAATAAAAAGTGTAGACATTCAGTAGCTTTTTTAAAGTAAGGAGGAAAGTCACTATGGACGCAGATTTAATTATTGGTATCGGATTTTTATTTTTATTGGGATATTTAACGTCACTTAACTTTACACATTAATAAAAAAGCTGTCAGTTGCGACAGCTTTTTTATATGTCAATTATGCCGTAATGAAATTTAGATGTTAATCTTGTTAACTGCTGAAACTTATATTTTTCAAACATTGGTGACCTGAAATGAGCTTTTAGAACTACTCGCCTTTTCGCTACACGTTTTGCTTCCTCTATCCATTCATCGGACAAAGATTCATGCACACCAGCTGCTCGAAGTGTTCGGAAGTTTGATGACTCTTCAATAACTTCTTCAAACATAGGATCCATGTAAACCACATCATAGGAATTAGCATCCATTCGTTTTAAATAGTCCACTGCATCTTGATGAATGACGTGAATACGCCGCATACTTTCTTGCAATTCCATACTTTCTGTTTCATACACTTCTAGTCCATGCCCCACTACATAAGCAATCATCGCATCTTTTTCGCAAGCATCTACTACCCCGTTTTCTCCAACTGCATACGATGCTAGTATACTATCCGAACATAACCCTGCAGTTGTATCCAAAAAGCGGTCTCCTTTTTGTAAATCCAACGCTTCTAAAAGTAAGTCTTTTTCTCCATTCAATATACGCTTCATCCGAAATGATGCAGAATTTGGGTGAAAGAAAAAAGGAGTAGTAGAACCGTAAACATACAGTTCTAATCTCTCCTTACTAACGACTAATACATTCGACTGCTGCTCTTGTTGCAATTTTTGCGTAGACTTCTTTTGCCGGTTAACATATGACAAAGTTAGTTCACTTGCAATTTCCTTAGCCTTTTGAATAAAAAGATCATTCGTACGACCAGCAGTAGTTATGACTGTTTTCATGAAGAAACAATTTGTGTAAGAACACCAGAAAGATGATCTTTAATTGTTTCCATCGAATTGCTTTCGATTTGTTCGCGTGGGATAAAATAAGCCAATTGGTCATCTTTCCAAATTGCAATAGATGGAGAGCTTGGTGGCACTTCTTCAAAGTAACCTCTCATCGTTGCAGTTGCTTCTTGATCTTGTCCAGCAAATACTGTCACTAAATGATCCGGTTTCACTTCTAATTCTTCCACTGCTGCGATTACTGCTGGTCTTGCTAGTCCTGCTGCACAACCACATACTGAATTTACGACGATTAAAGAAACACCATTTGCTTTTGCCATATGGTCTTGTACATCTTCTGGTGTCACTAATTCTTTAAATCCAGCATTTGTTAATTCACTTCTCATTGGTTTTACTATTCCTTGCATATATTCATCGTATGCGTTCATGGTTTCGCCTGCTTTCGTTATATTTCTCAAGTCCTATTATAACAACATTTCTATCGCTTTTGCTATTATACTGTTTTCGTATATTTTCGCCTTGTTTCAGATTTTTTGTGGTTTTTTTGTGATTACTGTGATTTTTATGTAAAACCTAAAATGATGTTGTAAAACATGTTTTACAAATCAATAAGTTAATCAAATAAAACCACCTTCCCATTTTACTGGATGGTGGTTTCTATTTACCATAATGGTCTATTTCCGTTTACCAAATACCTGTCAACGTATGCTAAATTAAAGAACTCTTTGCCAATCTTGATAACTCCTGCATTTATTTTTGTAGGTCTTGATTGCGATTTAATTTCTTTTATTCGTCCATCTCTGTATTCTAATCTAACGACAAATTCACTCATAAGATCACCTCGCTTTTATATATATTTCGAGATGATTAGTAAAAAGCCTTTTTATTCGTATGTAAAATATTTGTAAAGTAGTTCTTCACATTTCGATTTCATAGTTACGATTCAAAATCAAAAATAGCGAGCCTAAACACTACAATTATCCAATCATAGGATTAAAAATAACCACCTTCCATTATTGGTTGGTGGTTTCTTCAAATAAGATTTCATCTATATCGTACTTATTAAATAGTTCACACATGAACACTAATCCTTCTACTTGGTCATTATTCATATTTTGTATTTCCTCGATTGCCCCTAGAATCACTTCTTTTGGTGCTTTATCTTTTAAGATATCTACTAGTTCGTTTAATTTTTCTTTCTGTTCTTCATTCATTAAAACACCTCATTCTATAATAGTCACGTCTACTATAATATCGAACTGAAGCACAAATGCTTTATACACATCTTCTATTTCGATCATCCGTTTTTGTAGATCTATCCATGTTATTTTTCCGATGTGCGATTCAATAAGGCCATCTTCCCACGTCATAATTTTTACATCCACATCTCTTTTCATTGCTAGTTGGATGTTTTCTTGAAGGATATCTAAATCAAAACTGCTTAAAACAGGACGAGGAGCTTTCTTTTGCTCACTATAATATTCCCTTAGCATTTTTACATGTTCAGGAAGCATCATCGATGTACCCCATTTAATATTTCTACGAGGATCTAATCCATATTTAGATGAATTTGCTACCTCATCAAAAAATAATTCGAGCATCATATCACTTCTCGCTCCTTTTTAATGACAGGAACAAATGCGAGTACATTATTTATCTTAAAAGTCCTTTTGGTATTTCTTAAAAAGCAATATGCTTTAAATGTATGCTCACCAACAATTAATACCTTAACTCGCCTTTTGCTTATTTTCCCATTGTCTTTAAGATAAATCATATCCGCCAGTTGACCACGATCCCAACACTTCAAAATATTTATACGCACATCCGTTCCCTCCTTTTTATTTATTATACGAACATTCGTTTGATTTTACAATAAGTAAATTTGGGACAAATAAAAAAAGCCCCACTACATCAAGTAGCAGGGAGTAATATTATTTCAATTTCTTATCTAGTTCTGCAATACGTTTTTCAAGTTGTTCAATCTTCTGAGCTTGTGGAATCGTAACTGCCCAAGCATAAAACTGATTAACCATTCGGAATGGATCATTACCATCTGTGATTTTTAGTCGAATAGCTTCTTGCCGAATAGCCTCTTGTGCTTCGGTTAATTTTTGTTCTGCCATTTCAGTTCCCTCCTTTTTCTTTAATCCAAATGCTTTTACTAATCCATCTACATGACCTTGTGCTAGTCCATTGATAAATTCATCTTGTTTTAACAATGCAGCATCGGATGAACTATCTATGAAACCGCACTCGGTTAATATTGAAGGCATTTTTGTTTCTCGAAGCACATGATAATCAGCTTGCTTCTTACCACGGTTTACTAAGCCACCTATATTCTTTATGATTTCAGCATGGATAATACTTTGATAGGAAATTGATTTTGAACTGCCTGGATAAACAAAATCCTCGTATCCAGTACCGCCTCCTGCGTTAACATGGAAGGACATAAAGAAATCAGCGCCCCATTTATTCGCATCATTTGTGCGGTCAGCAAGAGAAGGATAAGTGTCACTTGTTCGACTCATTTTTGTTTGTACATCTTGATAATTTCTGAGCAATGCTTCCACACGCTTTGCTAATGTTAGTGTTATATCTTTCTCTTTTAATCCATTGCCAACTGCACCTGGATCACTACCGCCATGTCCTGCATCTAAATATATTTTAACCAATTGGATCACTTCCTTGTCATATTTGGTTAGATTGTTTTTCTCAATAATGCTTGTCAATTTCGATGGATATTTAGGGTCCGTAGCATATCCAGCTGCATAGACTGCTTGAGTTACACGTTTATAGTCCTTTTCATTAATAACTGCAGCATAACGGTTTGTTTTTTCTCCTGGTATCCCATTAGCGTATTTATTACACAGATCAATTACAGCGCCTTCAAATGAAGGATATTTTCTAAAGTCTGCATTGATTTCAAAGTACTTACCGCTTTTGTCGTATTCACCCGTACATTTTGAATAAACTTCTCCGGTCCAACCAGTACCTTTTTTAATTCCAAAAAGATTATTAGCATTCTTCGCTAGTTCGCTTGTTCCGGATCCACTCTCTAAAATTCCTTGCGCTATTATTAGAGATGGAAGCACTCCATGAGTACTTCCGTGTTTTACTGCATAAACAGCCAGTTGGTCGATAAAGGTCATTTAATTATCACTCCTTTGGCTTTTTGTATCTCAAAGCTTGAGGACTATCACCGATGCCTTTTGTAGTTGGGTCAATTAAAAAAGCCACTAGAGCAATAAATACTGTAATGACTAGATGAGGTGTTAGAATTGCCTTTTTTGCTATATCCCATACCATCGGCCAAGAAGTTAGATCCCCTAGATTAACTCCAAAGGATACTCCGATAGGTGCTACAATTGCCAAGATTAAAGCTGCGTAAAAATATGGATTCTTGAACCTTACTTTCCAGTTGATTTTCATACTAGTTTCCTCCTACCTGATTTAAAAAATGTTGTATGATTAAATACCCGATGCCACCTACAGCGGTCAATCCACCTATGATTTTCAAAAAGACATTCGCCCATGTATTGATCTTGGCCATCTTCTGTTCATGACGATATTCCGCTTCACTAGACTGATAACCCATGGCTTTCTCTACAATCCCAAACAACTTTTCCGTTTGCTCTTTCATGGTATTCCGGGTTTCCCGATTCTCTACCATGATTGTGTTTTCGAGCTTAACTGCATTGTCTTCTAACTTGTTGAGACGCTCATCATGTTGTCTATCTGATTCTTTCAGAGCCATTGTAATATCCTCAAGCGTGGTTATTCGCTCACGATGTTCCTTGAGGTCATTTTCATGATCTCTAACTGTTTCGTACATAGACGGTCTAGCTCCCTCCGTCATCCCCATTCCCCCTAATTACATTGCAAAATAAAAGAACGCCCACAAGGAGCGTTCAAACAAATAAATTATTCAACTTTACGAATTGCATTAAATCCCTCTAGCAGAGTTTTTGCATCTTCATTTAAATATTGTTTCACATCTTCTCTCATTAATAAGTTAGCATTGTTTTTGATAGATAACTTTAGTCCTCTTAAATCAAATTTAGAAGCATATGAATTTATAGAATAAATCACATTCATTTCCCTACGATTTAAAGGAATAATTCCTGCATCAGTTCGTTTTGTTATAAATTCTAACAAAGACCTAGCATTGCCTCGAAGGAGATGTTTATTCTGATTAAGTGATTCTAGATTTCCCTCGATATATCTTCTAGCGCTTACTAAATCCAAATTCTCAATGCATTGGTTGATCTTCTTCACTAATTCTACAATATCCAATTAAAATATCTCCTTTAATCCGAACTAACTCTATAATATTGTTATCGGAGAATTAATAATTTTATTGATAGTAAAAGGTCTATTTCCGGAGTAAAAACAAAAGAACGCCCAATGGACGTCCTCATTTTCCATATTAAAAACACACCCATATGGATATGCTTAAATAGCTTCGCCGTAGCTCATAATTTTAATCTCGTAATGCCCAGTCTGTTTGCCTATTAGCGGTTTTAAAATGCGATTAACTTCTTCGTAAGATGTATCTTCATCGATATCTGCGTTAACCATAACTATATTTTCTTTAATATCGTTTATTGGACCATAAATATATTCAACTTTTAAATACATAATGCACCCCCTCTCTTTCATCCACTATTCGACAAAAAAAAGTTAGATATCCTTCTTTGCGATTATCATCTATTCAAGTCTCGCTTTATATGTGAAAATCAATTTAAGAAAGCGGGGTGAAAATATGGACGATAAACTAACTAATAAAGAAAAACTAGAAATCACCGTTCAAACTGGACTTCAATTGGTACCGTATATTGGTGGAGCTTTAGCCAGTTCTTATTTTTCTGTTAAACAAGAAAAACGATTCAAACGACTTGAATCATTTTACCAAGAATTATCCGCACAGATTTCAAGGTTGGAAGACCGACTTCCTTCCGTTGAAGCTCACGACAAAGATAGTCTCATAGCATTAATAGAACGGATAAATGATGAAGTTGAAAGAGAATCGTCAGATCACAAAAGAATTTATTTAAAGAATTTTTTTATCAGCATGTTGCAAAACCCTACTGTAAAACAGAATTATGATGAAAGACAAATGTTATTAGACACGTTGACTTCGATTACTTTCTTCGAATTTCATGTATTGTTAAGCATGTCAAATAACCATACTGGATATGCTATTGATTTTCCTGATGCTGATCCAGCTGTAAAAGAAGGGGCAGTAGCAAGACTTGAAATGCTAGGATTGCTCCAATCGACCTACATGGCTGAAACCAGAACAGGGACCAGTCCAGTTAATCAATATGTTTCGGTATCTAGTTTTGGAATAAAATTTATTAATTTTTGTCTTAATATAGAACCGGAACCAGAACCCTAAATTTTAGGGTTCTTTCTATTAATGATGAACAAAATTAAAAAAGAGATCAAAACAAAGGATCCCCATAAATACCAATACTTTATCAGATGTTGAATTAATGTTTGGTGAAGAAAATCGTTGAAAAATTCCATAGTAAACTTCATCTCCTTTAAGCTTCTACCTGCGCCGCTAAATATTCAGCCACTGGAATCTGATATTGCTCTGGCAACTTATCAATCTCTCTACTACCTGCTTTAACTAATAGTGCGTACACTGGAATCATGTAAGGATATACCATTATGCTTTCCCTCCTTTCAATACTTCAATTTCTTCTTGCAACTGAATAATCTGTTCCTGTTGCCCCGCAAGCGCCTCGAGCATCATTAATACAGTTTCATCAATCTGGGTAGGAAACACTTCTTCCAAGGGTCCAAAAGTTCCGTCCGGTAATCTTTTACGTATTTTCATTAGCTCAACACCCCACTTATAAGAGTTACTGCACCAGTACCGCTAATATCTAGTTTCACATTTATATTTTCTTTCGCAGAATCCGCTTGGAACTGGAATTGGTCTTCCACAATACCCAATGAAACTGGTGCTGTATTTGATAACGTCATTGCGCTATATGACTCTTGTCCCGTTCCATTCGTCATGCTAATTTCCGCTGATACCGTTTGAGTTTCTTCTCTTTGAATCCACAATAAAACACCTTTTGCGGATCCGGACGGTGGCGTGATTTTATACCGTTGTACAGATTGCGATAAAGGTGTTGAGATAAATGCTTTATTTAGTTTAATCGTCTTTGAAAACTTGAAATCGTATGTGTCAACAACCTCTACAACAATCGAGTTCTCTCCGTCCTTTAATTTGGATAACGGAAAATCAAATGACCATCTGCCTGGTGGTCCATTGTGAATTTCGGTGTTGATGCCATTGTCGATGCGATAGCGGACTATGACGTCATTGCCGTCCAAATCAAACGTTTCACCGCTGAAAGTAACCTTGTCTGCATTGATTAAATCGGATAGGGATTCGATCGGGTCGACAGTAAGGCTAGGTGCACGATTTGGCACGACATAAAAAGTACGTTCGGCAACCGTTGATTTTCCGCCTTGATTATCCTCTGCCCAGACTTTTAGTTTATGAGAAACGCCATCTGCCAAAGCGCCTGTCAATGCCGTACCGTTAGGAAGATACAACTTGCCCGCTTTAAACGTCAACTGCTCGCTAAATTCAATTGGACTGCCATCACTGATACGAGTTTGAATAGCCCTTGCTGTACCAGTGTTGAGTTGATACCAGACGTTGACGATATTTCCGTTGTCGGCGTCTTTGGCTGTGCCGTCGATTAAAAACGTGTCGTTTTCGTATAGTGTTGTGCTGTTTGGGGTGTTAAGATTTAACGTTGGTGATTGGTTAAACCAATCGGCACTAACTAAAGACGTTGCCGACGTTACGTATTCAATCGGTTTCCAAGATCCATTAGAGCCGAATTTAAAATTGACATTTAAATATTCAGTTGCACTATTATACAGTAACGAAGGTATTCGCCCGCCTATCATACTTTCGTCAATAGGGAAGCGTAAACCGAATGACCTCTCTTCTTTGTCATAGAATATACTAAGGTCTAGCGCTTTTCCGTTTATCGTTTTACCTGTCAATATGGTCCCATAATGTCCAAAATAATCAAAAGGGTAGCCACGTAAATGGGTATTATTAAGGCGTGCGGTATCTTCGTAATATAGAATTCCTGTTTTTGTATCTTTTTTAATAGCAGCTGTTATATTTGTTATTGAAACATCCTCTGCGGTAACTCCAGAAGCTACTCTAAAAGTGCCACTACTAGCTGTAGGTATTCCACTTATAACTGTTACTAGATCTAAAGGTTCTGGAGGCGTTGTTTCGCCACTTAAGCTACGTCTTTCAATCCACGCTTCCGCAATTCGGTTATTAAGTTCATAAACTCGTGGAATAACACTACTAAAATTTTCAGAAAACCATGACCGCGAAATGTTAATAGCAGTTCCACTCGTAGTTACAGTCTTATTTTGTTCATGTACTAAATAATTTCCTGACGAGCGTATAATAGAGAACAAAACACTTACTGTGGCTGTACCTTTGATTATTACTCGATATTCATAATCATCAAAATTGAAAATTGTTGAAGTTGCGGTAAATAAACCGTATTCATACTGACTAAAACTTTTTAAACGTGCCCATTCTGCCATTTAAACCACCTCCCCTAAACTGATATCATACGTACCCCAACTACCGACGACCAATTGACTGTCTTCGATAACGGCATTACTACGAGCAATCACCGCACCTTTTACGTAGTCGTTAACTAATGGTTGGACGGTAATCGTAGATGCAGTAACGTCTGTTATTAGCGTATCTTCGCTGTTCGCACCATCGTAAATTGTGACTTGCGTAAATGCTTTAAATCCTTCTGTTGCGTCAACATTTAATACTGTAGTGCCAGATGCTCTCGGTGCAGTTAACGTTGCAGATGCAGTTTGCCTAATCAATTTATTTGGCGTGCCGTCGAACGTATCGGCGAATGATCCGCTATTGCCTGGTGCGCGTCCGTCTAGTTCTAGTTGAAGTTGAAGGCGTAGCACCAGTTTTTGTAAAGTGACAATTAATTCATGAGCGCTATAAATACCTAAGTCCATATGATTCATATTAATAGCATTTAAACGTGTACCCTCTTGCTCTGCAACTAGCTCTGGACGTCCTGTGATTTTATTAATAATCACGTTGCCACTATCATCGCGCTTAGGAATAAATTCACTATTCTCATCTATTTTTAATATATGGTCTACAAAGTTTATTAACGTATAAGCGTTCTCGTTCATGCTCTCACCTCTTCTGAAATAACAGGAATATCAAATACATACATAAAACCGTCATTTTCTTTATTAAAATTGACATTCCCACTTATCAAAATGACATTGTCATGATCTAATAATACTGCATGGGTAACTGGACCAAAGTAAGAGTCAATATAAAATTTAACACGAATGATATTGCCTAATATTTCAGTCCCAAAAACGTCGAAATCGCTTTCTATTCCACCAATTAAAAAACGCCCTCTTCTCACGTTTGTAAGAATGGCGCTATACATTATATTTATTAATCGCTCATGTACTTGCATTTCCTCACCTCTCTAATAAGTAACGGACATATCGCTTGCAACATACGGTACCTCGTACGCATATCCTTTTAATTTTCCTTCTCCAGTTACTTTATCTGATGTTCCTTTTTCATAGTTCGTAACAACTGTTAATCCGCAGATAGGATATAATACTGGGTAAAAATGAGCTTTTGGTATAACAACAATACCAGGTACTCGAATGACGTAGTTATAATCTAATGCCAAGTTAACTGGAATCATTTCCTCCATCGTGTCCTTCAATAATTTTACATCCGTAATTCTTTGGTAAAATTCAAAGTCTAGTTCATACGCATTAGCATCTAAAAACACTTGAAAGTTCCCTTCCCCGCACAGTGCATTTAAACGCTGAACCAGAGCTCTTAACGTATACGGCAACTTATTATTCATTTTTGCTAAGATACGGAATTTTCGTTCTTCTAAAGTATCTGTACTCTTGCGTTGAAGTTTTAATACTTTTTCCCATCGTCGAACTCCATGCTCTGTAGCATCACTTACAAAACGATCGTTAAATATGCCAATTAAATGAATCCGTATACGATTAAATTCTGCGCTTTGAGCCTTGGTAATCTCTTTGAACTCTTCAAATTCATTTACTGTAGGAGGAAGTAAAGGATACAAGTCGATTTCATCGTATAAATTATCCAACTACCTCACCTCTAGCTGGTATGCAATCATCGTCTAAAATAAGATTTTGAGGAAGACCATTAATTAAAGTGTCTTGGATATCAACAACACCTTCTAGTTCCGAAATACGTGTTTCAAATTGTAAAATCCGAACAACCGTAAAAGTAGAATCTTCCCATTCCTTTTTCAACTCTAAAAAATATTCATCGATTAGGTCATGAGTAGCTAACTCAATGTCTGGCCATGAATATCCATCTTGGTAAGTGATGTTTAATGTAACGTCAACCGGGACTTCATCAACTCCAAATATGGATACGACATGTCCAATCGGAGCAATTCCTAACCCCTCCCCCTGATTTCCAAGAGGGTCAATAGCTGTCTGCAATTCATCCAATAATGTTAGGGATGGAGGTTTATATAATGCGTCCATGATGACTAACTTTACGGTACTACCACCTTGCCAAGCTCGATATATCTTTATTCCTCCAACACCTGGCAACTTGTGGACTTTTTCTTTGTAATCTTTGCGATTTCCCCCAAAAGCTTGAGAGTCAAAACTGTCTAAGTATTGTTTTCTTAAGGATTCTGTTTCTTCCTCTTCTTCACCAGGAATAAGCAATTCGGTGATTTTGGCACTAGTTAAACCGTCGATATATTCAATCGGTATAAGAGTTCCAAACCTTGAATTCCCTATATCACCCAACGTTTCGCTTTCTACTTTAAATACACCTGGACCTATTCGTTCGGTAACGACGTAATTTAATTCCTCTAAATTAAATCGCGCACCAATCGGTACGTCTATATTAAACTCACCTTTTAAAATTGCAGGCGTAGCTGGATTAGGGACAATGCCTCGTTCTCTAGCTAATTTGATCAAGAACTCACGGGAAGCCGTATCCCCAAACATTTCAAGAATCATACCGTCCATTGCGATATAAAGCTCTTTTGCCTGAATAGAAGAAGGCGATAATGCATCGAAGATTATGGCTCCTTCACGTTTATCTACATCTGTTCTGACGTTGTTAAGAGCATCTTCGAGTAGTTGTTCTTGCTCTATATGTTCAAACATTAAATTTCCACCTCCTTCTCTATCGCGATTTTACCTTCAGTTGTATGGGCGATAAAGCTAACTGCAACTTTATTCTTAAAATGGGAAAAAGAAAAAGCATCCACACTTTCGATACGATCGTCTTGTGTCAATGCTTCTGTTATTAATCTTTTAAGTTCGGAATAAACATAGGGAATTGGTTGCCCGAAAAGTTTTGCGTTTTCAGCGCCGTAATCCCACGAATAAATTAAATGTTCATATCGTTCTGTACTAAGGACTTTGTAGATGAATTGTTCAATTGCTTCACGTCCATTCACATAACCGATAACCCGTTTTCTCTCTAAGTCCAATTTATATGTTTTGGAAGGTTGTTCGACCGCTTCCTCGAAATCTGCGATAAGTTCATCATTAACTTTAGGAATCATACACCCACCTCTTTATCCCAGACAATATACTTTTGTCCGCCTTGCATTTTAATGAGCATCACTTTATCACCCATTTTAAGTGCATTGTGGACAATGAATTTCTTCCTGCCCTTGTATTCATGGGTATGTGCATCTGGTCCATTGCCTACTTCTGTTGCGTGTTCTACAGTCATTTCAATCTCATAATCCCGAACATTACGAGTTAATACTAGTTGGGCCATAGTCAGAGGTTTCTTTTGTTCTACCAATATTTCCAACGGGGCAACACTAGTTACTTCACCGAATTGAACGGCAGTAGGATCAGATGCTTCTATAGCTTCTTTTGCCGCTATTTTAAATAACTTGAGAATATCGTTCATATTACGCAACGAAATCACCGCCAATCAATGTGAGGTCCATATAATGCTCGCTTTCAATGAATGTATGCTTAACATTTTCCGCAATCATATAGTTCATTACCTTGATATCGTCTAAATTCATACGTACGACTAGCATGTTGCCTCCACGGAAATAAATGTTCCCGAACGCTCTCTTCATACTCAAATTTCGTGTTTTTCGATTATATAGCGCTAACAAAGCATCTGCCTTCGCTTTCCCGTTCGTGTTCTCTTTGATTGTGTCAAAGAATTGCAAGACGCCCCACTCGTTCATGTGGTTGCCGTCTTGTGCAATATAGATTTCTCGCTTCCCTTTTTCCTCGTTTTCATAAGAAAGTTTAATTTTATTGTAAGTATTAGAATCGATGGAAGAAGTGTAGTCAAAGTTTTCTCCAGTTTCTTCATCTAACAAAATATCTAATTTCATCTTTTCGATGTCTCTCAGAGTCAACTTACCGAAATTGTCATATAGGATGAACATTTTCTTTTTATTTTCTAACGTCAAATCAAGAGCATTTTGAAACATATCAAACAAGGTCTTATTGTCTTCTACTCTGCTGGCAATCTTGTATCCTGTATCTTCAATGGTTCCGATGTTCATACGGAAATCAGATGCAACCATTTTTATAAATTCGGAAGCTGTTTTATTGGTATAAACATACGTGTCTTTATTTTTCAAATAACGCAATTGATCATATGCTGTCACATTGATAAGTCCGTTCTTATCGTGTTTTTTGGTGAAAACAAATCCAAAGAAAATATTCTTGCCATCTTTTTTGAAACTGACAGCATTCCCTTCTTCAAATGTTAAAGCCTCATCTTTAACCACTTTAAAAGTAAGTTTTCCGGGCGCGCCTTTTCGGAATGTTTCCCAAACAATCCCTTCTTCGACAGCAGGTTGCATTAATTTCGATCCGTTTTGAATTATTAGTTCAATCAAAGCTTAATCACGTCCCCGGGATAGATGAGATTCGGATTCTTTATACCGTTTTTAGCTGCTAACTCATCTGTCATAGCTTTAGTTGCTTTCCCATAATTTTTCTTGCATATAGCCCACAACGTATCACCTTTCACGACTTTATGAGATTTAGGGATTTCTTTAGTTGCTGGCCTTGAATTCTTAACCGTTGCAACTGGTTTAGCTGACGTTGATTGTGCAGCAGTATTCTTTTTAATTTCGATTACTTTTGTTCCAAACGGTCGGAATTGCTTTAAACTAACAGGAACAATTATATCGAACCCATCATCTGCACTTTCCTTAATGACGTAATCCTCCAATGAAACAGTTAGATTCGTGTCAAATAATAAATCGCCACTCGGTTTTAAACGAGAGACGATAAATTGGAAAGTCTTCTTATCTACTTTTAGCTTTTCTAATTGTTCAAGATAATAGCTGGCAGGCTGAAAACCCTCTGGATACACTGCAAAAGGATATTGCGAGTTTGGTAGTAACAAGTCGAATGAAATATCAGTTAGACCGGCTTTTTTAAGCAGATTAACTTCCCCTTCATTAATCAAGGTAATAGTCTTATTCTGATTGTTGATTTTCGTATCTAGGCTAGAAGGGGCAACAGGATACTGTACACCGTCCAAGAAAAAACTATATGCCATCTATTGCACCCCTTCCGCGACAGAAACTAACGTCTCTTCTAATTTTTCTCCAAAGTGATCGATAACGCCGTCTAAATCCATTTCATTATTGATGTGATTATCGTTTTTCACATTTACTTTTACTTCTGCAGTTGTGAAACGATTAATTACATCTCGTTCTGCAATGTCTCGAAGGTATTTTAAATCTTCTTCGGTGGCATCCATGGATTTAGCCATTTTAGCTGTATTCCCTGCTGTATCTTTTCCGCTATCTTGGAGTGGGCTCATAGCACCTTGCAAACCGTCTATTATATCCTGAAGTGGATCTTTTCCTGTGCTTGGTTTGTCAGATCCGTTAAATAAATTTGCTCCCCAATTATATCCAGTATCCCAAGCTGTACCATAAGACTTCATATCCATTTTAGGTGCTTCCCAGTAATCTTCTGGAGTTTCTCCGACAACAGCGTTAATGACTGTTTTCATAGCTGATAGATCACTTGTAATCGAAGTTCTATGTTGGAATTCAGTACCTTTACCCAAACCTAACGTGCTAGCAATATCGCTCGGCAATAGATCGATAAACCAGTTCCATGCTCTGATGGCACCGTTAACAGCTGATATTATTGCATTGACAAAGGAAGTCGCAAAGGAATCCCAACCACTTGTCATAGCAATTGCGTGGTCTAAAAAAGTGGTTGTTAAATCCGCAAAAAGCTTTTTAACTGAATACATTGGATGTTGCCAAACGTTTACGAAAAACTCTGCTATTGAAGCGAATATATTCCACAAATAGGCTATAACATTACGGATAAATGTGTACAGTACCATGAATGAACCTGCCACGATGCCTGTAGCGCTGATAGACGTGCCTGCGAAGTAGTTAACGGCCGCTACAGCTCCGTACAGGATGCCTATCAACACAATAATTGCCAGTACTATAATGAAAATGGGATTCGCCATCAGTGCTGCATTTAGCCCCCATTGTGCTGCTGTTAATGCCATTGTTGCTTGAACGCTAGCAAAACTTGTAATATTCATCAGACCTAAAGCTAATGTTTTAGCACCAACCCAAAAAACGCTTGCTACTTGAGCCGCTTTGTTAATTAATAAGGCTGCTGTATACGTACCTAAGGCTGCCGTTACTCCCCATAGTACTGGTTCAATAAATGACCAACTGTCGTACATAAAACTCCCGACAGACATCATTGTATTTAAAGCCCACGTAGCTACCGCAGAAAGAGTGTATAACGAATTCACCACACCGTCGATCACGCTTTGAAATTTATCGTTGTTTGCTATCTCATTTAACTTTTGAAGAACAACTTGAAATGCCCACAGGGCTTGGTTCTTAAAACTTGTCCAAACATCTGTAAAAGTCATTGGTAATTGTTCAAATGCTGCATTCGTTTCTTCCGCTGCGGCAAACATTGCATTTTTAACAATATCTGCCGTTATTCCCCCTTCAGATGCCAGCTCTCTAATAGCACCTATTGGCAATTCAAGATAGTCCGCGATACTTTGAATAATATTCGGAGCACTCTCAAATACGGCATTTAATTCTTCGCCTCGTAAAACACCAGAACCGAGACCTTGTGTCAATTGAAGTAAGGCAGAGCTCATTTCCTCCGTTGTTGCCCCAGCTATTTTAAATTTCTTATTCAATTGCTCAGCGAAAGCTACCATCTCAGCAGTGCTGCCAAACGCATCTTTCGCATTTGCACCTACCTTAGCCACAATAGCTGCAGTATCCATATACGATGCCCGAGATCTCTCAGCAGAATCAAAAATCATTCGTTGGAGTTCAGCAGTCGTTTGTTGTTGATCATTAATCAAAGCTAACCTTGCAGATGTTTGAGATAGAGCATCAGATAATCCAAGAATATTCCCCGCAGATTGAATACCAACATAGGCAGCAACAATCCCACCTATTTTGCCTAATAACCCATCCGCTGCAGAAGTTCCATCTCTTATGCCATCATTAAACCTTCGTTGTGCTTCATCTGCTTGCCTTATTTCTTGTTCGATCTCATTAAAAGCTATTTCCGCTTGATTTAATTCACGTCGTGCTGCTTGAATACTTGCTGTATCAACCGCGTTTCCTGAAGCATTTTGTAAAGACTCAAAACTGTTAATCACAATATTCATTGCATTATTCATCGATTGAAACGCTTTAGACATACCATCCTGAATTTGTATTGCGGTTCTTATAGTCGCCATAGTTTCACCGCCTTTTTAACCATAAGAAAAAGCACCCAATTATCGGGTGCTTTTTCTGATTTTATAAACTTATAGTAGTTCGGTCATTCTTAGTTAAATTGTAATGATTTGTATTAAACAATATTGCATTAGGTTCGTTTGTAACTTCGAAAGAAATGAAATCTTGCTTGCCTTCTTTATTTATATAGTCGAATATCAAATATTTTTCGACTGTTGTGCTTTTCTTTTCTTTTGCACGACCGCCTACCATCGCACCTAATGGTCCAAACAATACATAACCACCAACTGCACCGCCAACACTGCTTACGTAATTTTTCTGTATTTCTACATCTGTTTTAATTAAAATATCTTTTATATTTATTGCATCGAGTTCAAAGGTATCTTGGTTTCTTTCAAATACAACTTTGTTTTCGCATCTGTATACGTACACTTCTGCACCTTCAGCTATTGGTAAGCCTGTCATATGGTTTACTTTGATACAAATATCCGCACCTATTAGTTGACGTCTTGCTTTTGAACCTGGAATTAAGCTTTCTTTGTTAAACTTCTCTTTAGCAGCTTCTGCTTTTTGGGTTTCTCGTTCTTTTACTACATCCGAATTAAAAGATTTCTTGTATCTTTTGTATAAAAATAATTCCAATAAAGCGACCAACACTAATACTATTACCATCACAATTGTATCGGGAGTTGTAACTTCACCAATTCGAGATATGGTATTGACTAATCCGAAAATAAAGTACACACCAACAATCAACATTGCAAAAATATATAATGTTTTCTTCAATAAATATCCCTCCGACTATTCATATACATTAAGCATACGACAACGAGGGTAAATATTACCACTACTATTTCTTTCTTCTTCTTCCTCCTTTACTATTTCGTTTGGTTTCTTGTTCCTGTTTTTTATCATTTTCCATCTTGATTTGAACAGCGGCAATAACTAACGCTTTTTCGTATTTAGGAAGAGCTTCAAATTCCGATGGCCACTTATGAAACTTGTGGAGGCAATAATAAGCGATATTCGCATCATAATCGCCTCCGTCTATTAGTTTTTTGCTTCTTCTACTGCATCTTCCATCGTCACTTCAAATCCGTTTACTCGTTGAATAGCCTCTAAGTAATCAGCATATTCTCCTGGAAGTAACATTACTTTCAATAACGCTTCAGCTCCTTTTACACCATAGGAGTCTTGCAATTGTGCATCATGTAAATTTGGCGTTTTCGTACATTTAACAGCTAATGTTGTTAAATATGCAGGAAAGTTTGTTTCTGATTGGAATACATTTTTCTTTCCCGGAATAGGCATGCGTTTTGTGTGTTGTTTACGTAATAAATCATCTTCCTCAGATGTGATAGGAGTAACTTCCCACTCCATCGGCTTTTTAGATTCTGGATCTACAAATCGTTTGGAAGCTATTACTTTAATTGTCTCTGGTTTAATTGCGTTTTGCGCTAAGAATGCTGTTAAGTTACTCATTATTTATTCCCCTCTACTAAATAGTTTGTTGTTTTTTCGATTGAAACTAGCTCATTCACCGGAAGTGTAATTTTGTATTCGATGCAACCTGTTAGAAGCGTCAAATCACTTGCCAATATTTCAGCATTTTCCTTAAAGTGCTGTCCAATTTGTTCATATAGATTTTTATAGTGCTCATTTGGTGTTTTGTCCTTTGGAACTCTAGTGTCTAGAATGTCATTAACATCCACTACAAACCATCTCCCATAATAAAAAGCCCACCGAAGTGGACTCATAGTATTAAAGCATAGCTCCGAGAATAGAGAATTTTTCTGGCATTTCCCAGTCTTCGAAGGTGAAACTAATTTCATCTTCAAGGTAATCCGCATCTGCGTCCAATAATGCAAGTTTACCTCCATCTAAATTGCAATCAATCAAAATTATTGTTTGACGTCCGACAGATGAAGTTGCATCTTCATTCGTAACCTGCATATCAAAGTAGACATCTTCACCGGTCTCTTTGTATCGATAAAGAATCTCTCGGAAAATGGATGTATTGAAATGAAATGTAGCACTGCCCTCATACTCAGCGCCCGATGATTTATTACCTTTTGATATCTTCCCCATTATAGGTATTTTCGTTTTAGTCTTGGTCATATCAGCATCGATATTAATCGCTTGAGCGAAATTATAACGATTACCTTCAAGCGTCACGAAGCACTCACCTTGACCACCGTTTATTGCGTCTCTTGCATGCATTGTATTTGCGAAGTATTGAAGATTTAGTTTCAAAAGTTTTTCTTTCACAGATATCCCTCCTTATGCTACTTCTGTTGTGATATAAAGTTGTGACATGGCAACAGTAGCTTGTACTCTTTCAAAAAGTACTACAGACTTCTTTGAATTTCCTTGCTCAACGGTTAATATCTCTTTATCGTAATTTTCGATTGCTCGAATTCTTTGCATCTCTAATCGATGGGCAACGATATCTTTCCAAAAAGTAATTCGTCCTGCTGGATCATTCGGAACTTCTCCAAGATATCGAGTGTTAAATAAATGAGCTGTATCAATGGCAATCTGGTCTAATACTCGAATTACTTGATTCATACTGAAATCTTCGTTTTTATCTGGAGTGAAGGAAGTAAATGTATTTACATCATCCAATACTCGAGTTTCCGTACCTACCTTATGGAAAACGTATTTGCCACCTTTTAATAATGCTGTGAGCTGCGGCTGTGTCTTTGTCTCAGACATATCAAGCGTATGTTCACCATCGTATTTTTTGTTAGTGTTAGACTTATTCACCGCTACGCCCGCCTGTGCTCCTGCAGTCCAATAAACTGCACCGAAGATTTCTTCTCCGTCACCTATAGCGTCATTTTGGACGTCGATTACACCTTCATGATCTGGTGAACCTAACTTATGGCCGACAAGTTGGAACTTACCACCTACCTGATCCCGAATACGTTTTGTGTATTCCATATATAGCGATTTAATTGTTTGATCATCGGAAAGGCATCCAAGCGTATTGAAACCATAAGCTTCTAAATCATCCAGTGCAGTTTGATGGGCTCCACCGTTTGTTAGAGCTGTTGCACCGTTCAATCCACCAGTTAAAGGAGTACCAGCGGTTGCGGTTAACGATGCTCCTACTTTAAATGTCACAAAATCATTTGCAACTAAATCTGCTGCAGTTACGACTGTTTGCTCGTCCACTAACACATTATCGAGTAATGTTTGTACATCAAAATTTGAAGGCTCGTCCACATTTTGTTGAATGATTATTTTGATATCGTTACCTCTCGCGCCTTTATATAAAGCTTTTGCATATTCGTTTTCAGCGGCAGTGCCGCCTATATTTAATTTTGCAAAGTAAACTGTGATTGCATTTTTAAAGATATCTCGAATACCTTTTAATTTTTCGTGAGTATATTCGTAACCGAAAATCTTGCGAGAATTCTTTTGTAAATCCTCTTGAGTAACAGCAAACACACCTTCGTCTACTCCCCAATCAAGCGCAATTGGTAGAGCTGAATAACCACGATCGGACAAATTAACGAACGCACGAGCTGCTGAAATAAAATTGTGATACGTACCAGGCAGTACCTTGTTTTGCGTTAAAAATGTGCCTCCACCTAAAGCCATTATTCATTCACCTTCCCTTCTAGAAAATCATGTAACTTTTGATCAACCTCGCCAAATGTATAGAGTTTTCCTTCTTCTAATAAAACATTCAAGGCATCTCGTCGATGCGAATACTTATTACTCGAAACAAGTTGTTGCTTCGTAAACTTAAACGTAGCAATTTCATTTGACTGTTGATTAGCAAAATTGAAGTTAGATTCTTCAATTGGTTGCTCTATCTGTTTTAATTTGGTAACCATAACTTCACTCCTTTTTATTGCTAATAATTTGTAACTCTTCCATCATCGGTACTGGATCCGTCGCTTTATAAACATGGAAATTGTAATGAACAAAAAAGTGAAGCACGCCATCTACAACTTCACCTTTCATTTTTGTACCGCGCAATAAATCCCTGTTTAAGAGTTTGATATACTCCATTTCGTTCATAAGTTTATCTAAGGTGCTATAGGCATCCATATTGCCACGACCGAAGTAATGAATATCGAACGGAAGAGTTTCGTGGTACCTGTTTCCGACTATTTGATTAATGTCTGGATTTAATAAAGCAATAAAAAAAGCAGGCTCCTGAAAGCCTTGCTCAATCGATTCCGTATAGATTTCGTAAGCTTCACCAAATGTTTCATATAACTTTATAGAAATAGCGGTTATAACATCATTAATCTCCACCAAAAACACCGCCTAAAAACTTCGTTAATTTCTTATCAAGAATTTTTGATGCTTGGGCATCCAATTCATTTTCGGAGATTGTCAGCATGAATCGCCCATTAACCCATCCAGTATGGTCAGCTGTCCGGTGCCCAAATTCCACGTATGAGGCATAGTTCACAGGATTGATTATTGCAATTTCATAAAAGTTACCAAACTTATTCACTTCAACTTCTTTAAAATAATCACTAACTTTGGTAGCCTCACTAAATGCCGATTCGGCTTCTTGCTGACTTTTAGCTGTCCATCCTCTACGTAACACGCCATCATCAACTGGAGTACGTTTAATGACCTTCGCAAGTAATCGTGCAGCTAATTCTTTTGCGGCTTGCTCACAAAACTTTTCAAAGTCGGCTTGCGCTAATTTTTCCATCTTCTTTTGCAATCGTTTCAATTGTGTAAAGTCAGTTCTGCCCCACCTAGCCATTATGCGTACCCCTTGAATAGCTCTAACTTAACTTCTTGATGGTCCATAAATATCCCTGGCTCACCACTTCTACTAAATTCGGTTGTACGGCCATATTGGGTAACGACAATTTTAGAACCTGCTTTTACCACGATTTCAGGTGCGATAAAGAGTTTAGTAGATTGTGCAATAGTGGCTAGTGCACTTGTCTGATTAGCGGATGCAATTTTTTCATAGGACAACTTACACTTTTGGTTTTCTAGCACCTTTACCTCCTTAGTGCTTGTTTGATGAGTAATCGGATCTTTTACTTTTTGCATTTCATAAATCGTACAGACTCCCTTGTATAATGACTCAATCGCACGTCTTCTAGCGCTTACCATGTCAACACCCTGTAGGCTATGAAATCGAAGCTATCATGCCTCAAATAATTGATGAACGCATTAAAGCTAGCTTCAGGAGTCATGTTGTCTTTGTCGATCGCAAAAGTAGTTGTCGTGTCTCCGTCTTGAATTGTTTTAGCAACAAGGCCAAAATCAATACCATCGATTGCGAGTTGTCCCATGCTCTTTTTCATCATTAAAAATTCCCCTACTACCATATCAATAGCGATATGATGAAGGGGAACTGGAATGTTACTCAAATTGGTTTGCGTTTTTATATGGTTCGTTACCTTTTCAATGATGAAATTTAAAATATATTCATCTTCAATTGATGCAGGAACACCAAGACCTTTTAAACGTTCTTTAATTTCTACTAACATAGCGATCACTCGCTTTCAGTTTGACCTTTAGTAGTTGTTTGCGCCTTACCCTTAGCGCCTTTGCTAACATCACCTAGTACTTTAACAAGCGATTCATTCACGTGGTCATCATTCATTTCAAAAGATTCTCCCGCTCGATAAGTAACATCTTTGTATCGAATAGGAGTCTTAATAACTTCAACTTTTTTCATGAAACTGTCCCTCCTTAAGCGATCGGTTGTGCTTGGAATACATTATTAGCTTCAGGGAAAGATGGGATTGCTGTTGTAGATGCTTTTGCCCATGTTGATACCGGATCTAATCCTTCCTCAAAAACCATACCGAAAATATTACCCACTTTAGACACTTCTTCGTTTCCTTGACGTAGCAGACGACTCTCTTCTGGTGTTGGTCCATGTAACGTCTCACCTAAAGTGCTAGAGCCAAACATAACGAATTTGTTTTCAGGGAAGTAACGATGTGTTGTATACGTACCGTTAGCATTTTGAACACGATATTTAGCGTCGTATGTCGCAATGGTTGGTAATTGATGAGAAGTCAAAAAGCTATTCAAATCAGCCATTGTTGCTACTCGACCACTATCTTTACCAAATAAATAGCCAAGTACTTTTGAATTACGTAAGATTTGACTAGCAATTTTTTGAGAAGTTAAAGCACGTGTTGGCTTTTCATCTAATGCAGAAGCCCAACGTTCCATATCACCGATAAAATCTTCTGTACCAGTACCCCAAATGTCAGCACCTGAAAGAGCTTCTTGGTTGGTATCTGGGATTTGGTAATCGACCGTTAAAGTCCCGCCACCTTCCATAGCAAGAGATAACTCACCGTTAGCTAAAGCTTGCATACGCATAATCTCTTTTTCAGCTCTTACATCCTCTACCGCTCTATCGATAAGGTTAAACACACGCTTCACTAAAACTTGTTGTTCTTGTGGTGTACGTGGGAATTGCAAAGCAATTAGATCTTTCTCTTTGATTTGATATTTCTTTTTGATATAAGCCGCCTCAAGCGCTTGATCATTAAAATCTACAGAACCGATTTCAGCTTCTGTATCAAATGCATGGATTTTAGCTGCAACTGGTAGATTGCTAGCTCCTACAAGGTATTCAAATTCTAATGTGTCATGTTTTACTTCTGGGAAAAGCGTCTCCCCTAGATAAGGCGTAAAAGTACGCTCTTTCAAATAACTTAAAACTGTTTTTGCGTCAAATAATTCTAATACATCTGGCATTATGGTTTTCCACCCTTCTATTTTCTGTTAGTGATTATCGGAATGTTATTTTTGTTAATGCTTCTTTTGCTCCTGTTGTTGGCGCTGTGTGAAGGCGTTCTTCTAAGATATACGCTTCTACAATTAATGCACCTGGTTGTGGTCCGTGAGTAACGTCAACATCGTAATAAAGAATGCCCTCAGCTGTTGCGTCATTCTTTGGAAGGATTGTACCTGCTTTCACTATTTTCTTGCCGTCCACTGCTGTTACTCCTACATCACTGACAAGTGTAGTGAATGATTGGACTTTTGAAGATGCTAAAAAATTAACACGATTGTAATTATTGATTCCTCTTACATATGGCATTTAGATGCCCTCCTTTTTATTAATTAACCCCATGGATTTAGAGCTTGTTCTGCAGGGGCTCCTTTTGAATTTGCTTCTTTTGCGAAGTTACTACCGATATCCAACTCGTTGTCTTTATCGGCATTACCAGCTGCAGGATTCCAACCTTTAAACGTCGGTTCCTTCTTTTCCGGAATAAATAAAAACGGCTTAGCTTCTTGCAGTGTTTTTAACTGCTCATCTAATCCGCCTTTTATGGTCCCATCTTCATTCAATTCCACTTTCGTTTTATCCAGTAGACTCGATACAATATCAGCGTCCTGTGCCTTGCTGTGTAACGCTAATTTAATGGCACTAGCTAAACGGGTTTCTTTTAATTCATTTTCATATTTTACTTTTGCGTCAATGTTTTCCTGTTGCAAATCAGCAATCTTAGCTTGTAATCCTTCAGCATCTATTTTTTTAAGATCCTCAAGTTGCTTATCGCGAGAAACAATATCCAATTCAAGCTGTTTTTTGGCATTGTTTACATCATCAAAACGTGATTTAGGAATGGTTGTTCCGTAGCCTTCGATTACCTTATCTGCCTGTTCTTCTGTTAAACCTAATGCAACTAATTGTTCTTTTGTCATATCATTCTTCCTCCTTCAAATTACGCTTTTTAACGTGGGTTTCGTCCACGGATTTGTCTTGTTCTTTTACGTCTCCAATACCAAAAAGACGAGACATTAAAGTTTTCTATTCGTTACATGCAATTGATTTATTTGCCCACATGACAGCCTGTTCTAAATTAGTTTGAGCAAGTGATTTTTCTCGACTGCGTGGACAAGACCTGTCTATTAAAAGCGCTAATTCTTTCGCCTTATTACGAATAGTTTCATAGCGTTCTACTTGGTCCTTCTTTGGCGCATGATAAGTGAAGCTGTCGTGTATTGGATTGTAAATGCCACCATTGTCTAAGCAGTCGGGACAAAACTCTGTTACAGACTCGTTCTTGCATTTAGGAAAGTTAAAACATTTATTTGGCATTTTTCTTATACTCCTTTTCCAACCTTCGACGTTGAGAGCGATTTAGTTTAGACGGTTCAAATTGTAATTGTTGCTGTACCTTAAATTGAATTAAAGTTTGAACATCAGTCAATGTCAATCCCCCCCTTTTAAGGCATAATAAAAGCCGCACACATCACATAAGTGTAAGTACGGCAAAACTACATTTACTATTTACTTTTTATCAATTCATATGCTTTCGAAAGTTCCTCTGCACTCATATTAGGGTTCTGAGCATACAATTTCAATAAATCTGAAAAAACTTCCGAATCCAAATTCATCAAATCAGCCGCACCTTCAATGGAATCTTTTATACTTACCTTATTTTGTATCATAGCCAACATTAAATCTTGTATTTTATTGCCTTCCACTTTTATCACCTCCTAGAATGAAAATTATATCAAACTAGGAAACGAAACGCTCCTCCCACTCAGGATATTTAATATTACTAGAAATGTAATAAACCTTGCCGTCCTTACCTCTAGCAATCCGCTTACTGTAATCATCATCTTCAAAATATGGAACTGTGACGGTCCTACACCAAGGATGAAATGGAGGTGCTGTAATTCCCACTGCGTAATCCTTCATCTCAAATACCTTGCCGTCTAAATCTTGGCAAATGTCACTCGTTTTACCGTCTAACGTCGCTACAATCTCATATTCCTCCACATCTAAGGCTTCAAATGCTCCTTTTTGTGCAGCAGACGCAAAAAAAGCCGATTCCGTCATTACTAAACGGCCAGCCTTATCTTTACTCACTTTTAGTTTCTTCGATATTGTAGCAATCACTTTACCGGGTGAATCACCACGAATGATGGATTGCGTTAGCTCCGTGTGTAATGTGTTGATAAGCTCATTTTTATTTTTCCAAATGCGTTCACTGAAAGTTACTCCATCTGCTGTCCAAGGTTTTGAGATGACTTGTCGCAATTGTGTAGCATTGATAGATTGCAAGGAATAACCAACGTTAAAACCAGACTGAATTTCAAATGCTGTGTGATAATACGTATTTTGGTAAACCTCTTTCAAATGTCTTTCTACGCCTTCTAATTGCTTTCCATACAATTCTTCAATAACTTGTTGCGTCTGTATTTTGATAGCTTCTAAGTGAGATATATGAACACGTGCAGAAGCATTTTCAAGTTGCCTCATCCAATTTCCATCTAGAGCATTTCTTTCGCCATATTCAATGTATTCCAGAACGTCCCAATGGAATTCAGCTAGTTCAGCACCTCTTAGCATCGTCTTTGCTTCTGAGAGTGATATTTCATTGTTTTTGGCAAAGCGTGCATACCACTTAGCGATGTCTTTTTCTAGTTCTTCTGCAACAAGGTCATATAGTTCCTCAAGAACCTCTCCAAACTCTTCACTTTCACTGAATTGTGCTTGCATCATCATTTCAAAGCGTTGGACCCAATATGATCTACTCTTTGCCAACTACTTCACCACGTTTCGGAAAAGCTTTTTTGTAATCGTCAATTTCATTTTCTTTTTCTTTTTTTATCCGGTCTAATTCAAGTTGGGTGTCAGAAGTCCAAGGATGCTGCGCAACAATTGTTTCCAACGAAAGGATTGGCAATGAATTAATAGCATTATTAATGGATTCAGTCTCGTTAATAAGCACATCACGATTAAATATCACGTTTACTGTCTCATTTTCATAATCACCCTGACCAGTGTTAGCCAAATGCACATTAACGAACCAAAGCAAATCCTCAAACGAAGCTTGGAACTCAGTTTCAATTCCGTTAGCATCAAGATCGATATCGCTGTACATGGACTGGATATTCATCTGGTTTGGATTATTGGCCATGCGTTCATCTTTCGCATCATATCCACGACCATTTTCAATGAGCGCCTTCTTAAAAAATGCTAGGATTGCTTTGTAGTTATCAGCATTTACTTCGATTTGTAATGACTCCACGCCGCCTTTTGAACCATCTGCACTACGAACTTTAACAGCGCCATATTGTGATAGGTTTTTTCTGAACTCTCCTAAATTTTGTCCATCATAGTTATGTAGTATAAGAATAGTGGAACGGGCATCCTCTTGCATATTGTTCTCGAAATCACTCAGCATGATGTTTATACCATCTTGTAAAGATTTCACACGTTTCAACAATGGAATTTCTTTACTGTTAAATTTAAAAGGAATTAACGGCACCCTCTGCCAATTCAATAGTGTTTCATTGCCATCTTCATCTGTGACGGATAAATACGAAATGGAAGGTTTCTCTACGTCATCTACCAATCTGCCATTGAACCACACATAGCATCTAACCCCACTGACTGTGTACACCTCTACTTTCTCGTACAAGACTTCCTTCTCACCTTCATAGCCGGTTTCGGTATACATACGAACAGCTGAATCGAGTACGGTATGTTCTGCATCTTTCCAGAAAGGTAAGATTTCGCTGTTTGGGAATCGCTTGAAAGTAAATTCGCCTTGGTCATTGTAATAAGGATAAAGCCATGCGATGCCACCGTTTAACGCGTCTAGCCCTAAATTCCGTAAAGTACGGTGAAACCTTTTGTTGAATATCCTTTGTAACAGGTCTAGATAGGCTTGATTATCAGTTTCCAGTGTAAGAGGCTTGCCTAATTGATAGTTAACCTTCTGATCTACTAATTTGGCATACTGGTTATCTAGTATTTGGTTGTTTGGTAGATTTTCAGCAATTTCTAACCGTCCACCTTTTCCAATTACTTTTCGTTTACGGGTTAAAATATCTTGCTCACCTTCATAGTACTGTTCGCCTCTAATCATCCACTCACGCTTTTGTGATGACTTAAATTTAGTAATCTCTCTTTCAAGCAATGTGATATTGCTAATGATTGATTGAGCACCTGTAGTAATTATGTCAATCAATTCTTCTGTATCAGTTCCTGCACCTTGAAACGGGAAGTACTCCACGTATTTCACCTCTCTTAATCAAAACTAAACACATCACCTACACCGACCTTCTCAGCAATTCCAGTCGTAGCATCTGGTGCATCATCGTGTTTGTTCTTACCTTCTTTTTGGTACTTGCTCATTGCCTCGTAATACTCCGGCCATCTATCTTTCCAGTTGGAAGGGAAATAGATGTGGTCCATCACCCAGGTTGCATTTGATAGAATACGAGCCTGTTTGTTTTTCGATTGATGAAATGGCTCTATATGGGTACGATTTGAATTGTGATTGCTTACTAATAGCCTTTCAACGGCTCTCGCATACCCTCTACCCCCATTATTCGACTCGACATCTGACCAACCTACATTGCCTTCGTAGAGCATTTTTGCGTGTTTTGGTTCAGTGATTTCCATACCATCTTTCGTATACAGCACATCCAGCACGTAAGCTTCGTTATTAAATGTGACCCCATAGTTGATTGAGCATAGGTAGTCGGCTCCAGTATCTGCCGTATCAGTGTAGTTCTTAATCTCTTTGAACTCTGGTAACTTACCGTCATATGTTTTAAATGAGCTATACAAGCGACCTTTGACGTCAATCGGCTCTTGTTGATAGTTAGCAGAAGCAATATCGATTCCCATCGCTCTAACCTTCATGTCGTAGCTATCCTTCGAAAGAACAGTTGGACATAACATAGAACCATCGTCTTGCAATGCTTTCATAAGTACATGACGTACTGTCTTTTTTTCATCTTTGAAATGATTAAGCGCCATACCTGCCAGGTCATTACTTGCCCATCTCGTCATAATCAAGATGATTTTACCGCCTTCTTCAAGACGAGATAGCATGGTATTAGTGAACCAATCCCAGTGTTTTTCTAACGTAAGCGCGTTGTATGCTTCAAGGGAGTTTTTAATTAAGTCATCAATGATTAAAACGGAAGCACCAAATCCAGTTGCTGTGCCTGTAGGAGATGTAGCAAGGTAATTATTGTATCCGCCTTCTAAACTCCATAAGTTCATAGCTGCATCGCCTTGCTTTATTCGAACGTTGGGAAAGATGTCTCGATAAACAATTTTGTCTTTATCAGCCTTTTCTTCGGATATTCCATTACGAACACCTTTAGAAAACATCGTTGAAAGAGTCTCATTGTATGATCCTGTCATAATCTTTTCTTCTTGATTCTGTCCAAATATCCATTGAGCTAGCATTACAGCTGTTCGTGACTTACCGTGACGTGGTGGAACGTTGATAATCAATACATCATCGTCCGACTCATAAAAATCTTGCATGTCATTGCAAAGATCAATTAAATACTGACGATCAGTTGCATAGAAGTCTGGAGCTAACAAATGACAAAAATAAAAGAACTCACGATTTGCGAGCTCTATCTTGGCCATCTGTTTAATTTTCTCTAGATCCGTCATTTCTTTATCAGCTTCCTTAACTCTTCTGTTGTTAATCCTTTCAGTGGATTGTTAACTTCCATTGAGCCGCTGTGTTCAACATCCTGTTTATCCCTCCATTTATCAGGACGACGATTTTTAAGCCAGAAGATTTGTGCTGTCGTATCTGGTACAACATCTTTTGTCTTTTCTTCAACAAGCACACTCTTATATTTGGACACTTGCATTTCTACTAGACGAATTTCTTCGAGTGTCGCTTCTGGATTCTCCATCTTAAAACGGTTTACGGCAACAGTTTGTAAAGCGTAATGTTCATCCTCAGACATCTCTACTTGCGCATACTTCTTCTCTATATATTCATAGCCTAATGCACGTTTTAGCAAGGCATTTTCAACTTGGAAGTCTATAATTTCCTTGCCCTTTTTTAAGGCTGCCGATAACGCCGAATACTTTTTAACATATTCTCTGAAAGTCGAGTAAGCTACACCTAAATTATTTGCGATTTGTTCATCGATAAGTCCATCACGAGCCCAACATTCAACCTCAAATAACCTTTGTTCTACATGAGTTTCGTATTTACTTTTCCTACCTCCTTTATTTTGCTTCACATCGAATCACCCCATTATGCTATTTGCTAATAAAAAAACATCCCGAAGGATGTAAGTGAATTATGATATCTTGAATATCTCTTTAATTTCATGCCCATAATCCCAAGCCATATCAGGATTAGAATCCTTATAGTTTTCTAAAGTCAAAGTTTCTTTATTGTCAAAGTTTATTACTAATTCAATTTTTCGATCCATATCTTTGGCAATATATAAATTTTTACTTATAACTTTTCCACTATTCTCGTCGAATCTAAAATGTGAGCTTTCTTTTGTGACAACCACAATTTTATTAGTAAAGAAAAAAATTATTTCTAATTCTTCTTTATTAAATTGGTTTCTAAGATACATAGCTTGAATATGTTCTATATCATACAGTTCTTCAAACAACTCTATAAAATCTCTACCAAAAGAATGATAAGATCGACTAGTCATCAAATCTTTTTTAAATTCTAAATACGTAAATTGCACTCAATTTCACCTCCCCATGACTATATTCGTCATTGAAAGATAAAATCCTGCAACATATTACCTAATATTTTCACACGCCGTCGAAGATGGCAATAACGCTAATATTTTCCTGCTCAAGGGACCTACCTAGCCGACCCTCCTTCCAGTTTACACCGCAATTTTTTCTTTTTGCAAATAGGTTAGGATTTGGCTATTTTGGCTAATCTGGCGAAAAATCTCTTGTTTCTTGATTCGCACAAAATCTTTGGACGTTGTTAAATGAGCTGCAATATCTCTATGTGTCATACCATCAAGCAAGCAATCGTATATAGTTTTGCAGGTTTCATCTTCCAAAATATCGAATACACTTTCCAAAGCGAATACTATGCATTCCATTCGCTCTAAGCGCTCTCTTTGTTTCTTTTCTCGAATATCCATTTGTTTCATTTCCGCTAAACTTTTACCTGGAGATCCTTTTGGCATGGCAGCATCTAAACCATATTGAGCAACACCCCAGTTGGTCATCGGAATCGAAAATCCGTATATGATAGATTGCAACCTTTTTATTTCCGCTTTCATCATTCTGTAATCTGTAACTAATCGTGCAATATCAAACTGTTTATCTGACATATCAATCACTCCTATCGTTTATTTCGAATCGCTCCACCAACACGTCTGTACGTTTGTCGATTGCACCCCATTAAATCTTCAATTTCCCTACGAGATAACGTTTCTTTTCTCTTTTTGCTTGTTTTTGTATTCGGATTGACTAACTTACCCATATTAGCCTGTTTTAATCCTTTTTCAATAAGCTCCGTTTGTAAGGTTCCCATCCCCATTCACCCCTCAGCGAATAATCTTGCGAATCATTTGTTTCGGCCTACGATCCGCTACTCGATGACTAACTTTCTTACGAGAAAAATCCATTTTATATCGATTCCTGTTAGGCCTCTTCTTTTGTTCTTCCCACCGATAAAGTACGTCTGTATTTTCTTTAATCCACTTCCAAATTGGTCCCCATATTTTTTGGATTGCTTTTGTAATGGATCGTACAAGTGCCTTTAGATTTTCGATGATTTCTTGATTTACTTCCACGTCAATTCCTCCAGTTGCCAAAATGGCTTGTTTTAGGTAAAAAAGTTGCAGAGACTAAGAAAATAAAAAAGAGGACAACAAATGACACAGCGGTTGCTGTAATCAAATGTTGTCCTCCAGTTGGCTGGGTGGACATCCTAATTATTTTAATATCGAGTTATAAACACTAAGAATATCGGAAGAAACTTCAGCAACGTCGTCTGAAGAATCAGCAAGGAAACTGGAAATAAATTTCTTTGAATAATCAATGTCATTTTTTTCTGCTAATAAAACCAATGAAAGATAGAAAGAAGAAATATCTATTGGAACTCCATTAATATTTTCATATTTAGATTTTAAATCGCGTTTAGTGAACCATGCATCAGCGAAAGATACAATGTCACTCTCTTTTTCATTCAACAAATTATCGAGTTGAGAAATAGAATTAATTTTTAAAAAATTTAATTTATCCAGAGTAGACTCCAAAGGAGTATCTTCATATAGTACGTGAGCATTGGAATTAACTAGATGCAATAACTTTAAGCCAATTCTATTAACCGTATCAGAATTCAAAAGGAACTCTTTAAACGTCACACTATCTATTAGAAGATCATATTTTTCATCAATAATTTTATTTTTAACTTCTTCCGTGTAATCTTCTAATTCATCCCTAATTCTTTTAAATTCTATATCTGCCAACTCTAACAATCCAGCTATTCTAGAAAAACCTCTAGTTAAATGTATTGGGACTGATATAGTATTCTTATACCCTATATCGTGTTCGATTTCAGCCCAAGCATGTTGTAGAATAGATCTTATTTGTACTTCAAATTTCAAATCTTTTATATACTCATATTCAGTTAAACTCTTTCTTGAATCGCTTACAGATAGTACTTGATGTAATGAGGCATAACCAAACACACTAGGATTACTTCCCCATCTTTTATCAACAGAATTCAATACATCAAAATTAAATTCTTTTTTTAATAAATCTGCCACCTTATCTACATCATCTTCAAAGTATGTGATAATTCTTATTCCGAAAATATCAGTGATGTTACCCAAATCACTATATTTCCCTTCCTTTGATTCCGACTTGATTTTTTTCTCTAAACTCTCTTTTTCTTTAATACGTGACTCAATTTTATGGTATTTAATATTTCTATTCTCTAGAAGGTCCAATATAAGAGATTCACATTTATTCTTCAGAGACTCATATCTAGGTTTTTCTGTTTCATACTGCTTAATAATTTCTTCACTCAAAACTCTTCCCCCTGCTCAATCCGCATCCTCTTAACTTTCCCTTGATGCGTCACAATCTTATACTCCCCATGCGTCGGAAGTTCTCTGAGTTTCGCCTTTCCATCACAGATAACAATCACACAACTGGTAGGTATATCCATTATATCAACTGTTAGCTGCATTGTACTAGTATCAATTTTTAAATCTTCTGTATTCATTAAGACCCCTCCAATATGTTATGATTGAGTTGTGTGAGACAGGAGGAGTCCTGTCTTTTTTATTTCTCTTTCCTTTCAGATTCCTCAATTTCATCCAATAATGTTATTAATGCTACGATTGCCCCTGCATTAAATTCATCTTTACTTTCTTCACTTAAAAGTCTATACGCCTTTCTATGGTGAGTAATTTTCTTTTTAATAAGGTCTTTGATTTCTTTTTCAGTCATTATTCAACCCCCTCTAATTCTTTTATTCTTTCCTGCAATTTTAGATTTGTTTCAAGCTGATCGATTTTGTCCGCTTGGTAAATTAAATTCATGATCCACCAGAAGTCATCACCGGCAATTTCAATCATGTTGTTCTTGGGATTTGTTCGCTTACTTGCTCGTTTGCGAATACTTCTCAATCTAGTTTTTATGGATGCCATATTAACCATCCTTTATATCACTCTATTGTGGAAATACTTAGCCATGTCAATATTTGGTCTAACTCAATTTAATTTGTTTATGATAATATTTTATTTGCGAAAGGATGTTTACCATGAAAAGTAAAAGTTTTATTATCTATCCAAGATCTAAAATTGATGTTGAAAATCCAAACATTCAAGTTATAGATGCTCCAATTAAAGTGAAGCTTAAAGCATTCATTACTAGTTATTATGAAGATCGTAATGAACTTCCATCAGTATCATATCTTCAATCGATTTTCGGCATTTCACAACTAGATGCTGAGATGGCATTACATTTTTATGGCGATTCTAAATGAATCGTCTTTTTTAATGCGCAATATGGTCGAACTCAGACATAAGTAAACTATTATAATTCACATATATAAGTAGCTTTTTAATCGAATTTTTCTTCAATATTACTTTCCTAAAAATTCCACTTGTAATGTTTAAGTTAGGGAACTACAATTAGGACAATTAAATAATAGGGGTGATATTTATGTCACATTTTAATGTGGAAGTATGGATTGAATTCTTAATCCAAATACTTTTATTAGTCATTGAAATGATTCTCAAAACCTTATTTGGGTTGTCGTAGAATACTGTACAATCAATAGATTAAAATTTTCTACTGATTGTCAGTTGACATAAATAAACTTATAAATTTACTTCCTACATAAATTCACTTTTTGGTCGAATTCCTCATTAAAATCCCAGCATATATTCTAAGAATTTGCATAAAATAAAGGTACTCCAATGAAATGGAGGTGACCCTTATGAAAAATGGCGAAAAATGGAGGTTTTTAATACTTTTGATTGAAATATTATTACTTGTTTTAAAAGCATTGTAAGACTTTTGTAAACACTCTAGCGCAAAAATTCTCTCATTAATCATCAAAAATTTAGTACGATGATTAAGGGCCAATGTACAAAACATTGGTTCGAGAAATAAATAAACTTATAAACGAACCATAAAGTTGGTTACGTCAATTTAGGTTAATGCATAGTCCAATCAATACTCGTGTTGATTGGCGCAGGACATATTATAATTAAGTATTAATACATAAGAACGAACGCATAAAAAACGATTGAATTTAATGGTTCTTTGATTCATTAGGCTTTTCGAACATTAATCAACTTTTAAAATAATTAAAGTCTAAAATAACGTCTGCTGTTTATATCCAAACTCAGCAGCTACTGGATTAATCCAAAGTACTTCTAACCTCTGCTTTCCGGCAACAGGCTTTCCTAGTTTAGTTTCCTTCATCCAGCCTTTTAGCATGTCATTATAAATTTCGTTATCATAACCAGATAACAAAACAGAACCCGTATGTTTTAACAAATAATCGATCAAATTCATATGGTCTTCATCTGACATTTCATTTTCATAAATTGCACCTTTTCGAGTTGCCATGACATACGGTGGATCGATGTACATTAATACATCAGGCCGGTTATATCGATCAATCAATTTGGTAGCGTCAATATTTTCTATCTGGACATTTTTCAACCTATCGGCAACTACTAAAATATCTGCAGGTAAGTTGTTCCACTGCCTTAGGTGATGGTATTCATCAGATGTACCTCTACATTTCCAACCGGAGATCGATCCAGTTTTCACTCTAATAGATTGCCAACATCTAACTAGAAATCTTCTAGCTTTCTCAATTTCCTCATTAGCGATTTCATGAGAATCTTTATACTCTTTTCGAGAATACGGTGTCCAATGAATCGTGTGAGCAAGTTCTTCCGGTCTTTCTCTAATAACCCGAAAGAGGTTTACGACATCCCCATCAATATCATTTATTGTTTCAACTTTGGACGGCTCTTTATTAAATAAAACTGCCCCGGATCCAAAGTAGGGCTCCAAATATGTTCCGTGTTCTGGCATATTGCTGATAATCCAATCAGCCATACTCCACTTACTACCTGGGTAATGCAAAATTCTTGGTATGGCCAACTTCATTTCCCCCTTTCTTACTACACTTTAATTGTCATTTATTTCGCTATAACTTGATTAAGAAGGCGTGGAAACCGCCTGATTCATTGGTTTAACTCATTTGAATGATTTAATAATTACATCAGTTAAACCCAATTTTCTTCTGTTTTCGTTAATCCTACTTAGACCTTTTTCGCAATACTCCTTTTGAAGTTCAAATCCGATCCAGTTCCTATTAGCGTTATCACAAGCAATCGCAGTGGTAAACCCGCCCATGCAGTTATCCAAGACCGTTTCACCATCATTCGTATACGTCCGGATTATGTATTCAAACAAGTCAACCGGCTTTTGTGTTGGATGAAATGTCTTACTTTCTCTTGGGAAATCAAGAACTGATTTAGGGAAATTCTTGTGTTTCACCAAATGAGGTCTATTTAGAGTTTCGTTTTGTTTCCCTAATACTCGCATTGATGGACTATTCTTCACTACTTTTGGTTTAATCTCCATAATGCCTTGTGGGTGATAAGTCGGCAATTTTTTGTAGAACACACAAACATTTTCATGGTTTTTCATAGGCATACGATTGGCATTTGGAAAACCAGTTACATGATTGCCTTTTTTCCAAATCCATTCATATCTGAACCATTTCATATTTGATCCAATCAATTTCGTTGTAAATGGTTGGCTTGCTGTAAGTACGATTGCTCCGTTGTCTTTAATCACTCGTTTGTAATGCTCCCATAATTCGTCAAATGGAATGATGGAATCCCAAGTACAATTCGTAGTACCATATGGCAGATCGCACAATATGAGATCGACCGATTTTTCCGGTATATACCCCATCCCCTCTAAGCAGTCCATGTTATAAATCGTGTTTAACTTGATATTCATTGTTTTTCCCCTCTCAATATGATATATTATTAAAAGGGAACGCACGTTCTCTATGGTTGAGACTTGGAGACAAGTCTCTTTTTTTATGAATATCATGTATCTACTGAGTAATACCGCTCAATAAGCTACCCTCACTACAACCCTCGGATGCATGCTATAAAACTTGCGAACATTCAACGAGACAACTTGGCTATCATCCTGCCAAATTACTTTATTCAGCCCATCCTTCACGCCTTTAACATAATTATCAACGTCCGGCTTAGTTGTTGGTCTTAGCTCACCCTTCTCGATTAGAGCCTGTTTTGGCTTCGTTTGATACTTTTTAGGAGTTGCCCTGTAAATATCTATCGATAAGTCAATTGGACCTGTTATGAGCTCTTTTGGAGCGTATTGACCTGCCACCAACTTCACGTACTGTTTAAAGTCTCGTGACTTTTCAGGATCATAGAGGACAGTTTTACCTGTCCATGATTTACCCGCTCTTGGACGACCTTGTGCAACTGGTTCGCCCGGTATTTCAAATAAAATATTCTTCATGCTCTCATCTTCTCCTGGTATGCCATTTCTTCATCGATGGTGATTTGACGTTTCAAAAATTCTTCTTCGGCTTCGTCATGTTTTCTTTTGCAGACAGGCCCAAAACCTACATCGATTGACTTTTGCGTTTTAAGTGGTCTGTTGCAACGTTTGCAGATCGGCATTAGTAGCATACCTCCATTTTCTGCATTAGATTTTCATTTATCGATTCCAAAATAATTTCTCGATTCATTTCTATTGATCTTAAAATGCACTTGGTCTTAGCCTTATTCAAAATCATCTCGGTATCAGAAAAACTACGCCCCATTAGCAAATCCAAAACATCATTTATTAATAGGTTGTCTTCTAAATTCCTATCAAGGTAAAGTATCATTTCTTCTTCGTTAGGCAACTGAAAATCCATTCGATTGTGGAAACGGCGCCACACGGCTGGATCAATTTCAGAATCCAAGTTAGTAGCTGCAAATAGCATTACCTCATCGTCCAGAGCGTCCAAATTTTGAAGTAATGAATTTACCACTCGTTTCATCTCACTCTCGGCACCATCGCCTCTTAATTGAGAGCGGTTAGTAGCAATAGCATCAAATTCGTCTAAAAATAAAACGCATGGTTGCTTGTTCGCTGCATCAAAAGCTTTTCTTAAATTGCCTGCTGTTCCCCCTAAACTAGAAGATATTAAAGTATCTAAACGCACTAGTATTAACGGTAAGTCAAGTATGTTAGCAATATAATGAGCGCTCACAGTTTTTCCTGTTCCCGGTGGGCCAAACATCAACGTTTTGTTAGGTATAGGTATTTCCGCTTCCCAAAATACCTCTCTCTTTTTAACTACACTAACGAGTTCAGCGATTTTTATTTTATTGACAGAAGTAGGTATGAAATTTCTAGCTTTGTTTAACGATTCTGCTGGATCAAACAATTCAAATCCTAGTTTTTCTGTCGATTGCTGTAGTTGAGTAAAACCTTGACCACTTCTACTTTTAAGCCGCTCAGCTTTTGAACGTAATTTCCCTGCACGTTCATGAAGGCCTTTTTTCTCAAATTTCAAAGCGATACTCTCAACTTCTCTAGAAATGCTTACTTTATCTCCTGTATAAGCGTTGTCTAATATCCTTATCAATTCATAAAAAAACTTTGGTTCTTCAACCTTTGTTGCCATTATTCATCCCCCTAGCTTCCGATGACGTGTTTTTCACGCAAAATCGTTTGTTTCTGATGCCCGAACGATTCTATTAGGCATTTCCCTGAGCAATACAGTTCAGAGCCCTTGTGCCAGACCTTGTCGCCTTTATGGATTACTTTTTCACACTGAATGTTTTCGCATACCGATACTGGAGTTTTCATGCGGATTTCTCCTTTCTCATGCCAAGCTTGATCTCAGCTTCTTCAATATTTCGCTTAACTAGCTCCAGCTGCCTTTCATTTTCGGCTTCGTTGATTGGTCCACTCGGTTGTACGTAGTAAAATCCTGCGCCTGGTATCCATATCATTCGGACTCAACCTCCAAACTGTAAGTAATCGTTACAGGTGAATTAATTACTGATTTATATAACTTCCCTTCAACGTAGATGTCGTACATCCATTCCGTACTGTTTTCATACTCAACACTTTGGTCTTTTATTTCTGTGACTGTTTTCCATATTCCATGTTGAGTTAAAGTTTTATCTCCAACTTGGAAATGTTCAGTCGCCATTGGTAGATTAATGCCTAAACCAATAATTTTATATGCCATTACTTTTTCAACCTCCAGTCAATTCCTTCTGTTTCCATCACGTAATACTCCCCTTGACCACGTTCTAGCAATCTACTATTTGCGGCATAACCAATACGGTCTGCAAGGGTGTTTTTATCTTCATTTGTGTTAAAAATGATTGGTCGCTTGCGTTTGTATCGCTCATTAACAATCATGTAATAAAGCCCTTCTTTTGCTTCTGTAGGCTTTGCTTTGCCGATATCATCCCAAACCAGCACATCAGCACTCAACACGCTATTCAACATCCGGTTATACGACTCACCATCATCACTCATTCGCTTAGCATTCATCATTTCGTCCATAAACGACACATCGGAAACGACCAGTACGTTAAATCCTTGCTTGATTAGCTGTTTTGCAAGAGCAATTTGGAGATGCGTTTTACCGATTCCAAAATTGTTATGCTTATGCTTAATCTCCGAACGATCACCGGGATTCAATGCTCTGATACGTTGCTCACCGATAGTTGCGGTAAAGCCGAAGTTTTTAGCGCCTACCTCTTGTAGTTCATCTCGATCATCCGGGAAACTCTCTAAATATTTAACCGTTTGTTCAAACATTTTTTGCTGATTCTCGTTTTCTCTTTCGTAGTTTTCAAGATTCGCATGCACAAACTCTTCTGGAATGAGTGCGTTTTTGAAACGTCGCCCCCATGCATTTCTCTCCCTGCATGCACAAGGTTTATATATTTCGTATCCATTTTCGTCTTTGTAGTCGAAAACCACTTCTGTACCGTAGCATTTCGGGCATTTAGTCTCCCCAAGCTCGCTTGTCTCGTTCGAGTTGTTTGTAGAATTCATCAAGATTTTTTCCTGCAGTTGAGCCATTACTCTTGCCATTGGTTCCATGTTGAGTAGCCTCCCTTGTGCGTTTAGCGTTTAGTTGTTCAAAAGTGGTGATTCCATATTCTTTACGCCAGTTGTTTATAATGCCATCGATGTAACCAAAATTCGGTTTATTTCGTTCTAGCGATATTTTCATAGCTTCAATGATTAATAAATGGTCAAGATGATCGTCTAGCATTTGGCTCATTTTTTTGTGGTCGGAAAAAGTAGAAATATAAAAGTTTTCGTCAAAGAATTTTTTTATCTCAAGAAAATTCTTATCAAGAAGAGGAGATGAGACAGACTGATTTTCACTCTTTATCTTTTCTTTTTCTTTTTCTTTTTCTTTTTCTTTTTCTTTTTCTTTTTCTTTTTCTTTTTCTTTTTCTTTTTCTTTTTCTTTTTCTTGCGCATCTAGTATAGGTACTGTACCGATACTGTATCCATACTCTATAAAAGCCTTGTTAGTATTGGACTCTAGTGCTAAAGTTACATACTTATTTACAAATGATTTGTTTTTAACCATTTCCAATTCTTGTATTACTCTAGAAACAACTTTCGGTGAATTATTCCAGTTGTATCGAACCCAATTCAACATAAAAATTTCTTTTGTCGTATCGTCATATTCGATTTTTTTATAGTCAATAAATCGTTTTAAAAGTTTTTCTACTGTCTCACGGTTGTAACCTGTTTCTGTTTCAATGATTCTCTTTGGAAGTTCGTAGATGCCAATTTGAGAAGCCTTGCTGTTCGTCATAAGGTATATATAAAAGTATTTTTCTTCTGGGGTAAGATCTAATACAAAAGCATCCTGCCAAAAGCTAACTTGAACGGATCTGTAAACACTCACAATTAGGCTCTCCTTTCATTAATAGATAGAGGGGGAAACCCCCTCCGAATTAAACTAGCTTGTCGTCAAATACTTGACCTGGCATTTTTTCATCTTGATTAGGTTGTTGAGCTTCCTGTTGCTCGTCTACAACGCTATAGTCCGTAACATCGATAATTTCACTCATATCAGCTGCAAAGTCATTTTTGATAGTAGAGTCTGCATCAATCGTCTTCTGCAATTCAATGGATTTTGGAGCGTATTTCAGTACCTCTTTTAATACTGTTTTCTTTGCCATTGCGTCAAAGTTTGTCTTCCAAGGGCTTGTCCACCCTTTTTGCACCGCTTGACTAAACTTTTGAGCATGTTGATCGATGCGTTCCTTAGTCCAGTAAACAAAATCATATCCACCATTTTTCAAGTGATACACTGCATAGTAGCCGATTGGTTCACCTACTGGAGTGGTCGATGGTTTATGAATCAAGTCTTTGTTTAAACCGTACTGGAACTCAAACTCATCATTTGAATACACTTCATGAGCATAAATTGCTTTATATTGACCACTACGAACCGCTAAATCAATTAACCCTTTATAACCTAGTTGGAACTGCACATTCTTTCCGTAAGGGATTAAATACGCTTGTCCAAGACCTGTGTTTGGTTCTACTCCAAGTTGTGCCGATTGCATTATTGCTGCTAAAAAAGATGTTTGGTCGCAATCTAATAATTTCGGTGTGTTGCGAACTGCTGTAAGTGCAATTCGTGCTATGCGGTCTGCATCCATATGCTTTGGTAATGCGCGTTGGATTTCTGGTCCCATTTTCTTTAATAGAGCATTTAATGTCTTTTCAGGTGATACTTGTTTTTGTACTCCACCGCTTGCTTTTTGTGCCAATTGATTTTTAACATCATTTGCTGTTGCCATGAATAATTTCCCCCTATTTAATTAAGAATTTGCGTTCTGACGAAATATTAGAGTATTGCTTATATAAATCTGGTTGCTCAGCTTTCAAACGCTTAGAATCGATTCTAGTAACACTATTAGACTTCCAAGTGATTTTCCGAGTACCAGCAAATGCTTTTTCATTAGCACCCATCAATGCTTTTATCTGATTCTCATACTCTTTCTTTTTAGTTTCCGATTCTTTGATATCCGATTTAATTATTTCCAATGCTTCTATAAGTGTTTCTGCATCTTTAGGAAGGTTAATTTCAGACTCTGGATCTGATTCAGGATAAAGAGCTTTTAGTAAATCTACAGAAGCATCTGAACCATCGAATGCTGGAGGTATTTCTTTTAATACGTGATTCTCCCAGAAGTCTTTTTCTATTTGGATTAGGTAGCTAATAAGCTCCTCATCACGTTCTATTCTTTTATGAATGAATTTGTTGCCTCCGATTAGTACCGCTATGTGCCATGCTTTATAACCAGTGACAGCCATATAATGTTGAATTTGAAGTAAGTATGCTGCAGGAATCTCATCGTCTTCCCATTCACCTTTGAGATATTCAGAAGCTGTTTTGCATTCCAACCCTTCACGCTTACCAATAATTAAACGATCCACATTCGCAAACATAAATTCATGTTCTGGATGTTTCAAAATAGCATTTCTACGTCGTACTTTTAATCCTGTCCGAAGGCTAAACTCCTGTGCCACAATATCTTCCATGACATTGCCCCAATATGCAGCTTCACCAGCTGTATCTTCTATGGGAGATTGACCAACCTTGTCCAAATAAACTGCTACAGGAGACTTCCATTTGTTTAATCCTGCGATTGCTGATACATCACTACCGCCAATACCTTGACGTCGCGCATTTAACCACTCTTCGCGGCTCATATCTACCGTTTGAATTAATGTTTGTGCTTGCATTTTAAAAACTCCTCTTGTTTTTTTATAAAACATCCGATATACTGAGGTTAATCAATTTAGAATCAATTTTTCCGCTATCCTCTTAGCGGAATTTTTTTATGCACTTAAATCAACTGCTGCATTTTCCTCCACAAGATGTTCTCCAATACAACCAGTAGAACAATATAAGTAACCACCGAACTCATAACCTTCGCCTTCGTACAACTCTTCCGAGCAATACTTGTAGTTGCATTTGCCGATTTCTTTTGGCTCGTGTAATGACTCTTCAAATCCTAAACCTGCAACTGTTGGATTTTCTAACATGCTTCTTCCTCCTTTTTTGGCACTTGCCTTGGTTCCCAATCCCTGATTACATCTTGTAATTTCACTTGACATTTACCACAAAACGACCGATTCTCAATCCAAGCAAAATGTACAATTTCACCAGGCTTAAAATTCCTTTGGCATTCACCGCAATATGTTGATTTTGCTTCTTTCAAACATTTCACCTCTTCCCGATGGTTGAATCCCATCAAGAAGCCTAGGAAAGCAAAGGGGGAAATCCTAGACTTCTTGACGAGAGCCAATGCTCTCGTGCTATAATGTACTTACATATAAGTTCAACTGCTGATTAACTCTGCCAAGTTAGTCAGCTTTTTTATTTGCCTTTTTCACGATTAACAGATATCTTTCAACCGGTTCTAACGCTAACCACTCAGATACTTTTATTTTCATGTCGTCTCACCACCATCACGTTTATTCCTGCAGCAACTAACTGGTCTAGCAACAATTTCATTTCGTTTTCTTTCACTTTCTTTTCCGCTAATCTTTTGAGTGCTTCCAACGAGTTGTTCATGCCTCTGATGAACATCAGCGCTTCTTTTAAATCGCCTGTACGTACACAATCCTCAATAGCTTTACTACAATCCAAGATACTTGCATGTTCTCTTAATGCTGCGTGGTAATCTTGTTTTCTGAATAATTCCTGTCTCATTTCGCCCCTCCTATATATCCAGCGGATGCAAGCGCCCTATAATGCTTGTCCCACACCCCTGTGTAACTTATTTCAGCTTCTTTGCAAACAATTGCAATGAAATGATCTAGCGCTGTCATTGCCTCTGCGGCTTCTTGAAGCATCGCTTCTATACTTTGAACCTCAAAGTGTTGGAGTTTTTTTAGTGGTTTCGCTAAACCGGTACTCACAATTGACTCGAGCGCCTCTTGTAATTCTTCAACTGTTTTTTCTTTAACGCTTGATCTGTGTAAATCCACATTCGGGCCATCGAGCCATTTAGGACCTGTCCCTGTGTATTCGTTTCTAACTGTCATCGCAAATTTCGGATTATCGTATTTGTTTACTAGAGTTCTAGAAATATCTGCGGGAACTTTAGACCTCCCATTTTCGTATTTCGATACAGTTTCACGGGTTAAGTTTATGTCTAGCCCTAACGATAACTGTGTTTGCTCTCCTCTCATTTCTTTCAACATTTCCCCCACTTTGGTTCTGCTCATTTTTCCCATCCTTTCTATTTAATTGAATTCACATATCTCATTAAAGTTAACTTGTAGCAGACCGTTATCTGTAGGCAACAAAGTTATAATTAAATTACAGAGAGATATTTCGTATTTTCTTCAACCCACTGAGTATTCTTTTCAATCCATTTGAATAAGAGGTTCGTAGGAATTAATAATCCAGCTTCTCGAAACACTGGAAAGTCCGAGCGAGCTAGTAACTCCGATGTTTTCGTCGGACCTATATGAAGTAACTCCATAAGTTCTTTTCTTGTTAAAAGTGGTGGTAGCTCGCTCACCTTTTGTGTATCAATCACCGCTTCACGCACTTCATCGCGGATGACTTGCCGCAATGCCTCCCAGTCGAATTGAACATTTAACATATTTGTGCTCCTCCTTCCTGGCTGTCATTTGACAGCCTCCTCAAATTGCTTTTTTTGCGGTTAAAAACTTATTAATAAAATATACTTGTCCTTTTCCGGTGACTTTAGTAGTTTTATTAATTGAAATCATTCCGCTGTTATGGTTGATAGGCGTTTCTTTAACTTCGAATAAACCAAGATTCATGCTCCGTTGAGTAGGAGTATTTCTATCCGTCCCAAATCGCTTAATAAGGTAGTTGTTTGCTCGTAACCATTCGTACAAACGTTTTTCACCAGTATCAATTCCGTTTTGTTTTAGCAAGATAGCTAATTCACGAATTAATATGGAAGATTGACTTGCCTCCACTGAATCTGCAAACAATACTTTTGGTTTTTGTTCTTCTAGTTTTAATTCAGCAGCTTTTCTTTTCTCACGTTCGTCTTTAAGGTTGGTAAGTAATCCGATAGCGAAGTCTGGATTAGCTATTGCTTGTTCTAATGTATCTGGAGTCATGTATGCTCCGTGTTTTCTAATAGAAGGTAACACCTCATCAAACACCCAAGATTCAAATCGTTCAGCTTCTGGTAACTTGGAATTTGTGATAAGTCGATACAAATTACCTTCGTTGATAAATTTCTTTTGCTGTGTTCTTCCAAGAGAATCGATGACCTCGTGAAACACGACCCCATCTTTTTTACAGTGTCTGTTAATAGCGTCACTTGTATTTGAATAACCAAGTTTTTTCGCTACATCAGTTGCTGGGAAATGAACCTTTTCATTTAAAGTGAAGATTTCCAGTTCTCCAAATTGAATGTGATTAAAAGTTTGTAATTGATTCATCTTCATTCCTCCTTAATTCGTCTAAGCTAACCTCTAAAGCATCTGCTATCTTGCACATAACTTTGAAAGTCGGGTTCGGATCATCACTGTTTTCAATCATTTGAATAGTAGATTCATTGACTCCTGCTATTCTAGATAATCTATAACGTGAAATGCCTTTGGATTCTCTAATTGCTTTCAGCTTAAATTTCAACATATTGTATACCCCTTCTGTTGATTACCACAACATATTGTGTTATATTATTCCAATAAAATATGGAAGGAGGTACTAAAATGGGCCTTAAAATTACTGGTATAAATAATCTAAAGAAACTTCAAAGGAACTTAAAAGAATTGTCAAATACAAGTACAGTTCCAATGACTACTCTTTTAACAGATGATTTCTTATTAAAAAACACAAAGTTTAATAGTTTTGATGAATTTGATGATCAAGAAATCTTCTCTAAATATCCAACTTTTGAAGAAATACCTGATGATGAAATGGACAACTTCATCATAGAAAATTCTAATTTTGATTCTTGGCAAGAAATGCTTGATACTGCTTATGGTGAATATATTAAAAAAAAGTTAAGTTTCTAATTTAGGATTTACTTGTAACTCAAATAGGTTAATTTTTCTTACAGTTTCTTGTAGTTGCTCCACTTGGTCGGTAGCCTTTTGGAGCAAATCTTCCAAGGTATCTAAATTTTTAATTTCTATAGATACTGTCAAATCTTTTAACCCTGCCATCCTTCTCACCTACCTTTCTTCTCTCTCACACCCATCAACAAGTTTTTAAAGTCTTCGCGTGACCAATTGGCGGCGCTCGATTCCTAAAAGGAATGTCGTGGCGTACCTCCGCTCGTTTAAAAGCTTGTTGCTGGGTGCGAGGTATTTATTTTAGGAAACTATTTTCTTGCCACTACGCATTTCGTGTATTTTGTTTTCAAAAAAAAGAGTCCAATTAAATTTCAATGCATCTCCAATTTTTACAGCTACACCAACACTTGGATCTCTCTCTCCTTGTTCATACATAGCATAAGTAGTTCTTGCGATTCCTACTTTTTCAGCTAGTTGTTCTTGAGTAAGACCTTTTTTGAGACGTTTTTCTTTTAACCAGTCTCGCATATTCTCACCTCCTGTTACACCTTTCGTGTAGTTCTTGAATTAAATATACTACACACTTTGCGTATAGTCAATAATTAAATACGCATTTCGTGTACTTTGTTTTAATACACTGTATGTGTAGTTATAATTAGTAATAGAAGGGAGTAAAATCACATGCTTTCTAATAAATTAAAACAATTACGAAATACTACTCACCTTACACAGTCTGAGTTCGCTAAAAAAATTGATGTCGCTAGGACAACATACGCGATGTATGAACAAGGCAAACGTGAGCCTGATTACGAAACATTAAAAAAGATTGCTAGCTTTCACGGTGTCACTACAGATTATCTATTAGGTAGTGAAGATTTAAATAGAAACAATGATGATTCAAATGATGAGGAATTCAATAAATGGCTCAATGATCCGCGCTCTAAAATATTGTTCAAGGAATTCAATGAAAGTTCAGAGGAGCAAAAAGAGGCTTTGTTGAAGATGTGGGAATTTTTGAAGAGTCAAGGAAAGCTTTAATTTTGTAACATGAGATGTAGTTTTCTATATCTCTTTTTTTATAGGCATCGTGTAGTCACATTTGCACGAGACCAAAGGTTCAGTAAATTGCCCCACTTTCTACTTTAGTAATTCAAATATCACAAAAACATGAGAATGAGGAGGAATTGTTTTATGATTTTTAAGAAAAGCTTACCAATCCTACTAGCAGCTACATTAGTTCTTGGCGTTTCAACCGTCTCCCCTACTACAACAGATGCTGCTGGAAAAGAATTTAAGAACTGCACAGAATTAAACAAAGTTTACAAAGGCGGCGTGGCAAAAGACGCTAAAGTGAAGAACAAAGGCGGAAAAACAAAATACACTCCATTTATTTCCAAAGAAATTTATGATGCTAACGTAAAAAGTGATCGGGATAAAGATGGGATTGCTTGTGAACGTTAATATTATTCACAAGCCCCCCCAAAAAAATGCCATTCATATATTTTGTTGAAACATAGTGAAATTTGGTTATTCAGGAAAACTTTATTAAATATAAAAAATAACAATCATTAATGTTTTATTAAAGTAATAATTATCCCATAAGAGGTGGATTATATGTCGTTTAAATTTGGAAACTTTATCAAAGATGAAATAGCGTATGAAAGTTTGCAGCAATTTCTAAAAAAATTTAAATTGCCTTATTCTTTTAAAAAAGAAGTTTTGTTTGACAACATTGAAAAAGAGTTAACAAAAGAAAGTCCCAAACTATCTGAAGAAGATATTTACGAACTAATTAATCACGAAATAAAATATGGTAGACGCAGATACCTTTTTACTTCTATTATGAATAATTCAGATTCTAGAAAACTTGAATCAGATAGAAATATTGGTAATGCAATAAGAGAATTAACAGGTAGTAGTACTAATACATATATAAATAATCTAAATACATATGAATCTAATACCTTTTCTAAAGATTTAATCAATGAACTAATTATTGAGTATTTAAATATTAAAAAAGATGGTACTGTCATAAAAAAAATAGACATTTGTTTTGCATATTTTAATGAAGTTACTATTAAAAATAAAGATGAAAGCGAGTCAAAAGTACAAACTAAAGAATATGTTTGGGTTGAAATAAATACTAACAAACGTTATGTTTGTGTCCGTCTCCATCCTCCAAAACAAGATATATTTGGAACAAATCGTTCTGCAATTATTCTTTATAACACAATAATTAAAATTATTAATAAGTCGTTTGGTATAAGTGAAATTGATGTAACAAATTTTAATGAGACCCTTTATCATATATTTAAGGACATCACTGATGTTTCTGAAAAACCATTTAGAGACAAAATAAAGCCACACCTTGACCTTATTGAACCTTTCATTAAGGGAGTTGAAGGTAGCGGTGTTTTTGAAAAGGCATCATCACATCATTTGTTTAAAGAGCGTGTTGTTGATTTATTAGAAAGAGTTGTTATTCAGGAGAATTTCTCTCAATATCTTGGTTATGCTGAGGATAAGGACGGAGTTCTAAATAAAATGCAGTTTACTGATGAAACTGGAGCTTCGGTCAATGCTAGTTCAGGAACTAAGGAAGGAGATACTTTAGAATTAAGCGATGTCTTTTTTGACACAAGAAAGACAATTGAAAAAAAGAAATGTTTGGATACCCTTTGGATTGACTGGTTCAAAATAATACAACATAATGAAGAGCAACTACCCATTAGGATAAGCACAAAATTCGATAGTTCTACATATTATTATTTAATACACTTTCGTCGTATTCATTTGTCTGAGGAGGTGGAGAAATTTGTATTTTCCAAGCTTACAAATTATGAAGGTATCAGATGGGGATAATAAGATAAATGAAAAATTATTAGAGCAACTTGATTTTTGGCTAGCCTCAAGAAGAGTGGCAGTTAGAAATTATTTAAGTCCATATTCATTTAGTCAATTTTCAGATGTGGATAGTACTTTATGTATTGATTTGTTTTATTATTGTACTTCAGATAAAGTAAATATTCTAAAAGCAAGATACGATGTTTTTATTAGAAGTTTAGGTTTAAAAATAGGCTCCTATTACGATTATAACGATATACCGGAATTCTTTGTGGATTCGGACAATAACGAAGAGTTGGAGATTTCTGATAACGACATACTTATTTATTTTGAACTGTTAGAAGAGCCTGAAGAAGTACCTAACATAAATCTTGATGATGGTGCGGGAAAGCCACGAGGGGTTGGAATAGTAGAATTCCGAGATGCTGAAAAGAAATATTCATTTGCAATGAGTGATATATTAAGAAAAAATAATCTATGATTGAATATATAATAAATTCCTTACTTCTAATCTTATTCAAACCCCTAATGACAAAGGTTTTACTTCTAATATCAAATGTTTCTATTGTATCTGCATTCATTGGTGCATTTGGTAGTATATTCGGTGGTATTATAGGTGGTATAGTTGCATTTAAAATTGCAAAGTATCAAATTGAAGACCTGAAAAATGAAAATATAACTAAGGAATATCATACACACCAGCGTTATGAAGTACTGCTTAAAAATGAAATAGATACAAATCAACTCTTTTTAAAAGAGATATCATTAACATCTGATTCTAATACAATATCTTCTATTATTAAATACAGTATTTCTGATCAAATGTTTATAAACCTAAAAACAAATCTAAAAATTGACAAGTTTTTTGAATTGCTTACTAGATATTATAGAGTCTTATTTAGAATACAAAATGATCCTCAATTACTTGATCAGGAAAACCTAGATGACCTTATTAAAGAAATAAATTACCTAAATGAAATTCAAAATGAAATCGCATCTTATTTAAGTAATAAATAAACAATAAAACCTTGCTTTCAATTAGTAGGGTTTTCCTTTATACTAAAAACAGAACACACGTTCCGAAAGGAGTTAACTTCATGGGATACACTTACAACTTGATGGAAGAATACGTTAAAAAAATGTATAACTCAATCGGAATTTACTGGCCGCACCAATTGGATATGGAATCAATTGCAGCACGTTTGGGAACGACACTTGTTTATTTACCTTATGGATCCATGACAGTAGGAAATGCCATTTTGATAGATGATAGATTGACAGAATGCGAACAATGGCAGGATTTCGGACATGAATTATGCCATATTGAATGGCACGACGGAAATCAACGCGTCCTCCCCTCTTCTTATTTGCAATACCAGGAATGGAAAGCGTCAAATTTTGCCTATCATGCTTGCGTGCCGACTTTCATGCTCGAACGAATAGATTTACCTACAAATCATAGAAAAGCCATCTGGATGATACAAGAAACCTTTCACGTAGAAAGAGAATTTGCTGAAACTCGGTTACACCAGTATGTGAATAATTGCAAACTGTACTATTATTGAGTAGCAACGCTCGGATAACAAATAGTACAAAATCTCACTCAAAGAAGACCGCCACAAAATTTTAATCTTGTGACAATGATAATAGAATGAATTCATATGTTATAAAAATTTTTATGTAAACGAAGGTGAGTTATTTGAATTTGGGTGTGTTGCTTAAAGAATTACGTGGAGATGAATCATTGCGTGATGCCGCTAAAAGAATGAATATAAGTTTTGTCTATCTAGGAATGTTAGAAAAAGGCGAAGATAGACGTACCGGTAAACGTATGAACCCGACACCAGAAACGTTGCAGCAAATCGCCAAAGGTTATAAATACGACTATATGAAGTTAATAAAAGTAGCAGGCTATTTAGCGGATGAGAAATTCAACCCTGAATTAAGTGAACCATTCCCAGATAATCCTTCATTGCAGCAGTGGTATAAGTCTTTACCCCATTACAATGAAGAAGATGTCGAGAAATTAAAAACCATGTGGAACCTCATTCAATCAAGTAATAACTAGGACGGTGATTCTAATGCACTTCAAACAGCTTAATAAAACAACCTGGCGATGTGTAGCGGATGGTCCACCAAATCCTATTACGGGAGAACGTAAACAAATTTCGCGCCGTGGTAAAAGTAAAAGTCACGCAAAAGAAAGAGTAGAACAAGCAATCGAAGCATTAAAAAGTGCATATAATTTTGATTCTAAAGTGAAATTCAATAATTTTGGTATTGGCTGGATGGAACTATACCGCTTGAGAGGTAACAAAGATAATACTAATGAATATCGTGAGCACTGCATCGGATTACTAAACCGGTATTTCGCAAATAAAAGAGTGACCGCTATCACTACACTCGATATACAAGGGGCTATAAATGACTTATTTGAACAAGAAACATCTCAAAATACTTTAAGGGGTGTCCTTAATGTTGCTAAAATGATGTTTACGTATGCGAAAGAAATAGGATTGACTTCGATTAATCCAGTCGAAGCGGTGTTTGTACCAAAACAAAAAATAAAATTGGAAGAAGTAACTGGTGAGGAAGTTTCTAAACTGTACTTGGAAACAAATGAATTAAAGGTTTTTTTAAGCTTTGTTGATCAGTATCGTAATATTATGTACCGTACGCTTATTTATCTAATTACATTTACAGGGATGCGACCAGGTGAAGCGATTGCCTTGAAAACAGATGATATAGATTTAGACAAGAAAATTATACGTATAACGAAAACAGTGTATGCAAAAGCAAACAGAAAAGGCGATTTTGAACTAACTCCTCCAAAAACGAATAGTAGTGTTCGAGTGATTGACCTAGACGATATCATCGTTGAAATGATAAGTGAGCTATATCGATATCGAGAAGAACGTGAATGGATTATTTCAGAGTTTGTATTTGGTGATAAGGATGGTGTTCCACCTACCGTCAAATTATTAAATCAAACGGTACGTAGAATAGGTAACAAAACTTCTATTAAAAAACAATTTCGCACTTATATACTGCGACATACACATATTAGTTTGCTCGCCGAAGCTGGGGTAGATTTAAATTACATCATGAACCGAGTTGGTCACAAAAATTCCAACACTACCACCCAAATTTATCTTCATGTAACATCTGGTATGAGAGAAAATGCCTCTCAAAAAATGCACACTAAATTTACACAATTATTATCAGATTAATGAACCTAAAAATCCTTTCTGGAAGAAAATAAGGATAAATGTTATCTTTTTGTGACTTTCCACAGAAATAGATCGCATTTATCCTTTATAAAAGTTGATATATCAAGAGTTTGAAAATCCATGAAGGCATAAATTCATCGTATGCGTTCATGGTTTCGCCTGCTTTCGTTATATTTCTCAAGTCCTATTATAACAACATTTCTATCGCTTTTGCTATTATACTGTTTTCGTATATTTTCTCATTGTTTCAGTATTTTTTGTGAGTTTTTATAATTCCAGAGATATTCTTAAAAAAGGAATAAAAAGATACATAACTAATTACCAAATGTCGTATAATTTGGTGAGGAGCGTGATTTAATTTGCTAGTAAGATTTAAAAAACAAGATTTTGAATTAATTACCCAATCTGAGCTTAGTCAAAAATGCTTTGAACCACTTATTGATTTTTACAAGAGGGAAGTAACGAAAAATTCTAATTTCACTCAATTTAGAGAACAATTCTATGAACAACTATCTGAAGGTCAAAGAGCATTATTTATGTTTTATTCTTATTACGGTCATGCAAATAAATCACTTATCGAATTTTATTGGTGGAGTGCTTATTATATGGCTCAACCTAAAAGTTGGTTAGCTCTCAAAGCTGGCATGAAATATTTTAAGGATGAATCTACGCTATTACTTCTTGAAGAGATTGAATTATTGCTAAAAGAACATAATCACCCAGACAAATTAGAAGCCTTTACGATTACACGTGATGAACTAGACCAAAACAAAGAACTTCAGGCTTCTTTCAAATCTCTCTATGCCATATTTAAATATACGTCATCTATCTTTAAGAATAATAAATAACTATATTGAAAAAAACATACATGAATTTGCTGAAATAGAGGTCTAAATTTTCATGTTTACCGTGACTAAAGCCAAAATCTTAAACACTTTAGAGACAGGTTTCTTTTGCCTGTCCCTTCTACGTTTTCGTTTTACGTCTTTTTCAACTGTCTTATTTCGACAATTCCTTGTATAAAATTGCCTTTAAAGCTAGCATTTCATCCTCTGATAAGGTGCTTTCAATTTGATTATAAAGAGCTTGTTTTTCTTCTGCAGTCATTCCATTTTTGGCTTTTGCTTGTATCTCTTGCAATTCTCTTATATTAAACTTTTTAAGCAATACTCTTGTTGCTTCCTCTTTTGTTTGGAATGGTAACTGACTACTATCTATATTTTTCCCCTCTTCTATAAACGCCTGTAATTGCGGATCGTTCTTTATCTCTTGTTTAATATTTTCCAACTGGCCACTATCTTCTAGTTCCACTGTTACTTGTTCCATTACTTGATCAGCAATTATTTTGGGTGCAAAATAGTATACAGCGATTCCAACGATTCCGATTATGATAATAAAACTTAAAAATATTTTCAAAAATTTCAACTTTTTCCCTCCTTCTACTGCATCTTTTTTAGATGGCCTATACTTATAGTACATTACACATAGAAAAAGCACCTTCCAAGGTGCTTAATAAGTAATTCCCTATTTTTTATTAATTGCTCTCTGTTCTCACTCTGTTATACCCCTGATAAGCCGCAATAACCGTAACAAATGAACCAATTAAAAATAAAACAGATCCTCCCAAGGAAAAGAGCAGACCGATTAATCTGTTTCTCTCCTCACTTATAAGCTCCTGTCTCATTTATCCAACCACCTCTCATACTTATTATATTCGTCCATTGCATAATATTCACTGCCTATTAGCAGCGGGAAAGAAGGTCTAAACAATTTTACTGTTTTTTCACCTTATATTCAAATATTTTATAATCGATAAACGCTCCAATAACTCCCATCGGAAGTCCTCCCGCAGAAATTGAAAGTAATACTGTAAATAAACTGAGACTGTCCATTTTATAAAATAATAATAAAAGAATGGAAAACGTTCCTAATATGGTGAACAGAATAGAAAAATAATACTTTATATGTACTTCTTCTTTTATATTTCTTTCTTTTTCGATTATTTCTTCGCTCATATTACTCCTCCGTTATCCCTAGCATCTTTTATCCTTTTTATTATTTACTTATCGCTCATTATTTAAACGCTTCTAAACAAGTCTATTTGTACATACATTGAACAAAAATGAGAGGGGGTACTTTTACGATGAACTTTGCCACTATTTGCGAGCAATATGCCAAGATAATTAATGGAGAAAGTCGTTTGATAAAAGATGGTTGCTCCGTAGAGATTGGGCGCCATCTTTCCGTCACAATTCAAGGTCGGCCTTCTCATAGTGCTCTACCAGCGGGAATTACATTTGAATCCATGGATCACTCAGGGAATGCACTCAATCTTGGGGAAGTCGTTTTATTGGAAGAAGAGCTACCAGCATTTGTTCAAGTACTTGTGAAAAATAATTTAATTGTTAGCGCTATACATAATCACTGGATGTTCACTCATCCGCCTATTTTATACGTTCATTTCCAATCTGTGGAACATCCTTTATCCTTCGCGCAAAAAGTCGCAGAAGCGTTTAGAACGTTTAAATATTAATGAAAGATATATTAAAAATACCATCCAACAAAAATGGATGGTATTTTTAATATATGCCAAATTGAAATTAGGGTTCATCAGGTGAATTATTTTACACAACAGCGCGAACAGACTCCGTCCAATCTAATTGGTTGAAAAATGTGTAAACGTCCTCGCATACTTTATCTTTTTCTTTTCCAGTAGTAATAATATGGCCAGATTCTTCATACCAAATAATTGCTTTTTTATCTGTTTCGACTTGCTCCAAGATAAATGATGCACTTTCTTTATAAATATCACCATCTAATGCACCTTGTAAAACAAGCGTAGGAGTAGAAATCGTATGTAGGTCCATGCAAGCTTCCTCAATGAATGATTGAACATCACTTAAAGACTCCATAGGACTATTTTTTAATGCTTCTAGTTCTTGAATAATGACTTCTCGAGATTTACCTTCAAATGATTTATACACTTTCGCATAATTATATAATCGATCAAACAAACCATTCGTGTTACTCCGTTTAATCGGCGCACACATAGAGACAATTGCTTTGACTGGAAATTCTTCCGCTACTTTTAAAGAAAATACGCCCCCTAGAGAAATACCAGCTACTGCAATTTCTTCATATCCTTGATTTTTCAAATAATTGTAACCATCTACCACATCTTGCCACCACTCTGCAGGAGTTGTTTCTAGTAATGCCTCAGGCGCCACACCATGCCCGCGGTACATCGGTGCGTGACAAGTGAATCCTTTTTTCTGCAAATATTCTCCTAATCGCTTTACATCTTTCGTACTACCAGTAAATCCGTGGAGTAAAAGTACTGCTCGATTTCCTCCTACGAATGTAAATGATTTAGGTGCGACTACTTTCATTGGAATATCCCCTTTTGTTTGATAGCTTATTAGTTTTATTAATCCTAATCCTATCATTGACAATTCATAAAGTATAATTTATTATTTTTATCATTATAATGCATAAAAGGTATCGATTGAAAAGAGAGGTGTTTTTATGGAATGGCAACGTTTAGAATATTTTCAAACGCTTGCAAAAGTTCAGCATATGACACGGGCCGCTGAACTACTATCTATTTCACAACCCGCATTAAGCCGTTCCATTGCAAGTTTAGAAGATGAAATTGGTGTTCCACTTTTTGACAGACAAGGTCGCTCAATTATTCTAAATCGCTACGGAACAATGTTTTTAGGGCGAGTAAACCGAATTATGAATGAAATGAGCGATGGGTTAAATGATATACAACAACTAACCAATCCCGAGCAAGGAGAAATATCGCTCGGCTTTCTACATACGCTAGGTACAAGTACAGTTCCAAATATCATTCGAGCATTTCACGAAAAATTCCCTTGCATTACGTTCCTATTGAAACAAAATCATACCCATACTCAATTAAAACAGCTAAAATCAGGGGAATTGGATCTTTGCTTAGTCGCATCTATTGACTATGAAAAAACAATTGCTTGGACAGAATTATGGCGAGATGAGTTGTTTGTCATTGTTCCAATCAATCACTATCTTGCACACCGCAAAAGTATTAAGTTAAATGAAATAGTACACGAGTCTTTTATTTCGATGAAAAAAGGATACGCACTACGAAAAACTACGGATAGTATCTTTTCCGATGTTAGCTTATTACCGAATATTACTTTTGAAGGAGATGAAGTTGCTACTGTCGCTGGTTTTGTATCCGCAGGTCTTGGTTTTTCAATATTACCGGATGGAGAAGAAATAAATCCAAACAAAATTGCTAAATTACGAATTCAAGATATGACGTGTGAACGTGTGATTGGTATGGCACGAGTAGAAGATCGCTATCTATCACCTGCAGTGAAAAATTTCCAACAATTCATTCTAGATTATTTTCTAAAATGGTAGATGGAATTCTTATTATCGGAAAAGGTGATCAAATAGCACACCTGAACAGTTAACATTGTGCAGAGGTTCGGTTGAAGATATTAAATCGGTTAAACAAAGTCTCACTCTAAATAGAGTGAGACTTGAATTATATGTGCACTATAAGGAATAACAGAATAGTATTAATCATCGCTCTTACTTTCTAGCTTCACTCATTTGCTTCCAAACGGATCCTTTTGCTTCTTCCCCGCCTTCAATTCGAGCAATTGCCATACGGATTTGCAATTTTACTTCATATTCTTTATCTTCCATTGCTTCTTTTAATGCCGGAAGTGCATCGGTATCGCCTACTTCATAGAAGTACATTGCTGCTCGCCAGCGAACGAGTTTGTTTTTATCAAAGAGGGCAACTTTCATCGCATCTGCGAATTGCTCAAAACCAAGATCACTCATTGCGTCTCCTGCTGTTCTTCGTACTGCCCCACTTTTATCTTTTAAAGCTATTTCTAAATATGGAATAACCGCTTCATCTTCTATTAATCCAAGATATACAGTTGCTAGTCGGCGGATGGATACTTGTTCATCCTGTACTGCTTTTGCCAAAATCGGTAAGTCATCTAGTTCAGGGTTGATCAAATTATTTAGTAGTTGGAATCTTTCTTCCCATTCGCTTACTTCAAATTGCGCTAATGTAAAAGGAACTCGAACAGCCGCTTTCTCTTCTGCATGATGGTCTTTTTCTTCGATTAGTTGTTGAAGTTTACTTTCTGGGAAGGTTGCTTCTAATTCTTTTACTAATTGTTCGCCGATTTCTTTTTGTTCACCGTAGCGAACGCCATAATCTACCCATTTACGAAGCATTATATAGTTTTCTTTGTCTCCTTCCATCGCTTCATCTAAAGCCTTGGTAAAACGGTCGGACAATCCAAAACGTGATTCGGATTCACTATCAAACACTTTTACTTGAAGGGGGATTCCTTTATATTGTTGCACATGTACATATACTTCCCCGTAATGGTCTAATGCCTTTTCACTTGTGTTCTCTTCATTGTCTGCTCCAAATACATTTTCGACGGAAGCCAAAATCGATTCCCAGCTAAACTTAGCAATACGCTCGATTGCTAAGAAGTCCGCTACATGATAGACCCCTTTAACACCTTCGATTGCAAATAGTTGTTGAATTTCTTTTGGAGCACCTTCAATATTGTCTTTTTTATAGTTATGACTTTTGCCGAATGGTAGTTCTTGATCGATGACTACTTTCATCGTATTTGGACTTGGTGTTGGCTCAATTGTAACTATTTTCATCATATATCCCTCCAATAAATAAGATTAAGACGAAGCAATTTCTTCTAAATAAGACCATCTCTCTATTAATTGTTCATAGGTGCTATTAGTTTGTTCTAGCTTGTCCGTTAATTCCTGCAAAAGAGTAAAATCGGATCCTGCAGTTAATATCTTCTCCTCTAATTGTGTAATTAGCTGCTCTGTTTTTTCAATCTCCTCACCGATTGTTTCCCATTCACGCTGCTCTTTATAAGACATTTTCTTTTTATCTTTTGCTGCTTTAACAGGAAGCACTTCTTTTACTTCTTCCACTATTTCACTTGGGACAACTTTGGCAACTTCCAAGTAATCAGAATAAACTCCTAACCACTCATTAACAGAACCATCACCGTTTAATATCCATAGTTTTTTCGCTATACGATCTAAGAAAAAACGATCATGGGAAATCGTCACAATAACTCCTCGGAATGATTCCATAAAATCTTCTAGTACAGATAATGTTTGAATATCTAAGTCATTCGTCGGCTCATCCAAAAAGAGAACATTCGGCTGCTCCATTAACATTTTTAATAATACTAATCGTTTTTTCTCTCCACCAGATAGCTTCCCAATCTGCGTACCATGAGTGTTTAATGGGAATAAAAACCGTTCTAACATTTGCGCTGCCGAAAACTTTTCACCAGAGCCCGTTTCGATTAAATTCGAAGACTCTCGTACATATTCTATCATTCTCATCTGTTCATTCAACTTCGGTAACTGCTGAGAAAAGTGCATTAGCTTAACAGTTGAACCTACTATAATTTCACCGGAATCCATCGGAATTTCTCTTGCTAGCATTTTAAGTAGTGTACTTTTCCCTACGCCATTCGGACCAACGATTCCAACTCGATCTCCAGCTTGTAAAAGAAAAGAAAAATTTTCTACAATTTTTTTCGAATCGAATTTTTTGGAAATATTAACTCCTTCTAATACTTGTTTTCCTAGTCTAGTTGTCGCCATCTCTAAATCGAGATTTTGCATGGAATTATTACGATCAATTTTGGAATCTATTTCTTCAAAACGATCTTTTCTCGCCTTTTGTTTGGTTGATCTTGCCTTAGCGCCTCTTCGGATCCATTTCAACTCATTGCGGTACAAGTTTTGAAGTTTTTGTTGGGATGCGGCATTCATCTCTTCTCGTAATGCTCTCGATTCCAAATAGTCTGCGTAATTCCCTGTATGTGTGTATAGTGTTTTATCTGCTAATTCATATATATGCGTAGCCACTGCATCTAAAAAATAACGATCATGTGTAACAAAAATAATAGAACCTTCCACTCGTTGAAGCATATCTTGTAACCAATCCGTCGAATCTTTGTCCAAATGGTTCGTAGGCTCATCTAAAAGAAGTAAATCAGCTGGTTCGATCAGTACTTTCGCAAGTGCTACTCTTTTTTGTTGCCCACCTGATAAATGAAGAATAGAGTCTTCGTATTGTGTTATTCCAAGTTTCGTTAATGCAGTTTTCGCAAGCGCATTAACATCCCAAGCTTGAAGATTATCCATCTGTTGTTGTAAGTCCATAAGCTTATTTTGACGTTCAGTTGAACCCGAATCTTCCATTAAAGCTAGTAGTGCTTCTTCATATTCTCGATTAATTTTTAATATGGGTGAGTCTCCACTAAATACTGTTTGTAATACTGTTTCATCTTTTTCAAATACTGGTTGTTGCTCTAAATACGCAATTCGGTACTTGTTTGGATGGTCACGATCAATAGAATCCGCTTCTAATTGACCAGCAACGATCGATAGGAAGGTAGATTTACCAGTTCCATTAATCCCAATTAGTCCTGCTCTATTTTGATTGTTAATAGTAAATGCTATATTTTCAAACAGTGTTTTCTCTCCAACTGTTTTTGTTAAGTTTGAAATGATTAAATGACTCATATATGTTCCCCTGTTTCTTTTCTCAAGTTTTGCAAAAATATTTCCATAAATGCATGTCTTTCTTTTGCAAGTTCTTTTCCTTTTTTCGTTAGCATTCCGTCCGCTAACTTTAATAATTTTTCGTGAAAATGCGTCACAGATGCTGTCTCTTTTGTGCGATATTCTTCTACGGACATATTATCTCTTGGCGTTTCATCTGCATCGTATAACTTTCTACCCTTTGCTCCTCCGTATGCAAACATACGCGCAATACCTACAGCACCTATTGCATCTAACCGGTCCGCATCTCGGACAATTTGAGCTTCAATTGAATCAGCAACTACTTCATTTCCTCCATTGAATGAAATGGATCTAATAAGTGTTTTCAATTGTTTCACTTTTTCAGCAGGTAAAGAAAGTTGCTTCATAATTATATCTTCTTCTTGTTTTTCACTATTTGATACATATTTAGGATCACTGACATCATGTAACAATACTGCTAACTCAATCATTTCTAGATCCACATAAGGTTCTGCCGCTGCTATTTCGAACGCATTTTTGCGCACTCTTTCAATATGTTGGAAGTCATGACTTGCATCAAAATGCTTGTACACTTCTTTTACTAATTGTTCGCATTGTTGTATTGGATTCATTTTTCTTACCCCTTATTTGTTCTTCCTTTATCATTATAACGAATAAAACTGAAAAAGACCGCTATTTAAGCAGTCTTTTCTAGTTTAATCAAACTTACTGAAAGAAGTTAGAATAATCCAATTGCATGTCCATCTTCTGAAATATCCATATTTAATGCAGATGGTTTTTTAGGTAGTCCTGGCATTGTCATAATATCTCCAGTTAAACATACTAAAAACCCTGCACCTAGTTTTGGAATTACTTCGCGAACGGTAATGGTAAAGTCGGTTGGTCTTCCTAATAATTTTGGTTGATCGGATAAAGAATATTGTGTTTTCGCCATACAAATCGGCAGGGCATCCCATCCATATGCAGTAATTTGATCGATTTGTTTTTTCGCTGCATCTGTAAATACAACATCTTTTCCACCATATACTTGCTGCACGATCGTTCGAACTTTCTGTTCAATCGTATCGGAAACACTATATAAAGGGGCGAAGTTAGATGGTTTTTCTAATTCCGTTAATACTAATTTTGCCAGCTCGATTCCACCTGCTCCACCTTTTTCCCAAACTTCGGTTAAAGCAATGGCTATATTTCTTTCTTCACACCAAGCTAGTAATGCATTTAGTTCTCCATCTGTATCGCTGAAGAATTTATTCAACGCGACAACAGGCTCAATGCCAAATGCTCGAATCGTTTCTATATGTTTTTCTAAGTTATTAGTCCCTTTAAGAAGCGCGTGTATGTCTTCTTCCTTTAACAAATCTTTTTGTTTTCCACCTTGCATTTTAAGTGCTCTAATTGTTGCAACAATGACAACAGCATCAGGGGATAGATTTCCTTGTCGGGATTTAATATGCATAAACTTCTCAGCACCTAGATCTGCACCAAATCCTGCTTCTGTCACGACAACATCCGCTACGTTCATCGCCGTTTTCGTCGCAATAATAGAATTACATCCGTGCGCAATATTGGCAAATGGGCCACCGTGTATAAAAGCTGGTGTTCCTTCGATTGTTTGCACAAGGTTCGGCTTTAAAGCCTCTTTTAATAATAAAGTAAGAGCACCTTCCACACCTAAAGCACGCACAGTTATTGGCTCTTTTGCATATGTATAACCGATAACCATTTGTGCTAGCCTTTCCTTTAAATCTTTCAAATCCTTTGCCAAGCAAAGAATTGCCATGATTTCAGAGGCTACAGTAATATCAAACCCATCTTCACGTGGAACTCCTTGTGAAGGACCGCCGAGACCAATTGTAATATGGCGTAGTGCACGATCATTCATATCAAGCACTCGTTTCCAAATAATTCTTCGTGGGTCTATTTGCAATTCATTTCCTTGGTGAATATGATTGTCAATGATCGCAGCTAATGCATTATTCGCTGTTGTAATTGCATGTAAATCGCCATTGAAGTGAAGATTTATTTCTTCCATAGGCAAAACTTGTGCAAAGCCACCTCCAGTTGCTCCGCCTTTAACACCCATTACCGGGCCTAACGATGGTTCACGGAGCGCTACTACTACGGATTGTCCTATTTTTTTCATTGCATCTGCCAATCCAACGGTTACGGTGGATTTTCCTTCGCCGGCTGCTGTCGGGCTTATTGCAGTGACGAGCACAACTTTACCTAAATTTGTTTTAACTGCTATCTTCGTTGGATCAATTTTAGCTTTGTAGTTACCATATTGCTCTAAAGCATCTTCTGGAATACCTAATTTTTCCGAAATTTTCCGAATTGGTTGCATTTTGGCATTTTTGGCTATACTTAAATCGGATAGCGGCTCAGCGTTAACTTTCATATGTATCCCAACCTTTTTCTTTTATTATACGTTGGATCAAGTGAATAAAACAGGTCAATTTCGACATATTATTGACGATAGATGTCAATTAATGTATAGTATAATTATCCATTATCAGAATTTTTAGTGGACTGAGGGAGGAACGTTTATGCAACAGGGGAAAGTAAAATGGTTTAATAATGAAAAAGGCTATGGATTTATCGAGTATAATGATGGAGAAGATGTATTTGTCCATTTTACAGGTATTCAAGGGGATGGATTTCGAGCACTCGAAGAAGGACAAGATGTTACGTTCGAAATTGTTGAAGGAAACCGTGGACCTCAAGCTGCAAACGTTATTAAAAATAGTTAGAAACGATTCTTCCTGCGACGAATGGTCGTGGGTTTTTTTTATCAAAGTTTTTCTCCTTTTTGCTTTATCTCTTCTCCAACCGTGCAGCCGCGAATACAAAATTGGTGTGCTTTCGCCTTCCCCTTTTCTTTTCGAAGTTGTGTTCGGACAAAACAGCCGTCACAATATGTTTGCAATATATGATCAATTTCATTTATGATTTGTGTATTTTTCATTCATTACGCTCCTCGCTACCTTCATAATTGTACTATTATGTTTCTTTTGTTTGCAAGTATGCTATAAATCGTTCAAACTAAAACAGAAGTTTAATTCATTTGAAAAAAGGGGATTCGCATGTTAGAAGTTTATATTGATGGCTCGACTACTGGAAATCCAGGTCCAAGTGGTGTAGGCATTTTCATTAAAGGAGAAGGACATCATTTGAAGTTTAGCGAGTTCATCGGCCATTACTCGAATCATACGACAGAATTTTTTGCACTACTAAAAGGATTAGAAGAAGCACAAAAGCTGTCTCCTACGATTGTCTCTGTCCGGACAGATTCTCAAATCGTGCTTGCTGCGGTTGAGAAGCGATATGCAAAGAATGCAGAATTTGCGGCTATACTAGAAAAAATTTTAGCGATTATCGATACATTTGATTTATTTTTTATAAAATGGATTCCCGATGACCAAAACAAAGCGGCTCATGCATTAGCTAGGGAAGCCGTATTCAAACAACTGCCGAAAAGTTAATTGGCAGTTGTTTTGTACGCGGATTCAATTGTCTCTTTGGTACGGTTCATAAAGTTCACTACTACTTCGTCACTTCCAAACAATTGAAAGATGCTAAAGAGCGGATTTTTGGGCTTATTTATAGATGTGTAGATGAACTTGGTCGTTGTATGATCTTCCCTTAACAGTTCATAGTCGATAGTCATCCTAAAACGATCATTTAACAAAAAGCTTTCCTGGATCATTTTATAGTTTTGTTCATCTACATATTTTTTAATCGTTATTTCATATTGTTCCGTTAATGAACCATTTTGATACGTCTGAAGGATAACAGATCCAATTACTCGTTCCGTTTGCTCCGTAAATTCTTCTCCCACTATTTTTGGAAAGACTTTTTTCTTTTTTTCCACATCGCCATAAAAATAAGTCCAAGCAAATTCGATTGGAACGTTTATCCTAATTTCTTTCTTCCACTTTTTCATTTCCTCTACCCCTAAACTTAAATTATATCGTTTTTATCATAACATATATAAATTTAATATTTCTTCATACACAAAAAAACAGACTCCCCTAAGAGAGTCTGTTAAAGTTTAGGTTTAAAATTAAGCTTTAACTACGTTAGTAGCTTGAAGACCACGTTGGCCTTGCTCGATTTCAAAAGTTACTTCTTGACCTTCGTCAAGAGATTTGAAACCTTCGCTTTGGATAGCTGAGAAGTGTACGAATACGTCGTCTCCGCCTTCGCGCTCGATGAATCCGAATCCTTTTTCTGAGTTAAACCATTTTACTTTACCTTGTTCCATGTGTGTTTCCTCCTCGTGTGCAATTTTACGCACACATTTTGTTACTATCCTTGCTCAACACTGTTAAGTAAAAGTGTTGCCACCTACTAACTAACCGAACAAAAATAATCCTCTTTTAATATAACACGCGCTTTCCCAAAATGCAACAGTTATACCTCATTCTTTTTATTTGTTTTCTAGTAATGCGCCAATTGCTCCACTATAACCGTGTTTTTCCAAAAAGATTGGTTTTTTCTGCTTTAAAATCGTATATGATTCAATAATTTCTTGTAGTAATTTATTTTCTTCTAATGTAGAACCTATATAGATAATATCCTCAAGAAGATGCGCATCAGCCGCTTGAATGCATAGCGTTGCAACTACTTCTCCAATAATTCCTTGCACTCCAGCTAACAAATCAGAACTGTTTCTAGCTTCATCAGATTTTAACGCTACCCCACCAAAATTACTTGCTGTTAAAGAACCTTTAATAGGAAGTTTATTGTGTTGATATATATCACTTACTAAAATATCGATAGAATTCCGCTTTCCTTCATTAGATAGCTTGATTATATCTTTGTAGTTCATAATACCAGTTAAAGCGGATCCTAAACCTACAAGTGTTCCTCCACCAACGCCTGTCCCTCCTAAGCGACTATGTGAGTCTCCTTGCATGATATGTATCGATGTTCCTGTCCCAATATTTGCAATAATTGCGGAATCACTGGAAATCACATCTTCCTTTAGCTGGTACATGACTCCGTTCATCGTCGCGTCAAATTCCACTATGTAAGGGATTTCATTTTTTGAAGAAAGATATTTTTTTAATTGTTCTGCTCGACCACCAGTAAGGCAGATAGAAGCTAACGAGTGGTTTGTATCAAGCCAATCCTTTACTGCTTTAAAATCGGATGAAAGGAAACTTCGAAATGACATTTCCTTTTTTTCATCCCAATAAGCTATTTTCGTTAACGTCCCACCTGCATCAATACCAATTCTAGTACTCATACTGATTCCCCTTTTATATTAGGAGACTTATTTAATCCAAGAACCAACAATCGGATAGTTAAATGTGTCTCCATTAATCGCTTTAATTATTCCGATAATTGGAACAACAAATGCCATTATACCAAAAATAATGACCATCGGGATACCTATTAATAAAATAATTAATAATATAGAGACAGTGATTAATACATACATCACTAGCTGAAATAGCACCGCTTGAATGGAAAGCTTTTTAATCTCGTCATCATCTACAACCAAATACAAAATGAAAGGAACGAGAAACGGAGCGAACCAAGTACTTGCGTGTAGTAAAATTTTTAAACCTGTATTTTGCATGGTACATCGTACTCCTTTCTTCTTTTTTCTTATTTACGATTGAAAAAGACTAATAGTTTCATTTTTTTCTACTAAAAACAATTTCGCCATTTACAATTGTTTGTATTATTTTGGATGATGCAAACGTATCCTTTGTTAACAACTGGTCGACAATTGTAAAATCAGCATCATAACCAATCATGATTTTGCCACGTACATGCTCTTTTCCAATTGCTTTAGCACTTCCTGTTGTAAATAACGAGATAGCCTCAAACGCTGTTAGTTCCTGTTTAGGCAAGTATACATTGTTTGCAGCAGCATCCATCCCAAGTAAAGGATCTGCAAGCTCGATAGGTGAATCAGAGCCTCCTGAGCAATCAAACCCTTTATCTAATAAAGTTTTCCAAGCATATGCCCATGTTAAACGTTCATCACCTATACGATCGATGACCCATGGAAAGTCGGACGGTACGAACATCGGCTGAATATCTAAGACTATTGGTAATTTTGCCATTCTGTTGATTAAGTCTTCTGATAGCACGTTTACATGAATGAGTCTATCTTTTTTGCCATTTGGAACCGGGTGCTTTTCGATTAAATCTAAGATGATTCTTACAGCGTTGTCACCAATAACGTGGACAGCAATATTTTCATTATATTTCCTTGCTAACTTCACGAGATTCTCTAATTTTTCACTATCGTGGACGGCAACTCCTCTATTCCCAGGAGAGTCTGAATAGTCTTCTGAAAGTAAAGCTGTATGTCCTCCAAGTGACCCATCAATAAATATTTTCATCGCACCAAATTCAATAAAGTCGGCCGATTCTTCCCCTTGCATCTGCTCAAATACTTCATGATGGCGAAGTAAGTGGATTCGAAAATTCGTACCTATTGTACGGCGATATGCTTCTAGTGGAACAGTGTATGGACCATAATACGCCATATCCTCTGTATGCACTCCCGTTAGTCCTTTTGATTGCAAGTCGGCGACACTTGCTTGAATAACATGGTGCAAATAATCGGATGTTACTGCAGGAATATGGGACGTGATTAATTGTTGTGCTTCGTCGTAAAAAAGTCCATTTAAATTCCCGTACTCATCTTTACCAATTATACCGCCTACAGGATTTGGTGTGTCTTTTGTGATTCCTGCTAACTCCATTGCTTTAGCATTCGCCACGAGTACATGTCTACAAATTCGCTTTAAGACGATAGGAGTTTCTTTCATCTCATTTAAATCTTTGCAAGTGATTGGATGACCTTCTATTAATTTATTATCGTTCCAACCTTCAGCAACATACCATTCCCCTTTTTTCACACGTTTGGCTACTTCTGTCACGATTGTTTGAATAGAAGTAAAAGTGGACAAATCTAAATAAGCTAATTTTTCTCCATGTCCAATTAGGTGAATATGACTATCCACAAAACCCGGATACATCGCGGCACCTTGTAATGAATGAATTTGATCCGCTAAATGTTGTAATTCATCTTTAGTTCCAACTTGAATAATCTTCCCATTCTCTACTAAAACAGCTTCTACTATTGCTCCTTCTACATCCATTGTAAAGATAGGTCCGTCTGTCCAAAGCGTTTTCATTTATTTTCCTCCTTTTTATTTACTATCAATTCGTCGACTAATAATTCTGCCGCTTTTCGGTATGCATTACTCATATTGGCGAGTGAGGTGATAAAAAGTAATTTCTTCAGATCGCCGTTAATATCGAATTGCTCAATTTCCTGTTCATGTGCTTTTATTTCTTCTAAAAAGTTTTGCGCATTTCCTTGTTGCAACGCTATTGAGTAAGAATAGAAATTTTCTAAACTAAAATCATCATTTCCTATTTTTTCATTAATAGGGCCCATGGTCGTCTTAATATCGTTAATGGAAAGCGCACCTTTTAATTGATAAATCAAGTTAATCAACATAATATGCTGCTTCGAGTATTTTTTGTTTTTAATAGGTATGAATAATTTCCCTTTAGCGTAGTTATTTATCATCGTTTTTGTTAAAACTTTTTCATCCGTATTCCTGAGTGTCTGACTAAATTTCGAATCAAATAATTGAATAACTTGATCCATATATAAATCAATGTCCGGTATTTCCTCTGCATGAATGTTGACTTCAAGCCCAAGCTTACTTACGATTTCTTCTGATTTGTTCATGTAAATTCCTCCGATACTTGCTTGTTAATATCGTAACGCAAAATAGTTGTTCAGTAAACATTGACTAGCTATTGAGATGAACGTATTATATTAAGTAGTTATAAAAACTATATAATGTTATGGAGGTATTTTATTGGAGAATTATATTAGGGAACCATTTAACGGTTTATCACATCTCTTTGGTGCAATACTCGGAGTTCTTGCACTAATCGCAATGATTGTGAAAGGGATAACACTAAATGCATCAGGTTTAACTATTACAGCACTCGTGCTTTTTGGAGTCAGTATCATTTTACTGTACGCTTCATCCGCAACTTATCATATGGTCATCGCAAAAGATCAGGTTATTCACCTGCTCAGACGATTGGATCATTCGATGATCTATTTATTAATAGCAGGTACATATGCTCCTTTTTGTTTAATCGCATTAAAGGGAGGTACTGGTTATACACTGTTTAGTATTATCTCGATTATGGCGATTAGTGGGATATTGTTTAAAATGATTTGGTTCAATTGCCCAAGATGGGTTTCTACTATTTTATATATTGGAATGGGATGGATTATCGTGTTTTTGGCATCCCCACTAGCAGATGCACTTGGTTCTGGAGGTCTTTTTTATCTAATATTAGGCGGCGTATTTTATACTATTGGAGGCATCGTTTACGGTGTGAAACCAAATATACCATTCATCAAACAGTTAGGCTTTCATGAAGTTTTTCATATTTTCATCTTATTAGGGACGATTAGTCACTTTATCTGCGTATTTGCCTATGTAATTTAACATAAAAATGCCCTCTATACGGTCAGAGGGCATTTTAGTTTACTTTTCCAAACGAACAGAAATAGTTGGTTCTAATTGTAATTCCACATTTCCTTGTATTGCACGACTAATCATACATGACTTTTCTGCTTTTTCGGCTAACTTCCTAGTCATCACTAAATCCTTTTCATTTTCGATAACGATTGTTGGACGATGGATTATCTTTTTATACGTAAACACACCATTTGTCACATCTACAATTGCAGTTGAATCCATATCCAATGACCGCTTCACGATTTTACTACGTTCTAGCATCGCTGCAAGTGTAATAATATAACAGGTTGCAGCTGCTCCAAGAAGCATTTCATCCGGGTTTGTACCAATTCCAGGACCATCCATTTCTTTCGGTATCGATATTTTCGTGTACAATTGTTTTGCCTGAATTTCTCCTACATCATTTCGATTACCTGGCCAGTTTGCTTTTAAATGAAAATAATGTTCTGCCATTCATATCATTCCTTTCACAAATAGTTCATATGTTGGAAAATAACTTGATTTCCAGTATGATTAGTAAATAGAAGGAAGGGAATTATTTTGCTGAAAAATTACAATAAAATTGCAGGTATTATGATAGTTTTGTCAATGTTCTTACTTATTTTAGGTGTAAGATATGTGCTTGGTCAAGATTTAGTCGTGATGAACTTCGTTGCGTTCGCTGCGTTTTCAGTAGCAGTAGGAGTTATAGCAGGCGCTACTCTGATGTATAGATTACACAAAGCTTTTTACATTTTTACATTAGGACTTGCAATCGGCTTCATTGAATTATTTCGCTCGTTTCTTGTCGGAAAGGAACAATGGGGTGATTTGGTCGGTATTCTCTCTTTATTCATTTTTACTTCATTCGGTTTAGTGATAGGTCTGATTGTTGAAGGTGTTTTGTATTTAATAAAGAAAAATAAGTAAAAAAGAAGTTTTTCCGCGATACTTGCGAGAAAAACTTCTTTTTTATTTTTTCCGAAGCATATTCCAAATGACTACGCTTAATAATAAAATCTGTGGAATAATCGTTTCCCATGTCGGATAGAAACCAATCGAACTAATAACTGGTAAATGGTCCACTATAGACATTGAAAACACACTTCTTAACTGCAACGTGTGCACACTGACCCCAATAATTTTGAATGCTAATACATAAAGAAGCACCGTCGCTACGATAAAGAAGCGATGTATAGGAATTTTCCCACTTACTTTCATTAAAACCACTGCAAAAATAGTTAATATAACTAATGCAATAACAATACCTAAGCTCAATTCGAGTGTCGACATTTTAGGTGCAATACCGGCATAAAAAATAATCGTTTCTGCCCCTTCTCTAAAAACAGACAGAAAACTAACAAAAGCCATCGATAAAATACTACTAGTAGAGATAGCATGATTCATTTGAGTTTGAATATATTTATTCCAAGCGTTAATGCTAGACTTATTATGTAACCACATTCCAACACCTATCATGAGAACTGCTGCTCCTAATCCAACGAACCCTTCCATTATTTCCCTGTTTGTACCTGCGGAAATCGTTTGAAGAATAGTGGAAAGAATGATAGCTGCTATCGCACTAACAACTAGTCCAGTAAAAGCTCCAACATAAATCCACTTCGTCTGATTTTCTTGATTTGCTTTCTTTAAGAAAGCAATTAAAGCAATTATAATAAGTAATGCTTCCAAACCTTCGCGAAGTAGGATTAAAGCAGAATCCCAATACGTATAACTTGAGGCTATTTGCATTAATTCAATCTCTTTTATAAATGAATTAACTGATGCAGTAACGCTTTGTTCATCCACTGTTTCTTTAAAAAGATCACTTACAAGCAACGGGATATTACTTTCAATCTTCGTATAAAGTCCTGCATTTTTAGTACGAATATCTCCTTCGACATTTGGCCAAATTTCAATAAACTCTACTAATTTATTGGCTGCGTCCTCATACGATGCTTCGCCAATCAAATCCTTGCTATCTTTCAGTAATCCAACTAAAGTAGCTAACGAGTAATTGCCTGTCGATCCCTGCACTTCTTTCCCAGCAGCAAAATCATCGATAGCTTTTATTAACGTATTGAACTGACCTTGAAGCTGGTCTACATCGAATTGCTCCTCCGCTAATGTAATACGCATAAACGCTAGTTGCGTTTCTATTTTTCCATAACTTGCAATATCAAGCTCTCGGACTGGACGTTCCTGTTTTTTCCACGAAGCGATAAATTTTTTGTATTCTACTAAAATAGTTGCTTGATCATTTGTAACAATAACATCATTTAATTTATCAATAGCTGATTGCATCTTTGTGCCAAAATTTTTTCTTTCAGCAATCTCATCTACTGGATTTTGCTCTTTTTCGAATGCTGCTAAACCCTTTGCAAGCATTTGTAAATTCGCTAAACGATCTTCCGCGTTTTTTGCTGTGGAAGCTTTTGTATAAGCATCGTTTATTTGTTTTACTGCTTCACTAGTTGAAACATTCATTTCTATCCATTGTTTTTCAAAGGATTCTAGTGCTTCTTTTGCTTTTGTGTCCTCATCTTTTTTGGTTTCCATTATTGCATCACTAATGGTAATATACAATTCACCAAAAGAAGTAGTTGCCTGAGCTGGCAAAGCATGTACGACAAATAACATACATACAGCCAATAATAAGATAGTTAATTTATGCTTTAAAAAGTGATTCACCGATAAAACTCCCTTTTTCAATACCAGGGAAACATGCGAAAATGGCACTGCCTCGATGGGTAATATATTCATTTAGTTTATCAACGCGACCTAAGCTATTTTGAATATTGATGAACTGCTTCGGATGCTTTTGAAAAGAAATAAACAATAGCCCAGCATCAAAAACACCTGTCTTTGGATCCATCCCACTCGAATAAGAAAATGATCTTCTTAGCATTCGATCTTTTACTTGCTTCGCTAAATGGACATGAGAAGTTATTGGAACGACTGGTTTTCCATTTGAATCTGTTCGATTAAGCTCCATATCTTCAAACTCGCCAGTTTTCCCTAATGGTGCCCCACTATCACGGTGACGCCCAAAAGTAGCCTCTTGATCGCCTAAGGCTGTACGATCCCAAGTTTCTAAATGCATTTGAATTTTTCTAGCTACTAAATAAGTTCCCCCAGTCATCCAAGGGACAGAGTCACCAGATTGAACCCAAACAACCTCGTTCATTTCATTCGCATTGGTGACATCAGGATTTCCCGTACCATCTTTAAAAGCAAATAAATTTCTTGGTGTTTGTTTTTTATTTTTTATCATCGGAATCGAATTGAACCCCGCCTGAGCCCACTTTAACGTTACCTTTCCGGAAGCTGCACGAATAAGATTTCGTATTGAATGAAAAGCAACTTGTGGATCATCTGCACACGCTTGTATACACAAATCTCCATTTGAATAATTTTCATCGAGTTGATCTTTCGGAAAATGAGGTAAAACTTTTAACTCTTCCGGTTTAAGATTCGCTAATCCTAGTTCAGGTTTCTCAAAAAGCGTAGAACCAACCCCAAAAGTGATCGTTAAATTAGAAGCAGAAAGACCAACAGCCTCCCCTGTGTCTTCAGCAGGGACATAAGTATTGGTTGTTCGATCTGCGATTTCTTCTCCATTCATCATTTTAACAGCTAACGGTGTCCACATTTGAAATAATTCTTTTAATTCTTCCTTCGAAGTGACGACTGTACTTAAAGAGGCAAAGTAAATGTGTTTTTGTACGCTTGTAGCAACACCAGACTGGTGATTTCCATAAAACAGTACTTTGTTAGACGCAGTTAGATCATCTTCGACTACTGAGTACCCTAGAGAACTCGCGACAGTATTTAAACCAGTTGCACCGATTACTACCCCGACTGTTCCAGCTCCCGCCAACTTCAGTAATTGTCTTCTATTTATCTTCTTTTTTAATAGACCGTCTGATTGGTTAGTGCCCATCTATCTCACTCCATGATGATTCCGATTTTACTTAATGGCTCACCTAATTGATTAACAGCTTCAGAAAGTGCTTTTGTATCTTCATTTGTTAGTTCTTCATAAGACACATATCCACCATTACCATCTTCATATTTGGCTAATAAAGCATTCATTTTTTCAAACTTTTGATCTAATTCACTAACTAGCTTTGCATCTTTTTCTTTTATTTTGTTTTTTAAGATTGTAAATATTTCTTCTGCACCTTCAATATTAGCTTTAAAATCATATAAGTCTGTATGAGAAAAAATTTCTTCTTCACCTGATATTTTAGAGGTAGAAACTTCATTTAATAAATCTACTGCTCCAGTAATCATAAGATTTGGTGTAACATCTACTGTTTCTACTCGTGCACGCAGCTCTTTTGCATCTTTTAATAACTGATCCGCAGTATCTTCATATCCAACAGTAGTATTTTCAACCCATAGGCCATATTCTATTTTATGGTAGCCTGACCAATCTTTTTCCGTTTTTCCTTCATCCTCTAAATCCGCAAGTCTTGCGTCGATTCTTGGATCTAAATCTCCGAAACTTTCTGCAATTGGTTCAGCTCGTTCAAAATACATTCGCGCATTTGGATAAGTTATTTTCGCTTTTTCGATGTCTCCAACTTTAACAGCTTCCACAAATTTTTCTGTTTCCGTTACAAATGAATCCATCTGGTCTAATGCAAATGATTTATAGTTATCCATTTCTTTATTTAAATCAACTGCTTGTCCAGTTGTATTCTTATCCTCAGTAGCTTTCTCATCGGCATTTCCACATGCTGTTAATAATATACTCGTTATAAATAATGAAGAAATTAATGCGTTCTTTTTCATATTTCATCCTTCTTCCCATTGATATGTTCATGTAATAATGATAATCATTTTCATTTATATGTCAATATTAAATTACAAAAAAAAGGCTTTAGCAATTTTTCGCAAAAGCCTTTTCATTTTTCAATTGTTTAATTAGAAATTACTGTCTTGTTTCGACCTTCTGATTTGGCCATATATAAAGCCTCATCCACTCGATTCACAAGTTCACTGACGTTTTCTTTATTTGCCTTATACTCCCCAACACCAGCAGAAATCGTCATCTTTCTGTTCATCGGAAGTACACTATTTTCTATTTCATTTCTAAATTTTTCTGCTAGAATATATGCCTCATCTAAAGAGCAATTTGGTAATATGATAATAAACTCTTCTCCACCAAGTCGGACACAAACATCCTTTTCCGAAACATTTGACATCATTTTGCTTGCTAGAAACTGTAATGTCTCATCGCCTGTTTGATGACCAAATTGATCATTCACCTGTTTAAAATGATCAATATCAATGCTAATGATAGAAAAAGAATTGTTCTGTTCCAATAATTCAGCAAAGAATAACTCAGAATATCTTCTATTTTTCAAACCAGTAAGCGGATCTGTTAACGACAAATCCTTAAAATTAGCAACCATCTCTTCTTGAAGTTTTCGATAACTCTCCATTGTTTCTGTCAATTGCTTTGCTTCGAAATACCATTTTGAAATTTGTAATTTTTCTACAGATACATCTTCTAAGTGAGAATTCATCGTTGAAATCGCTAAGTTTTTCAAAGGTGAAGCAAGTTTTTCCGATAATAAATATGCTAACATAAAAAATAAAATTACAAATGGAAGTGAGTAAAAAAACATTTTCGTCATGATCCCACTTAGCGGTTGTAGACTACTTGCATAAGGGGTTTGGGAAACAACTCCCCACTTACTTTCTGGAATATATGAATAGCCAGCTAACAAATGTACACCTTTTGTATTATATATTTCTTGAGCTCCATTTTTTTTATTTAATATGCTTTGAATCGCACTATTTTCACTTACATTTTCTCCTATTCTTGTTTTGTCTGGATGATAGATTAATGTGCCTTGCTCGTCCACTACAAAAACATAGGAGCCATCTTCACTAAAATGCTCCGCTAAAATATTTTGAATGAAATTATCTTCTTGTAAATATATAGTCCCATTTAACATACCAAGATATGTATTCGAATCATCAAATAACGGCGTGGATACGAGTATTAAAAGCCTACCTGTCATGGCTTTATATGGTTTCGTAATAATGCCTTCTTTTTTTTGTAGTGCTTCTTTTACCCCTGGTGATTCGATTTTTTTGCCTGTAATACCTACATTTGGTGAGGTAGCTATAGCGACACTATCTTTTCCAATAACAGAAAGTGAATTGAAATTTTTGCCGCTTATTAATAACTGATCTAGAATTTTCGTTAGTTCCTCTGGGTTATCGATATGTTCAATTACATCAGGCTTTCTTGCATCTAAATTTGCTTGCATTGCCTTAAAAACTTCTTCGGACATTTTCGATAGTTTTAGTGCATACACTTCGTTTTGCTCTAATGATTTTTCTATTAAACTTTTCTTTGTAACTAGATAACTAGAGAAAAGGGAGCTACTTAGTATGGCTATCATTGTAAAAGTGGTCAGTGTGAGTATCCAAAATCGGAGCGTTTTGTTCATTTAATCTTCCCTTTCAAAAAGCATTCCAAGTGATTATACCATTTGAACAACTACAATATTACCCTCTCAATGAATATTTTTCTAATAAAAAAACTTTCACTAAGTTAATAGAACCTAGTGAAAGTTTTGTTTATTAATGCCCACCTAAATATGCTTGACGCACTTCTTCACTTGTTTGTAAATCTCGTGCAGCACCGGATAGAACAACTTTACCGGTTTCGATCACATACCCACGACTCGCTACAGAAAGGGCCATATTTGCGTTTTGTTCGACTAATAATACCGTTGTACCATCACGATTAATATCTCCAATTACTTCGAAGATTGTTTTAACCATTAAAGGAGCTAATCCCATCGATGGTTCGTCTAGTAATACGAGTTTCGGTTTTGCCATTATAGCACGACCCATTGCAAGCATTTGTTGCTCTCCACCGGAAAGAGTACCCGAATGTTGTTTCTTACGCTCTAAAAGTCTTGGGAAAATCTCATACACTTTTTGCATATCACGATGAATACCAGCTTTATCTTTGCGCAGAAATGCACCTAATTCTAAGTTTTCTTCTACTGTAAGATTAGCAAATACTCGACGTCCTTCTGGAACATGTGATATACCAGCTTTAACAATTGATTGTGCTTGTTTACCGGAGATCGATTTATCTAGAAATTCGATTTTTCCTTTTTTAGGTTTTAATAGTCCCGACAATGTTTTCAACAATGTACTTTTCCCAGCGCCATTTGCACCAATTAACGTTACAATTTCTCCTTCATTTACTTCAATTGACACATTTCTAAGGGCTTGAATGTTCCCGTAAAATACATCTATATTTTCCACTTTAAGCATCGACATCGTGAACTTCCTCCCCTAAATAAGCCTCAATAACCTTAGGATGGTTACGGATCTCTTCTGGTGATCCTTCCGCAAGAAGCTGACCATGGTCGAGTACATAAATTCGTTCACAAACACCCATAACTAAATTCATATCGTGTTCGATGAGTAAGATAGTCAAATCAAACTTATGTCGAATAAACGCGATTAAATCCATTAAATCCTTCGTTTCTTGCGGATTCATTCCTGCTGCCGGTTCATCTAGCAAGAGAAGTTTAGGATTAGCTGCTAATGCACGAGCAATTTCTAATCTTCGTTGCTGCCCGTACGGTAAGTTTTTTGCCAGTTCATCCTTGTACTTGTCTAAATTAAATATTTTAAGAAATTCAATCGATTTTTCTTCCATTTCTTTTTCACCAGTAAAATGGGAAGGAAGTCGTAAAACAGAACTTAAAATGGAGTGCTTAGCAATTGAGTGATAAGCAACTTTTACATTATCCAGTACCGAAAGTTCATTAAAAAGACGAATATTTTGGAATGTACGGCTAATCCCTTTTCTAGTTACTTTGAACGGAGGTAACCCGTTAATTCGCTCTCCATTAAATAGAATGTCACCTTCAGTAGGTATATAGACGCCTGTTAGTAAGTTAAAACTTGTCGTTTTACCGGCACCATTAGGACCAATTAGACCTACTAACTCCCCTTCTCTTAATACCATATTTAAATTTTGTACAGCTTTTAGTCCACCGAACTGTATTCCTGCATTTTTCACTTCAAGTAACGGCTTATTTTCCATGTTGACCGCCTCCTTTTGGCGTTCTCCAAAGCTTGAAATAATCCGTAATTTCCATCGTACCCATTAATCCTTTCGGTCGATACAGCATTACCAAGATTAATACAAGACTATAAATAATCATACGTGTTTCTGGATAACCTTGTAGGTAAGTAGAAACGACTGTCAATAAAATAGCTGACAGTACTGCCCCTGAAAGACTTCCTAATCCGCCAAGAACTACAAATATTAATATATCAAATGACTTTAAGAAACCGAATTGACTTGGTTGTATGATGTAGAAATTATGAGAATATAATGCTCCTGCAACACCAGCAAAAAAGGAACCAATTGAAAAAGCAATTACTTTATAATACGTCGTATTAATACCCATTGCATCTGCGGCAATTTCATTTTCCCGAACGGAAATGGAAGCAATACCGTGTCTTGAGTTCGTAAAGTTTACTATTACTAAAATAGTAATAACTAAGCATAGAAATGCATACGTCCATGTTGTTAAATGAGACACTTGCATACCTGCAGCTCCACCAACAGCATCGATGTTTAAGAAAACAATTCGAATAATTTCTGCAAAACCTAACGTAGCAATTGCTAAATAATCCCCTTTTAATCGTAAACTAGGAATTCCAACAACTAACCCAGCTAAAGCTGCTACTAAACCTCCTACAAGAATTGCAACTATAAATGGAAGCTGTAGTTTCATAGTGACTATGGCAGAAATATAAGCTCCTACTGCTAAAAACCCTGCATGACCTATAGAAAACTGTCCTGTAATACCAATTACCAAATGTAGGCTGACTGCTAAAATAATGTTAATGGCTATAAATATCAGTGTATTAGAATAAAATTGATTCATCATTCCATTGGAAATGAGGAACTGAACCACCGCGTAAACTAATACCGCTGCAATAATAAATGGCCAAAACTGTTTTGACTTTTTCATAATTATGTACCACCTACACTTTCTCTCGTGTATTTTTACCAAAAATACCAGATGGTCTAAAAATCAGAATCAGTATTAAAATGACGAATGCTGCAGCGTCTCTCCATAAAGAGAACCCTAGCGCACTAACGATCGTTTCAACAACTCCGAGTACCAATCCACCAACCATTGCTCCAGGAATTATTCCAATCCCTCCAAGAACTGCAGCAACAAACGCCTTCACTCCTGGTATAACTCCCATCAACGGATCGATTTTTGTATAATATACACCGAATATAACTCCTGCCGCACCAGCTAAGGCGGAACCAATTGCGAAAGTTGCAGAAATGGTATTATCCACATTAATACCCATTAATTTAGCGGCTTCTGTATCATGAGAAACAGCACGCATCGCTTTTCCAGTTTTCGTTTTGTGAACGATAAACTGCAATAAAATCATTAAGACAACAGAAACAGATAAAATAAGAATAGATTGAACACTTATTTGAGCACCGAAAAATTCAAATGAACGATTTGAAAATACATCTGGATACGCTTCTGGTTGAGCCCCTCTTATATAAATAACACCATATTCGATCAATAAAGAAACACCGATTGCTGTGATCAGCGCAGCAATTCTCGTTGCATTTCGTAAACGTTTATATGCTATACGTTCAATAATTACTCCGAATAACGCACACGCTGCCATTGAAATAATAAGTGCAGGAAAAAACCCTAACCCAAAAACGGTAATCGAATAAAATCCAATAAAAGATCCAACCATGAACACATCACCGTGTGCAAAGTTAATTAATTTAATAATTCCATATACCATCGTATATCCAAGTGCGATTAATGCATATATACTTCCGAGTGAAATACCGTTTATTAATTGCTGTAACCATTCCATGAAGTTTCACTCCTTAAAAAAATAATCTGGTTTGGAAATAAAAAAGGAGGGATCTCAATCCCCCCATATTTTAATATTAAGGATTAACTTTCGTCATGAATTTTTGCTGTCCATCAACGAATTCGATAATAGTAGCAGATTTAATTGGATGATGAAATTCATCAACAGAATATAATCCAGTAGCTAAGTCTAAATTATCTGTAGACTCAATCGCTTCTTTAATTTTTGTTCCATCTAATGATTCAGCTCTTTCAATTGCATCTTTCAATAAATAAACTGAATCGTATCCAAGTGCATGGAATGAGTTAGGTGCTTTACCGTACTTTTTAGTAAAATTGTCAGCAAATTCTTTTGCTTTTCCTTCTGTATCTTCTGCTGAGTACGCAGTAATGATATATGTGTTGTTTAATGCTTTTGCTCCTGCTAGGTCAACGATTGTCGGAGAGTCCCAACCATCAGCACCCATCAAAGGAACCGTAATCCCTAATTCACGCGCTTGCTTTACAATTAAACCAACTTCTTCATAATATCCTGGAATAAAAACGAAATCCGGATTAGAGCCTTTAATACGAGTTAATGTAGAACGGAAATCAGTATCTTTTGCTACATATGATTCTTCCGCAACAATAGTACCTCCAGCTGCTTTAAAATCTTTTATAAAAGACTCTGCAAGTCCTTTCGCGTAATCACTAGCATTGTCTGCATAAACCGCTGCAGTTTTAACTTTTAATTCGTTTGCAGCAAAGTTAGCCGCGACAGTTCCTTGGAATGGATCGATAAACGCTGTACGGAATGTAAATGGATTTACTTTGCCGTCCTTTCCAACTGTAACAGTTGTACTAGTCCCTGAAGGTGATATCATTGGCGTTTTCGTATCAGTTGCAATTTGTACTTGTGCCACTGAGTTACCACTTGTTGCTGCACCGATGATAGCTACAACTTTATCTTGCGATGTTAGTTTGATAGCAGCATTTGTTGCTTCAGCTGCATCCGATTTATTATCTACTTTAATAAGTTCTATTTGTTTCCCATCAATTCCACCCGCAGCATTGATTTCCTCAATTGCTAGATCAATCGCATCTGCCTCTGATGAACCGTATGATGCTACAGCTCCTGAAAGCTCGAGGTTGGCCCCTATCTTAATTGTGTCCCCTCCGTTTGAACTACTACCTTCTTCCCCCGCTCCACATCCAGCTAGTATCCCAACTAGTAGAGAAGAAGCAAGGAATAGTGAAGCAAATTTTGATTTCTTCATAATAATAAATCCCCCTTGTTTTAATTTGATTATTCTGAATTTATAAGTCGTACTACTTACTATTCTATTTTTTTAGCAAGTAATTGTTCAGAATCTTTCAAATTGTTAGTGTGAACAATCTCATTGTAAAACAAAGTTTAAATTCAGTCTACATTAATTTTTCGTTTAGTTCTAAAAATTCAGAAATTACATTAGAATAATATTTTGGTCATGCACCTAAAATCTTTAAACAAAGGGCTTTCATTGGTTTCACCTTAACGGTATTCAGAAAATATTCTATTTCCGATTTTACTTAGAAACATGTATTTGAGCGGATTATTTTATCATTAAGACTAATATATTAGGAAAAATTCGGTAATATAAGGAATAAGTGATTATTTTTACTTTTCATATTTTGTTAGGTATACTAGAAATTAGTTCGGCATCCGCAATAAAAAGGAGAGATGAGAAATGGTACAAAAGTTACCTAATCGAGACGAAGTAAAAGTGGAAGAAACATGGAATTTAGCTGATTTGTTTGCAACCGAAGAAGATTTTACAAATTCATTAGTAGAAATTGAGCAAGACGTTCAGCTATTTGCAGAAAATTATAAGGGAAAAGTTAATAGTCCTACCATAATAGTAGAAGCGCTAACCGATTATACAACTATTTATGAGAAGATTGTTCCAGCAGGGACATATGCTAGTCTATCGCTTAGTACGGATCAAACAAACACTATCGCACAACTGAGAGCAAATAAATATAGTTCACTTGCCGCTAAAATTAGTAGCGAACTTTCTTTTTTAAGAAGTGAATTAGTAGAGCTACCAGACGAAATAATCTTAGAAGCATCTATGCTTGCTCCATCTTTACAGAATTATTTAGATAAGTTATTGAAGAAGAAAAAATATCAATTGCATCCAGAGGTAGAGAAAACACTTGCCGCATACTCTGCCTCCTTTAATGCGCCTTATAAATTATATAATACGACAAAAATGCAGGATATCTCTTTCGATAACTTTGAAGTAGGTGGAAAATCATATCCATTAAGCTATGTATCTTTTGAAAATGATTGGGAAGCGGAATCTGATCCAGCTATTAGACGAGCTGCATTCCAATCTTTTTCAGCAAAGCTCAAAGAATACCAACATACGACGGCTATAACGTATGATATGCATATACAAATGGAAAAAACGACTGCCGATATTCGCGGATATGAATCTATTTTTGATTATCTACTATTTGATCAAGAGGTAGATCGCACCCTATATAATCGCCAAATTGATTTGATCATGAACGAACTTGCGCCGCATATGCGCAAGTATGCAAAATTGCTTCAAAAAGTGCATGGCTTAGAAAAAATGACATTTGCCGATTTAAAAATTTCACTCGATCCCACTTTTGAACCTACCATTTCGATAGAAGAATCGAAGAAGTATATAGATGATGCATTAGCTGTAATGGGTGAAGAATATTTGGAGATGGTGGATCGTGCGTATAAAGAGCGCTGGATCGATTTCGCACAAAATACTGGAAAGTCAACAGGTGCATTTTGTTCTAGTCCATACGGTAATCATCCATACATTCTTATTTCTTGGTCAGCTAGAATGAATGAAGTATTTGTACTTGCGCACGAACTAGGACATGCGGGACATTTCTACCATACAAATAAAGAACAAACGATTTTTAATGCGAGACCTTCTTTATACTTCATCGAAGCACCTTCCACGATGAACGAGATGCTTGTAGCCAATCATTTACTTAAAAGCTCGGATGATCCGAAGTTTAAACGTTGGGTTATCTCATCCATCGTTGCTCGCACGTACTATCATAATTTCGTGACGCATTTATTGGAGGCTGCTTATCAACGAAAAGTATACGATCATGTTGATCAAGGTTTGAACGTCAATGCACAAATTTTGAATGAATATAAACGAAGCGTGTTGGAAGCGTTTTGGGGTGATGCGGTAGAAATTTCAGAAGGTGCTGAACTCACTTGGATGCGTCAACCACATTATTATATGGGGCTGTATCCATATACGTATAGTGCCGGCTTAACGATTTCTACACAAGTCGCAAAGCGTATCTTAAACGAAGGACAAGTTGCGGTGGATGAGTGGACAAATGTGCTTAAAGCAGGCGGTACAAAATCACCTGTAGAACTTGCTAAAATGGCTGGAGTGGATATTACGACAGAAGAACCATTACGTGATACGATAGCCTATATCGGCTCACTTATTGACGAGTTAATCACTCTAACAGATGAAATTGAACACAACTAAAAGAACAAAAACCCAGGCACCGTCCTACCCTTACAGATAAGTCGGAATGTTACGCATAATAGGGATAATGGGTCTTAAGGGAGTTACCGCTAGGATTTCCGCTTCAGGGCGGACGCTTTCCGAGGGGTGAGCGATGAGCCTTCACCGCCGCTTACGCGTACGTTGTGAAGTCTCATCTGTCTCAACAGAGGAACGAAGGCTAAGTGCGCCACATCGTGTGGCAACGCCTTCGTGACCAACATCCTGTTAGCCTCCTCTGGAGTCGCCGCCCTTCCGCTCCAATCCACTATTTTTTGAAAATAAAATCCAATAAATGGTTGAATGAGACAAATCCATTGCGAACACGACAAAGACTATCCCAAGTGCAACAAAAAGACCGCTCAACACGAGAAACCCGAAGATTTTATCGTTATGACGCATTATCTCTAAATAGTGGCATATCTAATGCTTATGATAACAAATTTCCACATATCATAGATTTTGTCATTTTCAAGAACAAGAAAAAAGCTAAACCGTCGCCGGTTTAGCTTTCTTTTCTTACTTTTACTCTTTTTACAAATAAAGATAAAACTAATGCAACTACTGTAACAAGTGTTGCGATAAAGAATGTGTGATTAATACCTTCTAGCATCGCTTTCATACCCAAATCAATCTTGAATTGAGCAATGGCTTCTGCACTAGAAGACATATTCCCTGCTGTTTGTGCCTCTGCAGCAAGTCTTGCGGCAGAAGACTCCATTCTTGCGTTCATGATCGTTAAGAAAATTGCAGATCCGATTGCACCTGAAACTTGTTGCAAAGTATTATTCATCGCAGTACCATGCGGATTCATCTTCATCGGTAATTGGTTTAACCCATTCGTCATAATAGGCATCATGACCATCGACATACCAAACATACGAAGTGTATAAATCCCCATAATGTAATAATAACCAGTATCTAGCGTAAAATGACTCATTAAATAAGTAGCAATAGTCGTAATCGTAAGCCCAATTATCGCTAATATTCGAGCACCATATTTATCAAAAATTTTCCCTGTTATTGGCGACATAATTGCCATCGCAAGCGCCCCTGGAAGCATTAAAATACCAGAATGGAACGGGGAAATACCGCGAATCGTTTGCACATAAAGGGGAGTTAAAATCATCCCAGAGAACATTGCAGCAGATACTGCAATCGAAATAATAGAAGACAATGTAAACATTGGATACTTATAAATCCTAACATTCAACATTGGTTCTTCTAATCTTAACTGTCTCCACACAAAAAGAACGAGTGCGATAAATCCGATCATGATAGTACCGTAAACGATTGGAGCACCCCAGCCTTTATCCCCTGCTGTACTAAATCCATATAACAGTGATCCAAAACCTATACTCGATAAAATAAGTGAAAATACATCTAATTTTACTTTACTATTTGGTGTAATATTACGAAGTTTAAATATAGCAAACAATAAAACGATTACCGCAAATGGTAAAATAATTTCAAATAACGCACGCCATTGGTAATGTTCTAATATAAAACCTGATAAAGACGGTCCAATTGCTGGTGCTAAGATCATTACTAATCCAAACATACCCATCGCCGCACCGCGGCGTTCAATTGGAAATGCAGTTAACATAACATTCATTAGTAATGGCATCATCATTGCAGAACCTGCTGCTTGAATCATTCGTGCTGCTATTAATACGCCAAAAGCTGGAGCCAAAGCAGCTAACAATGTACCAGCGGTAAAAAAGACCATAGCTGTTATAAACAATTTTCTATTTGAAAATCTTTGCACAAAAAAAGCACTTGCTGGTATTAAAATTCCGTTTATTAACATATATCCTGTTGTTAGCCATTGGACGACGACCGGTTTTACATCAAACTCCGTCATAATGGTTGGTAAAGCTACATTTAACAATGTATTATTCAAAAACGCAATGAATGCACCTACAAAAAGGATTGCAATCATTGCATAGGGTGGCTTTTGTTGCATTTCTTTCATACGTCAGTTCCTCCTGTTTATCTATGCTTCTATATTTTTTTCCTATCTGTCAACACTTGAATATTTTATACTCATAGTCCAAAAAAAGCAAACAAAAATTTTTATGCAACTAATATAGTTTGATAAACGTTGATTTAACAGTTAATATATGAATTATACTACTAGTCTAAAGGTGATTAATATATGAATACTAAAAAACGAAATGTTCTGGAAGCAGCGCAACGACTTTTTATTGAAAAAGGTTTTAGGTCAACTACCGTGAACGATATTATAGAAGAAGCTAAAGTTTCAAAAGGTACTTTTTATAATTATTTTTCATCTAAAAACGAATGTATTATAGCTATACTCGAGAATGCAAGAAATGAAACATTAATAAAAAGAAACGAGGTTCATACACAACAAAATGCCTCCGATGTCCATATACTAACGAAACAATTGTCTATTCGGTTGACTGTTTATGAGGAACATAATTTATTCCCTCTTTTTGCATCGATTATTAACTCACAAGACGTGGGGCTTCGTGACCTGATTAAACGAAATTACATCGAAGAAATTAACTGGCTTTCGAACCGACTGATAGAAGTTTTCGGAGAACAAACTAAAAATGTGGCAACAGATTGTGCTGTCCTCGCACTTGGGATGATCCAACAATTACAGCACCCATGGATTAATCCTTCCACGAATATTTCTTTTGACCAATTGATACAATTCATCTTAAGACGGATTAAAACGATCATTTATGAAATGGCAGATACTAACGATTCCTTACTTAGAAACTCCTTTTTCAAACTAAAAACAGAAGAACCATCTGTAACAAAGGAGCATGTAAACGCACTGCTAGAAAGCTTTTATTCGGAAGAAAAAGAATCGCTTTCGCCAAATACGATACAAACGATCGAATTTGTACTGGAAGAATTATCGAAAGAATCTCCCAGAACCTTTTTGCTAGAAAATATTGTTCCTACCCTAACATCAGCTTTTACTGGAAGTCAGCTTGAACAAAAGTCTACCGTTATTATTTATAAACTATGGACACTTATAGATGGATGGAAAGCAGGTAAAAAATAATGGATAAAGTGATTCAACAATATCAAGAAGACGAAAATGTGATGATTCAGTTGTTTGCTAAATGGTGTGCTAATCATCAATTAGATGCATTAACTCTATATGCACAAGCCTACCCTCAGCAAGAAAAGAATTTACTGCTTGAAAAAGCAGTAGCAGAAACGGAAAAAGATGCACTAGAAATCGATACAGAAACGCTACTAAATGTGCTCCAGCTTTTTGGCAATGAAGATCTTGCATTCGTCGTTTTTGAAGAAGCCAACAAACAGGAAAAACGCTACTAGGAATCCTAAAACCAATACTAGGGGGCGCTAGCTGTGCTAGCGCCCCCTTTGACATTCAGAAATCTCTGTTTACTAGGCCATTATTTCTAAAGTACTCTGAAAACGTAATTTAACCTTCTACTATTATTCTAATAAATACAGCAGGTTATTACACATGTTGGATATGGCTAGATGCTTTTTCTAAAAAAATCCGCTGACTATTAATGCTTTTTCCATCAATTTCTTTATAATGATAAACTCCATTTAAATCTTGCACTCTTGCTTTCGCGGTATCTTGAAGTTCAATATCTAAAATTTGCATTACACGCTTTTTAATAGCTGGCGCTAAAACAGGAAACAAAATTTCCACTCGTTTTACCATATTCCGAGTCATCATATCCGCCGATGATAAATATAATCTACTCGCTCCATTTCTGTGAAACCAATAAATTCTTGAGTGCTCTAAAAATCTTCCTACTATACTAGTAACCGTTATGTTTTCACTTACTCCGGCAATTCCTGGGCGTAAACAACAAATACCACGAACGATTAAGTCAATTCTCACCCCAACAGAGGAAGCTTCATACAATTTCAAAATTAAATCCTTGTCTGTCAGTGAATTCATTTTAAGTTTGATATGACCATTTGAAAAAGCTCGATGATATTCTATTTCTTCTTCTATTAAATCTAAAAACTTATCTCGAATGTCATATGGAGAAACAACCAACTTGTCATATTCTGGTTTATTCGTATAACCACTTAAATAGTTGAAAAATTGCGTTGCATCTGACCCTATTCGCTTATTAGTCGTTATAATTCCCATATCTGTATACATTCGAGCGGTTTTATCATTATAATTTCCCGTTCCTAAATGGACAAATTGCTCAATACGGTTGTTGTGGCTTCTAATAACTAACGTAATTTTGGAATGTGTTTTTAAATTATGCATTCCATATATAACAAGACACCCAGCTTTTTCTAGTTCCCGCGCCCAATGGACATTATTTTCTTCATCAAATCTTGCTTTCAGTTCTACGAGTACTGTCACTTGTTTTCCATTTTCAGCGGCTCTTTTTAAAGCCAAAATAATTGGGGAGTTACCGCTCACTCTATACAATGTTTGTTTAATCGCTAACACCTTCGGATCATCCGCTGCTTTATCAATGAAATCAATAATAGGTTGAAACGATTCATATGGATGATGAAAAAACAAATCCTGTTTTAATGCTTTAGTAAAAATGTCTTCATCGCTTGCTAAATCTTTCGGTGGTTGCGGTATAAAAGGTTCATAAAATAACTCGTTATAATTCCCTTCAAAAAATTGAATAAAGGAAAATAAAAAAGTAATATCAAGTGGTCCATCCATTTTATAAACATCGTCGCGATGAATTTCTAGCTGCTCCAATAAATAGTTCAGTACTTTTTGCTGTATTTCGCTCGTTTTAACTTCAAGTCGACTAACCGCGCCCCATTTTCTCTTTTTTAATTCTTTTTCTATTTCAATAAGTAAATCACGCGCTCCTTCTTCATGGATCGTTAAATCAGCATTTCTAGTAATTCGAAATGGATTTGCATGCTTTACTTCGTATCCATAAAAAAGTTTGGAAATATTTGCAATAATGACATCTTCTAATAAAACCGCTGCAAATGAACCATCTTTCGTCGATACTTGGATAAACCTCCTTAACACAGACGGGACTTGTACAATAGCAATTTTGTTTGGATCATTACCATTGTCGGCACTATTCCCGTCTTCTACCATCACCAATATATTCATTGTTTTGCTCAGCAATATCGGAAATGGTCGGTAAGCATCTAATGCAATCGGGGTTAGTATAGGGAATATTTCTTCATCAAAAATGAATTGTAACTCTTTTACTTGCGCTTTTGATAACTGGGTATATTTCAATAACGATATACCGTGTCGTGGAAGATGATTTTCGACCAAATCTTTATAAATTGCCATCTGTCTATTTACAAGTTTTTTGGTGATTGCTGATATTTGTGCCAATTGTTCTTTGGGTGTGAGCCCAGCTTTATTTTCCGGTTTGTTAAAACCCGCCCGCACTTGATCTTGAAGTCCCGCAACACGCACCATAAAAAATTCATCTAAATTGGAACTAAAAATAGCTAAGAACTTTAAACGTTCTAACAAAGGATTGGTTTCATCCTCCGCTTCTTGTATAACCCTTTCATTAAAAGCTAACCAACTTATTTCTCGATTATTATAATTGGCATAATCATTAAATGGATGATCATCTACTATTTTCTCGTTCATAAAATGGTATCCTCCATTTCAATTAAAAATTAATTTCACTTGATGATTTACAATTTTTTCTATATGTTTTTTTAGTTTTTCGGCTTGGTATTTCTCTAACATACAATTACCATCAACTGAAAAAGTTAGAACGATTTCATCTGAGGATTTCACTAACGTAACTTCTTTAATATTAGAACGGCCCAACACATCAATACCTTTCGTAAAACGAATCAATGCCCCGATATCCCGCAGTTTTTTGTACTCATTTTCTTGTAAAATATTTTCGAACGAGGCTACATATTGTTTAAACGTATCTTTATTTTTATATGATGCTAAAAGTGCTATTTTTAACCGTTCTTCGTTGGATAGCCCGTCTACGTTTAAGTTGGTTAATAAATAGAAAGTATGCTGACTTGCAGCATCTTGATCTATATGTTCACCTATATAAAATAATGTGTATGCAAAGCGTAATAGTTGCTCATTTTCTAGTGGTTCTATATACTTCCATCCAATAAATTGATCATAAATTGTTGTAAAAATAGTGTATAAATGTAATGTATTTTCTTCTATTACATTAAATTTACCCAATACATGACGCACCGCATTTTGTGCGACTTCATGCACATTAAACTCTGAAGGATATTTCGCTATTAATTGCGAAAGAATAATCCCTTCCCTCAACCCTCGTTTACTATATATAAACGAAGGAGCATTCACCCGATCCATTAACAGTCGAAACGTTTCCAATGCCGGGACGATAATGTCGGCCCGATCACTCGACAAACCGTCTATTTTTTTCAGTTCGTCTAATGAACATTTTGAAAATTGAGAACTAATTTCTTGTAAATCTGTACTCCGCAGCACATATTGATGAATGCCATTCAATGAAAAAGCTTTTCGTTGCTGATCGACTTGTGCAATGTTGCGCGCACTTCCTCCAATAGCAATGATTGGAACTTGGGCATTATGTAACCAAGTCAGAGGTAGTAATTGTTCGTTTACATATTTACTTAATTGTAGTTTTTCCTCATCCGTCATCACAGAATTTTTTATAAATTTTCTTGTTAATGAAACTGCACCAAATGGTAAACTATGCAGATGTACTAGCTCTTTGTTCACAAATAAAGTAATTTCTGTGCTTCCTCCCCCCATATCGATCGTTACAGCTGTATCTATATTGGTGGAATGTACGACCGCTAAATATCCAAAATGGGCTTCTTGGTCGGTAGATAAAATACTTAGTGATAAACCTAATTTGTGTTTTATGTATGCTAGTATTTCTTCCTTATTTTCGGCTTGACGAATCGCAGCAGTTGCGGCAGCAAAAACATGCTTCACCTGAATATCTTCGAGTATTTTTTTAAACTTCGTCAGTGTTTCTAAAAGTATTTGAATACCATCATCATTCAATTTCCCAGTAGAATCGATATAGTTACTAAGTCGTGCAACCGTTTTAAAGTTATGATGTTCTACTAATCCTTGTAAAGTGTTGTAACTGTAAACTACTAGACGAATAGAGTTTGATCCTATATCTATAATTGCTTTTCGATTTGGCATTGTGTCCATTTGCTTCTACCCCTCTATTTACTTATTTTAAATGCAACTGTCCGATATATTTGTAAATGTTTTGTAAATTTATTTTCATTCAACTAAACGAGCTTTGTAAACTTAACGTAATATTTCACTATTTTCAACTTTGCTCCTTTCGAATCATGTACAATAAGGAAAACGACGATAGGGGGATTATTAGACAGATGAAAAAGTTCACCAAAGAGGAGAACAGTTGGTCACTTTACGACTGGGGATCATCTGCATATTCGATTACCATTACTACCGCAGTGTTCCCAATATTTTATAAGTCTTCAGCGACCGCAGCAGGGGTAAATGCTGCAGATTCTACTGCATTTTTAGGCTATACAATTGCCATATTCACCTTTATATTAGCTATGCTTGGGCCTATATTAGGAACTATTGCCGATTATCGTGGCATGAAAAAGAAATTTTTTACTTTTTTCTTTGTACTCGGTGTGACATTCACCGCTATGCTTGCATTTGTACCGTTTGAAAATTGGTTACTCTTACTCATTTGCTATACAATAGCTGCACTTGGAGCAACAGGGGCAAATGTGTTTTATGATGGATTTATCGTCGATGTAACGACGAATGAACGAATGCATAAAGTATCATCCAGAGGCTATAGTCTTGGTTATATTGGTAGTACTATACCCTTTTTAGTAAGTATAATTCTTATTGTGTTATCTCAAAAGGAAATAATTTCGTTGTCGACGACAAATGCTAGTCGAATTGCATTTCTTATTACAGCAGTTTGGTGGGTTGTATTTTCTATTCCATTGTTCAAACATGTGCAACAGATTCATTTTATCGAACGAGAAGGAAAGCCGGTTATTCAAAGTTTTAAACGCTTAGGTAAAACATTTAAAGAAATTCGTCAATATAGAGCATTGTTCTTATTTTTAATAGCATACTTTTTTTATATTGATGGAGTTGGTACCGTTATTAATATGTCTACCGCATATGGGACGGATTTAGGACTTAGCGCTACTAGTTTATTAATTATTCTTTTTGTAACCCAAGTTGTCGCTGCTCCTTTTGCTCTTTTATATGGGCGACTTGCAGGAAAGTTTTCGGAAAAGAAAATGCTATATGTAGGAATTATCGTCTATATTATTGTTTGTACGTATGCATTTTTCTTAGAAACAGTTGTTGACTTTTGGATTTTAGCTATGCTTGTTGCAACATCTCAAGGTGGAATTCAAGCACTTAGCCGATCTTATTTTGGAAAGCTTGTACCGAAAGAAAATTCCAATGAATTTTTCGGGTTTTATAATATTTTCGGTAAGTTCGCTTCCATTATGGGACCTTTATTAGTTGGTTTAACTGCGCAAATTACGGGCAAGTCTAATTATGGCGTATTTAGTTTAGTTATCTTATTTATTATTGGATTTATTATTTTGTCAAAAGTACCAGAACCAAAGACTAGTCCTAGTGTAGATGAAGTAAGTGCAAATTAATTCATAACAAAAGAGAGGAAGTAGAAAATCTCTACAAACCTCTCTTTTGTTTGAACTATTTTAATAATGTCTCTTTACGATTAACGAAGTGGTGATGCCGACAGAAAGGACGGTAATGCAAGAATATAACAAAGAGACAGATTCAACTAACATGCTACCTACCGAAACGATTAAAATATCAATAGATAATATACACAAACCAGGGTTAACACTCAATAGCTTTGCGATGATTTGCGCAAGTAAATCCGTTCCTCCAACCGTAATTTTAAATCGTAACATAATTCCTATCCCAAATCCTATTAATATACCACCACCTATAGCCCCGACAATTTCAGAATTAATAAACCTGTCACCAACAATATGTAAAGGATATAAAAAATCAATGAAGACAGAAGAAATCAACAGTCCATGGATGCCATTATAAAAAAAGGGACGATAATATATCCAAGCGACTAGAAATATCGGTATACTCGTATATAAAATTGCAAGTCCAACCTTCATATCGAGCAAATAATGGATGATTAAACCTAATCCAATACCCCCACCATCTAATAAATGAAACGGAACTAGAAAAAGGTTAATCCCCATCCCTATAAAAACGCTTCCAATTAAAATAACGAGCGATTTATGTATTGTAGACATTATGACCTCCTTTCACTAATACATATATATGTTTAGCAAGACGAAAAAACACAGGGAAATATCGCCCTGTGTTGTTGGATTGTTTATATAATTTGCCACTGTGCCAATAGGACTTCAGCGGATGTTGGTTAATCCTTAAGACTAAATCTATTAAGAATAGTTATTGCACCATTTCCCAAAATTGTGCAGATGCTCTTGAAATTGGGGCATCTTTTAATTTTATCAAAACTGGTTCTACACTAAAATCAAATTGTTGAAGTTCGTATATTTTAAAGTGTTCGGAAAACAAGGATTGATAGTGCATTCTCGGAATAATGGAGATGCCTACTCCTCGATTAACAAGTGCTACGACCATTGGAATGTCTTTACATTCAACTATAATATTCGGTTTAGCTCCATATTCGTCAAAGGCTTTTTTTATATTTCCATAAAAGGAGTGTCCTTCCATAGCACCTAGCATTATAAAAGGAAGGTGAGCAATCTCGTTTAATCTAGGTTGAGCTGACAGGGAGAATGTCCAATTGTCGGGAACAATGAGAATAGCAGGCTGCTTTTTTAAAACTTTATACTCATATTGTTCAATATCGTTTGGTCGTATAAGCAAAGCAATATCAATTTCTTTTTGTTTTAACCTCTTTAATAATCCTTCTGAGTCCCCAGAGAAAATATTGATTTTAATTTGTGTAAACTGTGATCTAAATTCTGCAATATAATCAATTAACATATTAGAACATGCTGATGAGACACCGATTCGTACTGATCCTGCGGTGCCTTTTTCTATTTCGTGTATACGTCTTTTGACTTCTTCCGTTTGACTTAATAAATGTTCAGCATACTGATATAACAACTGTCCCGTTTCCGACAATTCCCATTTTTGGCGATAGCGATGAATTAATGTTGTATCTAATTCTGTTTCGAGCTTTTTTAATAACTGACTTAATGGGGGTTGAGCAATATGCAGTACTTCAGCTGCTTTTGAAATACTCCCTTGTTTAACGATTTCTCTATAATAATGTAACTGACGAATATCCATTTTCCAACTCCATCATATGTATTTTCATATGACAAGTATAACAAATATATATTTTTCGTATATCAACTAGCGTGTTAGTATGATAAATAGAATTTCGAGAGAGGAGGATTTCTATGAATCATATGAATGTGACCATAAAACGACTTAGTTTGTACGTAGTCGGTTTGTTTTTTCTGTCCCTTGGTGTCAGCTTTTCTATACAAGCCGCTTTCGGAGTATCGCCAGTCTCTTCGTTAGCCTATGCGTTAGCTTTAACTTGTGGTTTATCAGTCGGGATGATGACAATAGTCGCAAATGTGTTATATATTATTATACAAGTGATTTTAAGTAAACGATTCGATTTAAAAGAATCTGTCGTACAATTAATAATTACATTTTTATTTGGCTTCTTTATGGATGCAACCTTATTTCTTGTACAATTATTACCTACACCTGAAACATTCGCGATGCGAATTATATTTTTAGTTGTCAGTTTATTTATTGTTTCAATAGGTTTACTTGGATATTTCAATGCTAAATTCCCATTAATGCCTTATGATGCATTAACCTATGAGATAAGTAAAAAGTTTAAGATGAAATTTAGTAAGGCAAAAATTTCTTGTGATTTAATTAATGTTTGTGTGGCAGGTTTAGTGTGTATTATTTTCATTCACTCATTAGGTTCAATTGGCATTGGTACGCTAGTTGCTGCATATTTCATCGGTAAAATTTTAGGCTGGTTAATGTCTCGTTTTCAAAAATACTTAGTGCGATGGATTGATAAAAACAAAGAAGAAATAACTATTTAAGTATCTAAAAAGTATTAAGAGGTGTGACTATGATAAGCCCCTTAACACTTTTTTAGATAATGGTTTTGAAATCGTTTTATTTATAACAAACACTAGATTTGATGATTTTCTTTCCTAGTTTTGTTGCACAAATGATGTTGGCATGACGACCGCTACTACTTCCCCTTTGGCGCATAATGTATCTCCAGCAAAAACTTCTGTAGTTACTTTCCATTTTTTCGGATGAATTTCTTCCACTGCCCCAATTGCTTTTAACATTACCTTTTGAGGAGTTGGTTTTAGAAAATCTACATGTAGTGAACCTGTCACAAATCTTGGAGGTGCTTCCCCACTTCCTGGTTCAAAGCCATTTTTACGGTGTAATGCAAGTGCAGCTGACCCAGTCCCGTGGCAATCGATAAGTGAAGCTATTAGACCGCCGTACACAAAGCCTGGTATTGCAGTATACTTTTCATTTGGATCGTACATTGTTTCTGTATTACTACCGTTCCAATATGTCCGAAAATGATGCCCCTCTTCGTTTAGCCTACCGCAACCATAACACCAAGCGTAGTCTTCTGGATATTCATCTTGAATTGCTTGAACGTCATTTCTCATTCATAAGCCCCCTTTTAATCTACCTTTTTATTATACTTGTACTTATTTGAAAAATGCAAAAAAAGAAAGGTGAAAAAATGAAGTACTAGCAATGTCCGCTTCAAAAAACGCAAGAAGAAAAATTTTGCATTTTCTTCTTGCGTTTCATTATTTTCTATCGATAAAGCTCTTCTCTTCTATCCAAATATACTGGAATACGCTCTCGTACTTCTTCAATTTCTTCTAGATCAATATCTACTAACTGAGTGGTTTCTTCATTGGCACCTGTCCATAATATTTCGCCCCAAGGAGATACTACCATAGAATTTCCATCAAATACATTATTCGGGTCACTTCCTACACGATTCACTGCTATGATATAGCATTGGTTTTCGATTGCTCTTGCTTGTAAGAGCGTTTTCCAATGATCTATACGTTTAGCTGGCCACTGTGCAGGTATAAACATGACTTTGGCGCCGTCTACTGTATGAACTCTCGTCCATTCTGGGAAACGCAAATCATAACAAATGATACCGCCCATTCTTACACCATCAAGCATAAAGAGATTTTTTTCATTTCCTGCTTGCAAGTAAAGATGTTCATCCATTAATTTAATTAAGTGCGCTTTATCGTATTCAGCTACAACTTCTCCTAATGAATCGGTAACGTACATTGTATTGTAAAATTCGCCTTCTTTTTTCATAGAAACGGAACCACCAACAATATGAATCTGGCATTCCTTTGAGAGTTGCGTAAATAATTTTTTCGTTTCTTCTCCGTTAACATCTGCGATTTCTTCTAGCCGAGTTAAATCATATCCCGTATTCCACATCTCTGGTAATACGACTATATTTGCCCCTAGAGAAGCAGCTTCGCGAATCTTTTTCTCTACCTTTAAAAAATTTTCTTTTGGCTGACCAAAAACAATATCTAATTGAACACATGCAACTTTCATCTCGACACCACCTATAGACATAATACTAAAAAGGTTATAAGATTTGACTAATATATGCAACTATTATGCGAATAAAAAATTAATCTCAACTAAGGTTAAAACGTTATTAAATAGGGATTTACAAAAATACTAACGATAATGCGATTCAATGAATACTAACTGTTTGGTATTCAAAATGGTATTCAATAACCGGGCATGGGTAGTTATATAAATAAGTATGCAGCATCTCTAATTTAGAGGTGCTATTTTTTATATAAAAAATAGTAACGACTATTCGCTACTCCTACTTTTCTGATTTTGAATCACTTGCTTCCTTTTCCTTTGCCAAACGTTCTTCTTCCAATCTTCGCTGAATAATACGTGGAGCTGATGTTGTTAATAAAAATCGAATCATTTTTATTAATGCTTCATCTGACGGTTGATTCATGATGAACCCTCCAATATTTTGCTACTCCTATACTTCTCCAGTGTCTAACCATTTATCAATTGCATCTAAATCGAAAATTAATACTCGTTCTGTAGGTCTGGTGAAAGGAATATCTTTCGTTCGCACTAATCTGTAAAACGTTGCTTCTGAATGGATTTTAGATATTCGACTAATTTTTTTACACCTCGTATTTTGCTCATATCAATCACTCCAATCGCAATTTATTTACTACCGAAAATAGAGTAAAAATTATCTTCCAGGAACCCAGCCATTTTAGATGCTAGAAACGTCCATTTTTCTCCTTTAACTTGAGGATAGTAAACAAATCCTCCGTTTTGGACATATAATATCTTTTTGTACTTTGTTGGATATAAAATATTTTCTTTTAGCCACTCGTGTTTTTTTCCAGTACGTTCTTCCAATTTTTTCATTGTCAAGTAAACACCTATAGGTGATTTTTCTTTCAGCTCTTCTAATTCAATTTTAGAGACTAGTACTTGATCTGTTGGAATAGGGACAAATATTTAGTTTGCACATCTTCATATTTCCACTTCTCAAAGCCTGTTTTCTTAGCTTCCAAATCGAGTGCTAATTTTGCTATGAGCATGTTTGGACCCATCCCTGCAGTTGAATGTAATAGTAGAGAGTCTAATATTTCTTTCTGTATACGCTGAATTGTATTTGCTGGATCTCCCCATAGTTTTCCCGTTCTAGTAGATCTATAAATGATTCATCCACGTTGTATACATGTATAGCTTTCGGCTTAACATATTTGTGTAATATTTCAGTAACAGCCGTGGACATATCTAAAAAGTATTTCATTTTTAGCTCAAATAGTCGAATATCAGGATGATTAGGTATTTCAAATAACCTTGTGCCGGTCTTTACTCTGAAACGTTTTTCATAGCTGGGCTTGCTGCCAATACAACACTTCCCTTTTGTTGCAAATTACCCACTACAGCAATCGGTACAGTTCGAACATCTAAATCATGTAGGACAGCAATGCAGCTTGCATAAAAGCTCTTATATTTAGTAATATTACAAAACCTCTTTATTACTGACCTCAAACAATAAACACATATCTTCTTACTTTAATCGGCTCCCCCTCCCCAATTCTCCGCACTTGTCTATTTATCTTTATAACTCTCATCATATGATATCTTAATTGCAATTCATTTTAACAAATACAAGAGGAGAGGTTGTAAAAAAATGAATCTAATAAATGAGATTAACCAAAAAATACAACAAATTATTAAAAATCTGAAGCAAGACCAATATAATGATGGTTCGTGGAGATATTGCTTTGAAAGTGGACCAATGACCGATGCAAATATGATTATCATGTTAAGAGTATTAGATTATGATGATGAGAAGCTTATAAAGAAACTTGTTGCACGTCTACTACAACAACAAAATAACGGTGCTTGGAAGCTTTATGATGATGAAAAAGGAAATTTATCTGCAACAATTGAAGCATATACAGCTCTTTTATTTTCTGGACATTTTAATAAAGATGATCCGTCGATGAAATTAAGTGAACAATTTATTGTGAAGAATGGAGGACTTGAAAAAAGTCATATTTCTACGAAGTGTTTACTAGCTATTACCAACTTATACCCTTGGCCAAGACTATTTCCTATCCCACTTAGTATCATGAATATACCAAAGTTTCTAACATTTAATTTTTATAATTTGAGCTCATACGTACAAGCACACTTTCTTCCTATCTTAATATTAGGACACGATAAATTTGTAGTTACTAATAAATGGACGCCTGATTTACAGCATTTATTTTTATCTAAAAAGAAATATAAAGCACTTAAAAAGGAAAAAAGATGGTTTAATTTATATAAAAAGATATTGCCTACTTATAGGGAATCTACGAGGCTAAAAGCTGAACAACATATATATAATTACATTGAAAAGGATGGGACATTATATAGTTACTCAAGTTCTACATTTTTTATGATTTATGCACTACTTTCTCTAGGTTATAAAAAATCTTCTCCTATTATTAAAAATGCTATTAGAGGTATTAGATCTTTTTTATACGAAAAAGGAGATGTTTTTCATATTCAAAACTCTCCTTCGACTGTTTGGGACACTGCCCTAATTTCTTATTCCTTACAAGAATCGGGTCTTACCATTAAGGATCCAGCTATCCAATTAGCTTCGAACTTCTTAATGGAATTACAACACAAACACTCTAAAGGATGGGGTTTTTCAGAAAGCAACTCCATTAATCCTGATGTTGATGATACACAAGCGGCATTAAGGGCACTAACTAATTTTACATGTAGTCATTCTGAATTTCGTATGGCCTGGAATTCGGGAGTTAATTGGTTATTAACCATGCAAAACAATGACGGAGGCTGGGGAGCATTTAAAAAAAATAGTCCTTCATACATTAAATGGTTTTTCCCCATACAGAGTTTTGAAGACACTGCTATAGATCCTTCTGCTGCTGACATCACCGGCAGGACATTGGAATTTCTAGGGAATCATTTAAATTTGACTATGCAGCATCCTCGTGTAATGAACAGTGTAAAATGGCTAATTAAGAATCAAACTAATGATGGTTCATGGTACGGACGTTGGGGGATATCTTACATTTATGGTACATGGGCAGCTGTCGCAGGCTTAAAGGCAGTTGGAGTTTCATCTGATCATCAAACTATTCAGAAAGCAAAAGATTGGTTGTTAAATATAAGACAATCTGACGGAGGCTGGGGTGAATCATGCCAGAGTGATTTTCATAGAGAATATATTCCTTTACCCTATTCTACACTAGTGCAAACTTGTTGGGCGGTTGATGCATTAATTTCTATCTCTGAGTTTCCTACAAAAGAAATTATAGAAGGAGTTATAAGAATTTTAGAATGGCAAAATACAGAAACTAGTCGGATCACTTATCCTACAGGTGCAGGTTTACCAGGACACTTTTATATACACTATCACAGCTATCAATACGTATGGCCTTTGGTTACATTGAGCCATTACTTAAAAAAATACAATTAGTTCATAAATAGTTAATCTATCTACCCCCTTACTTTTTCTTCTCATATACTATATTGTTCCTATCTTTATTTCTGTAGTTTACTTTTATTTGAAAGGAGGTTTTTGTCAATGGCCTATATTGATCCTAATTTAATGGGTGTTTTTCGACAAAGAATTAAAAACCCCCATTGTTTCCGTCGTGTATGTGGACATCTTAGATCATGCAACTATCATCAGTTAAGAAGTCCCGCAGGTGCATACGGTCTTGTTGATCGTCTATCTGAATGCTGTGAAGTACCTATAACAAAAGCTCAACGAGATAATGCAGCACACTGGCTTATGAATTGTGGAGTTGATCCTCGAAACACAGCTCATCGAAGAAGGATGTGGAGTATTGTTAGGGGAGGTTTGTGGTAAACCGAAACACTTTTAAAACTATTAATCAAAATATTCTTACAAAAGAATATTTTGATTAATAGCCTTTTTTTCAGAAAATAATCCTTTTTTTTACCTCAGAATTTTATTTTACTTCATTTCTCCATAATATGCACACTCTCAATAATTTAACCTTGCATATTAATCCTTAGCATTTTTTCACATAAATAATCAACTTAAATAATTTATAAGTCTATTAACTCCGTTGGTGTTAATTATTCAGCGTATTTTTTGAAAATATTTACATATAAATAAAACTTTTGAGATCAGTATTAAGCAACCCTATTCAAGAAATTATTGTGGTAATCAGAAGTTAATCCGTCTAGGTAACTTGAAATAACGTTTGTGGGCAATAAAACAATCCGAACCATAAATAAAGGGTCATACTTTAACGTGAATAAAGAATCTTAAATGTTATTAAGTAGACAATCAATCCAATTAAAGAAATTAAAGCAGTAGTGAACATTGGAACCAAACGTAATTTAGAAAGTAATTAAAGACGGTCATTAAATATATTCCCTAATTGTTTAATTAAATAGCTCTAAAATGAAAAATTGCTGCTTTAGGCTGCTTGCTTTTACTGGTGGACGAAAAGGAGAAGTTCTGGCATTAACCTGGGAGGATATTAATTTCATAGAAAAAACAATCCGCTTCAATAAAACCCTTGCTAAAACGGAACATTCAAATAAATATGTTCAGACACCTAAAACAGCCCATTCTAAGCGATTTATTAGTGTGGATGATAAAACCCTTGATGTACTAGAGAGATGGAAGAAAACACAGGCTAAATTACTATTAACGTATGGCATCAATACTAATTTTAATAGCAAACAACCGATATTAGTTTTCACAGATAAAAGAGCACTGAATGATTATCATTTCACCATATATCCAAATGAGAAGCTTAAAGCAATATTGAGAAAATATGAGCTTCCATCAATAACTGTTCATGGTTTAAGACACACTCACGCTACCCTACTGTTTGAAGCTAGAACAAGTATAAAAGAAGTGCAAGAACGCATTGGCCATATTGATATAAGAACAACCATGAATGTGTATGCGCTTGTTACTCAAAAATGAAAGATAACACTGCTGAAAAATTCGCTAAATACGTCACCTTTTGATATTTGGTATTCATTTTGGTATTCAGTCATTTTTTAACGGTTCAAAATTCACTTGTTAATCATTAAGAAAAGTCTGTGGTATCAAGGTATAGACAAGTTATGTTTTTAATGTAAAATAAAAAATATTACTAATATATGCAACTATTAAGAAAAAAGAGGTAACGTACATGGACTTTTCAAATCGATTAAAAAATCTACCAACACAATTTTTTGCTTCTCTTGTTCAAAAAGTAACAATCGCTGTTTCGGAAGGTAGGGATGTCATCAATCTTGGACAAGGAAATCCAGATCAACCGACTCCTGAACATATTGTGAAAGCATTACAAGATGCGGCAGCGAATCCGGGGTCTCATAAATACTCTCCATTTCGCGGGATAAATGAACTAAAACAAGCGGCAGCCGACTTTTATAAACGTGAATATAATGTCGATATTGATCCGAATACAGAAGTAGCTGTCATGTTCGGAACGAAAATTGGATTAGTAGAATTACCACTCGCAATGATGAATGAACAAGAATTGATGCTACTTCCAGATCCAGGGTATCCCGATTACTTGTCTGGTGCGGGTCTTGCGAATGTTCGCTTTGATACGATGCCCCTCCTCGAGGAAAATGATTACTTGCCAGATTACGGTAAATTAACAGAGGAACAAAAACAAGCAGCTAAGTTGATGTATTTAAATTATCCAAATAACCCAACTGGTGCTACTGCCACGAAAGAGTTTTTTGAAGAGACTGTGCTACTGGCAAAAACATCTGATATTGCCATTGTGCATGATTTCGCTTATGGTGCAGTAGGATTTGATGGGGTAAAACCAGTAAGTTTCCTACAAACAGAGGGTGCTAAAGAAGTAGGAGTGGAGATGTACACACTCTCGAAAACATATAATATGGCTGGCTGGCGAGTTGGATTTGCAGTAGGTAACGCTAAAATGATTGAAGCGATTAATATTATTCAGGATCATCTATTCGTAAGCCTCTTCCCTGCTGTACAATCTGCAGCTGCAGTGGCGTTGAATGAAAGTCAACAATGTGTAGATGAGTTAGTTTCGTTGTATGAAGGTAGAAGAAATGCCTTAGTTGAAGCATGTTCGAAAATTGGTTGGGATGTGAAAACACCTAAAGGCTCTTTCTTTGCGTGGTTACCAGTTGCAAGAGGGGTTACAAGCGAAGAGTTCGCAGATTTACTACTAGATAAAGCTGACGTTGCTGTTGCAGCCGGTAATGGATTCGGTACATTTGGTGAAGGTTACATTCGTGTTGGTTTACTAGTGGATGAAGATCGATTAGTAGAAGCTATTGAACGAATTGCTAAATTAGAGTTATTTTAGTAAAAGAGGCTGTCTCCAAAGTATCACTTTTGAGATAGCTTTTTCGTTTCTATGAAATTACAAAATTTATGATATATGGATATCCTTCACAAAACAACATAGAATATGACACTTCTAAATTGAGCGTAATATAGGGAAAATGCGTCTTAGAGAGTTACCGCAAGTGCAGTTGATTTCCGCTCCAGTCGGACGCTTTCCGCGGGCATGGCTTCAGCCTCCTCGTCGCTTCGCTCCTGCGGGGTCTTCAGCTCATGCTATTCCCGGTCGAGTAGGTGGAAACCTTTCTCCCTAGCGGGAGATTGTGTTTCACCACCCCTCACAGAACCGTGCGTGCGCTATTAACGCACACGGCTCTTC
>NZ_JBIWEX010000008.1:0-179822 GCF_044762745.1 Psychrobacillus sp. NPDC096426 | reverse complement strand
ATCAAAAGAGTGCTAGTAGTTTAGATAATACGGGGGAACAACTTTTAAAAAATAGTGTTGAACAGACTATAGAAATGATACGAGTCTTAAATGAAAATGTGGAAAATGGAGATATTACTTTAGCAGAGGCACAAGAAATAGTAAAAATTGCGATGTTAGGTAAGCTGAATTCAGATGGAACACGACCAATCAATCCAAGTATAGATTTAGGGGAGAATGGTTATATGTTTGCGTTAGATAGTGGAGGAATAGAACTCGCACATCCAGCAGCCGAAGGTAAAAACCTTTGGGAATCAGAAGATTCTAATGGTGTTAAATTTGTTTGTAAAAGCAATGACACGCATTTCTCAAAGTTCCGAAACCCTATCGAGTCATAGTGAAGAACTCACTCAATCTGCGAATGAAGTAAAATTAGGTACAGAACAAATTGCAACGACGATGCAGGAGTTAGCCTTGGGTTCAGAATCACAAGCCAATAGTGCAAGTGATTTATCAGCCATTATGGATGCGTTTGTATCAAAAGTTGTGGAAGCTAATGAAAACGGAGAAACTATTTTGGAAGAAAAAGTTCCTAAGCAGAAATAAACCATTTTTTAATGTGAATGCATAACAAATGCAAGTGATGTCGATCAGATCAGGTTGATTACAGTTGAATTTCTTTGTCATAATTTGAGACAAATGTTCTTGTAGGCATCCAGGCGATTATGGATAGTGTATAATTCTCTTATTCTACAAAGGGTAAGTAGCATAGCTTGGCTACTTCAAGAAAAGAGTGTGAGAAACAAGCAAAACCATTAGAGAACATTATAAACTCATATAATATGTGATATAATTGACTCCGTAGTTATTCGAAACAAAAGGAGAACAACTCAATGTTAGAAGGCGTAAAAAAACTATTTAATGATAGTTCCAAAGAGTTAAAACGTATAAATAAGATCGTCGATACAATTAATAGTTTAGAAAGTAAATATATAGTGTACACCGATGAAGAATTGCGTGGTACTACGGATTTATTTAAAGAGCAACTTTCTACTGGTAAGACGCTAAAAGATATTCAAATAGAAGCTTTTGCAGTTGTGCGTGAAGCGGCTAAGCGCGTTCTTGGTTTGCGTCATTATGATGTACAACTAATTGGGGGTTTTGTCCTACATGAAGGCTCTATTGCGCAGATGAATACGGGTGAGGGGAAGACGCTTGTTTCGACATTGCCTAGTTATTTACATGCATTAGAAGGAAAAGGTGTACATATTATTACTGCTAACGAGTATTTAGCTACTCGGGATAGAGACATCATGGGGAAAGTACATGAATTTCTTGGTTTGACAGTTGGTTTAAATATTGCCCAAATGAGTCCGCATGCGAAGAAACATGCATATGCGGCAGATATTACATACGGTACTGGTACAGAGTTTGGTTTCGACTATTTACGCGATAATATGGTGTTTCGTAAAGAGGATAAAGTGCAAAGAGGTCATCATTTTGCAATTGTAGATGAAGTCGATAGTATTCTTATTGATGAAGCGAGAACTCCACTTATTGTGGCAGGTAAGTCAAACGAGGGGATGGAATTGTTCCTTATTACTGCTCAAATTATGAAGACATTTAAAGTAGGAAAAGAGTACGAGCTGATTCCTGAAACTAGACATATTTATTTAACCGATGAAGGTGCTACGAAGATTGAAAAATTATTCGGTATTGAAAATTTATATGACCCAGAGCATAGAGAATTGCTTCTCCATGTCAATCAATCTATGAAAGCATATGCAACTTTAAAACGTGATGTAGACTACATCGTCAAAGAAGGAAAAATCGAGTTAATCGATAAGTTCACAGGTCGTATAATGGAAGGGCGTTCGCTAAGTGAAGGCTTGCATCAAGCAATTGAAGCAAAAGAAGGCGTCAAAATTACGGATGAAAATATAACACAAGCGACGATTACGATTCAAAATTACTTCCGATTATATAGTGGTTTAGCTGGTATGACAGGAAGTGCGACACCTTCGAAAAAAGAATTTTGGGAAACGTATCGACTACCTGTTGTGACGATTCCTACGAACAAACCTGTGTTACGTGAAGATGTACCAGAACTTATTTATAAAGATAAAGAAAATAAAATAAAGAAAATTGTTTCTGAAGTGAAGCGGATTAATAGCTTAGGACGACCGATTTTAATAGGTACTACATCTATTGAGCAATCGGAAGAATTCTCTATGCAACTGAAAAAAGAAAAGATCAAACATACAATCCTAAACGCTAAAACGGAAGAAGCAGAGGCTGATATTATTGCGCAAGCTGGTCAAAAAGGACAGGTAATGATTGCAACGAATATGGCAGGACGGGGTACGGATATTTCACTAGATGAAGAAGTGAAACAATTAGGCGGATTGTATATTATTGGAACGGAACGCCATGAAAGTGGGCGTATCGATATGCAACTCCGTGGACGTTCTGGTCGTCAAGGGGATCCAGGTACTTCCCAATTTATCATTTCACTAGAAGATGATTTGTTTACGTACTACGATGAAGAACAGCATGAAATTTACTTGAAAAAAGTAAAAATAAATGAAGAAGGTCTGGTACTATCGCCGAATCCGGATAAGTATTTAAAAACTGTTCAAGAAACGGTGGAGTATATACATCAAGCTGCTCGTGAGCATTTATTGAAATTAGAAACACCTTTAAATGAACAAAGCAAAATTATCTACTCGATGCGCGATCGGGTTATTGACTTAGATAGTGAAATGCTATTCGAAGAGCTATATGAATATATGGAAAATTATATTACTCGACTTTCAGAAGTTTACTTTGGGGAAGAAAATGAAGGATTATTTGATCGACAGCCTGCTTCCTTTATAAAAGAATTGTCGCTTGTACTTCCTTCAATAGACTGGAGCATCGAAGATATTAAACATGTAACTGAACAACAAGTGAAAATGGATGCCCTATCTAAATTAGAAGAACAAAAGGCTTTACTCGAATTGTTTAAAGATACGCCAATTTTTAATATTCAATTGAAGAGATTAATGCTTCAACAAATAGATACGAACTGGATGAGTCACCTGCACCGAATGACGAATATTCGAGAAGGAATCGGTTTAAGTGGTTATGGTCAACAAGACCCATATCAACTCTTTGAAAAAGAGGCACTCTCCGAATTTAAAGCATTACTAAATGAAATTGAATCAGGAGTGAGCATTCAGTTTATGGAACTTGTAAAAGAAGTGTTGAAAGCAAAAAAGGAGAATGAGCAATAATGGCTTTTTTCAAAAAGAAAAAAAATGAAGAAACGGAAGAAAAAATTGAGACAGCTACTGCAGAAGAAGCGGTAGCTACAAATGCAGATGGCGTATACACAAAACTACTGTTTCACCCGTCTCAAAACTATTCAACAGCCCAAACATATGTCTTAAAATTTCACCATGAACAATTACCATCATTGAAACCGAACCAAATTTCTATTTCGGGAATTAGATTAATCCAATTAAAAGAAAAATCGGTAATTGAAGCATTTATTCGCAATACATTGGATCAACCAGTGCAATTTCCTAATCTCGATTTAATCGTATTAGACGAAGCAGGACAAGCACTAGCCAAAAAATCGTTTGATATGTCTATAATGGAAGCTATTCCAGCATTATCTTCAATGCCTTGGAAATTTCCATTTGAGAAAGAAAATATATTAGTAGATCAAATTCCGGAAGACGGTTGGAAAATAGCTTTTGAATTGAAACAGCAACCAAAAGAGCATACATTAGATTTAGCTCCTTCATGGGAAGAACAACTAACCCCAGAACAGCGTGAGCATTTAGAAAAAGTAGTATCAAGTTTACCGAAATTAGGTGAAACCGAAGTGAATTTTATGGGGCTAGAAGCTAAATTTAAAGAAGACAATAGTTTAGCAGCCTCGGTACTAATTCGTAACGGAAATATGAAGTCGATAAACATCGAACAATTACCATTAGTTGTGGAAGATGCAAAAGGCGATCATGTATGCCAAGGTAGCTTTGCACTAGAAGACTTTTCTGTGAAAGCAAACTCAACGAAACCTTGGACATTCATTTTTCCAGAAGCATTAGTGCAGAAAAAAGATCCAGACTTTTCGAGATGGAAAGTTTATATACCAGATAATAACTGACTAGATTAAAAAAGGAACGAGCACAGTAACAAGTGGCTCGTTCCTTTTTCTATTACCATTTAAATGTTAGGTGATCTGGAATTACCCATTTATACGTGCTATCATTGCCAAGCGGTTGGAGTTTATAATCGACACCTTTAACTAGCTTCGATTGTTCTTCTTTAGAAATATAAAAATCGAATGCGAATAGTCTTTGATCTTGTGAGAGTGTATCTGTAAAGAAACCAATAGTACGTTTAACATTCACAGGCGGATAACCATCTGCATTCAATTGAAATTCAAAAGTAGATTTTTCCCTAAATGTATAAGCTTGTGTATAATCCATATCCGCAATCCATTCCGAAATATTTACTGCAAAGTGGTATGTGCCATCTTTTCGTAAACCCAATTCTGCGTCAACATAATGAGGAAGCAAAGGATTCCCCTGTCTGAATACATAATTAACAGTACCTGTTTTAGTTTCTTTATATTCTTGAAGTTTCCCGTCAAAATAGTTAAAGTAATCCAACCAATTTTGTAAGATTTGTTCTTCTGTTTTTCCAAAAAATTTGATAGCGGTATTATCTTTTTCTTCCTTTGTGATCAATTGCTGTCCTTCAAATGTATCCCCGATATAACGTACATAATCATATACATGGTTATAACCATATTGCTCTACTAAATACCAAAACAAGGACAAGGTAACCCCGTAATTATTGGAACTAGCACGATCAATATCATCAAAAGAATCTAATTCAATATCCAATATAAGATTATCTTTACCTCGTCCCTGTGCTTTAGCATAATCTAAAATCGATTCTCTTGTTGGCAGTACGAAATCTTTCTTTAAGTTATTTTTCGAGTTTTCTGGATAATTATAGAAGAAATAGCCGCCATACTCTGCACCACCTTCAAGTAGCCAAAGGCGATAATTTGGACCCCAAAATTTTTCAAATGTTCTTGGGTTATTTTTTTCAGTGATAAAGGATTGAAAATCGAAATAATGTATAAATTTATGAACATAAGATGAACGGAAATCATATGGCATCATACTACCATTCATGAGCATTTCTGCTGCTACTCCATCACCAGTGTTACTCCTCCAAGAACCTATAACCGCTTGATGTTCTTTCGGTAATGCGGTATTCGATTCATTTGTATAGAAGAAGATGTTGAGTGTACCGAGTTCAGTAGTGTAAGGCTTAGTTTTTCGGTAAGATTCGATAGAATTTACAATAGAAATCGTTTCATCATAGGAAAAACCCTTGCCATATCGTTTTTCATAATCATCTGTCACATAAATATTAATAGGATGGCCTTCTCCAAAATCAGCCGAATAATGATGGACATCTTTAATAAGTTGACCATCTGCAAATGAACTTCTAACATCCTTTATACCTTCGTATGTAAGAGTTTCTGATGAAGCCGTGCCTACTGTTTGCTCAGTCATTATATATCTTTTTGCTCCAATAACTATTCTGATCTCGTATTTAGTATTTGGAGTGAGTTTATTGACAGGTGTTACAAAGGCCTGCTTTTCTTTAGCCTCAATTTTCACGGGAATTGACTCTTGGCCTTGGAATATTTCAAGGCTATCAATATCCCCCAATGTTACCTCCTTATTAAACGTCACAGTAAATACTTTAGACAAAGGTACTTCCTTCAATTCCGGCAATGTAATCCATTCACTGCAAGCTGCCGAAGTTTTTGTTACTGGAACTAACGAAATAAATAAAGTCAAAACCAGAATCCAGACGAACATATTCTTCCTTAACATGCTATACCCCTAGTAAGATAGTCTATTGGACAATTATACTATTATTTAACTGGAAAATGCTTCATTTTTTCTGAAAATGGTCGATAGAATAGATGTGTTTGAACTAATTAGATTATGAAGAATTTTGTAAGACAATGACATCGATTTAACGACAAGGAGGAAATATGTTGACAACAAACAGGTTTACAAAATACTTTTACTCGTTTTTAGCATTCTTGCTGATCTTTTCAACGCTTACGCCATTTGGTGCGAAGGCAGCAGGGGAAGTAGAGGTAGGTATTACTGCAAATGATATTACAGAGGAGAATATTACATTAGGTACTCAAAAGATTGTATTAACTCTCCCGGAAGGTAAAAGTTGGGTAAATGATGGTAGTCATTTTACTAGACTAAATGTTTTAAAAGATAGCATGAATGCAGATATTGATCAAGCGGTTTGGACTTCATTCAAAGCTTTAATTTCAGAGACAAATGTGGTATTAAGTGATTCAAATAAAGTACTTACTTTAACTCTTCCAGGTATTGCATACTCCATTACTAATAACCAAAACATTAAAATCAACCTGACTGGTGCACTAATAGAAAATTGGGAAGGTACCGTAAAACCAGTAGAGTTTACAATTTATGCACAACCAGAAATCACTCTCGGAGGCAGTATTTTAAATGCTACTGCAACGGATATAAATACTGGCGGGAAGACAATTGAATTGAATTTATTGAATGCTACTTGGGATACTCAAATTTTAAGTACATGGACAGAATTGAAGAAAGTCCTAAATATGTTTGAAGTGAATTCTTCTCCATGGCAATTAGTAGAAGAATTAAGTTCAGCAGATCCAAATAAATTTCTCTCCTTTACAAACAATAACCGAACATTAAAAATTAATCTTCCTTCAACTCCAATAACAATTAATGAAGATACAGTAGTATTTAATCCGGCAACTTTAGCTGCATATATTAAAATGGATATTGTAGGTACTAATTTAAAAACACCTGGTACTGATTTACAATTCATAATTAAACCAGCAACAACAGGAACTATCACTCCATCTGTTTCAAATTTAACGGAAGCAACTATTAATACATTATCAACAGCTACTATTAGTTTACTCTTACCAAGTGGCGTATTATGGAACAATCTGGACGATGCTAAAAAAGACTTATTAATTAATGCACTACAAGTAAAAAATCAAACAAGCGAATGGGAAAAAGTTAAAACAAATTTAAAGTCATTGCCTGGAAACATTAGTGTAATAAACTCTAATAAAACTCTACAGATTATTATTCCTCAGACAGACGATTATAGATTAACAGAGGACCAAGTAATTACATTGAATGTTCCATACCAACTTTTACAAAATGCCGTTATTTTGCCGGAACAAAAATTTACTATTGTTGCAAAATCAAAAGCTCTTATTAAAGGAACTGTTACTCCAAGTATTTCACAAGCGGATGTTGTTAAAGGTGGAAAAACAATTATAGTAGAGCTAGTAAATGCAAAATGGGCATCAGATATTGCAACTAAAACAACAAACCGTGAAACCTTACTTAATGGTTTTGATTGGGATAATACTATTAAAGATATTATTCTCGCAAGTGCTGATGTCAAAAGAACAAGTGACAAAGTAGTTACGATAACATTGCCGCCGATTCCAGGATACAAAATAACAAGCGTAACTGAAATAAAGTTTAATCAAAGTAACAGTAAATTGGATGGTAATACATTTCTTTCCAATCAAGAATTTAGTGCATTTAATGTAATCCCTACTGACAATCAATCAGCAACAATATCTGGTTCAATTTTGTCTGGTACAAATGAGTTTGATATTGTAAAAGGTGGTAAGGAAGTTACCATTACCTTGAAAAACGATGTATGGGTAAAAGATATAAATAATAATGTCAATACAATCAAAATTAATGCACCTTCATTGATTCACACTATCAATAACTCAACAATAACTAGAATTAGTGATACAGTGGTGAAGTTTACATTACCTCCAATAGTTGGCTTTACATCGGAACAAGATACAACTGCAACAATAGAAATCTCTAAAGAATTGTTGACCATGTCAAATGATGTTTTAAAAGGAAGTTTCAAAATTGCTGATGTAAAAGCAGAACTTTCCGGAACAGCTAGTAGTGGATTGGACGCAGTGGATCTTCAAAAAGGTGGCAAAACTATAATCATTACATTGAAAAATGCTGCCTTCAACAAAGATTTACCTATCAATGATTATATTAAAGTAATAAAATCTGGGACCGGACTTCCAGATAAGGTAATAGCAGCTTTAAAAGCGTCAAATGATAGCAAAAAAATTACCATAACAAATAATAAACTAACAATTAAACTGCCAGCAGTTGATTTTTCAGGTAATGGCACACTAGGGTTTGTAGTTCCTGAGGATCTTCTCGCAAATGGGTATGATCTTTCTATAGAAAAAAATGCTAGTATTTCAGTAGGGGCGGTAGCAACAATATCCATTGGTCCAAAATCTTTAAAAGAGAAAGATTTGTCCGATGGAACTACGCTTACTCTTACCCTTACAGGAGCAACATGGGATCCAGCAATTGCAACAAATTCAAGTAAACAAGCAACTTTATTAAAAGGGTTTACTACGGATGACCAAACTAAAGAATGGGCAACAATAATTGACACAATTAAAAAGAATGGCACATTTGTTTTGGACGACGCAAAAGAAGTGTTAAAAATTACGATTCCAAAAGTATCTGATTATGCAATCGTTCGGGATCAAACTGTGAATATTACCATTCCAAAATCAGTCCTAGTAGACTACAAATATGATATTGCAGTTCCGACAGGACAAGAATTAGCTATTTCAGTGCAGCATCCAACATATAGCACTACTCTTGGTAAACTATTAGAAGATGGTTTTGATGACTATATCAAAACAGGTTTTGAAACTATTCGAGTGAAAGTTCCAGAGAAAAAAATTCAAACAATCACAACAAATACGGTAGCTCTTTCTGCTACACAAAATGTAACAACTATTGAGGTACTTGCTAATAGTGATGTACAAAAAGTAACACTTACGCTTAGTAAAGAAGAAGGCACAGACGAAACTATGGAAGCGAGTAAAATAAATGGTAAGTTCCTATTTGTATTAAATAATTTACCTAAAAATGCGGAAGTAAGTTTTTCTGCTTATGGTTCAGGAACTAACAAAGTTCAAGCTGATATTTTTAAGAAAATCGGCACTGGCAATAAAATCTATAATGAAGTACCAAAGAAAGATCTAACCGGATCTTATTCTCTTTATACACTTTTTATGGATAAGAGTTTGATGAAAGATATCTTAAAATACTACTCAATAGATGATTTACAAGTGGGTAAATAAGGAAGGAGAAATATCTTGACTGGAAAAAAACTTATCTATACGACTTTTGCTGCTATGATTATGTTGCTCACTTTCCAACCAATGTTTACACTAGCAAAAGACTGGGAATATAAAACGTCAGAAAATGTTAATAAAGTGTGGAAAGTACGATTCAATATGCAATTAAATACTAGTTCACTGAATTCGTCCAACGTTTACGTGACGGATGGACAAAACGTACATCCAACGACTGTTACTACTTCTAATAATGGGTATGTAGTGGAAGTGAAGCCTACAAAATCTTATTCAGTTGGAAAGCAATACACATTATTTATAAAAAACAGTATTCAAAGCACGCAAGGAAAAACATTGAAAACTGGCTTGGAAGTACCGTTTCAAATCGTAGATCCTTCGTTAAATATCCAATATGTGCAAAGTAATACGAATAGCATTTTTACTACAGTAACTGTGAATACTAATTCGGATGTTCACCGAGTAACGATTAGCGGAGATGACATGATTTATAAAGGAAGCAATAAATTTACTTACACATTGGTAGACGCAAAACCTGGTTCGCTCATAACTATTTACGCATACGATGAAAACAATAAGAGTTTGGAAACAAAAAAGTATACACTTGGAAACTAGTTACTTGATAAAACAAATACCAAAACATTTACAAAATCCTCTTAAGTCTTACATGACTAAAGGGGATTTTTTTATCTATGCGGTATAAAAAAACTTCCCATTATATGGTTCTCATGAATTTGCCTAACCATGATATAGTCGACTCGGTAATTACAATGCACATAAACCAAGTCTTTTGAAAGGAGATTCCAAGTTTATGAAGAAAAAAACTATAAACATAGCAGCATTAACTGCAGTAGCAACTTCAGCTTTTACTGCAGTAATAGCTGCACAAAAAATGGGCTATATCAGTAGAAGGTTTTGCTGATTATCAAACTCGTTCGTACGAACGATATAACATTGCTAAAAAGGCTATCTTAGCCACGAGAACGGCAGCTTCTAAATAAATCTACCTCTGAAAAATTAAGCGTTCAAGCAAAACTAGTGGAACCAAAAATCCAAGTCTAACGTGCACAAGCTTACATAGATGCAATTACTTCCAGTCAAAAAATAATTGATTTAACGAACAACTGAGTAGAGCAATCAACTCAGCTGATCTGGACAAAATAGAAACCGCATACCATAAAGCAACGGTTTAGTACCGTAAACAGGCAAAATTACTAGATCGTGTATTTGGTCAATCAACTAGAGACGGTATTCGTCAGGCAGTAAACCTGCAATAGAAGAACGGATCAATGAATTAAAAATTGATATAACAGTTAGAATGTATGTTGATAAAGCCGTTAATTGGATGAAGAGGATAAGTTAGTAGAAGCAGCTTCTGGATTAGAAAAAGCTCACTATTACTTAACACTAAAAGAAGCGAAGTTCAAGCAGTTACTTGGAAAAATCATACTGTGCAGTTTGTGACAGCAGCTGTTGCAGATATTTCTGGCATCTTCTTAAACGAAACCAATGTAGCCTATATGGAAACAACCGACTCTCGTACATATACCGCTAAGTTAACAAATAAAGATGGCTCCCATACGTGGGGCGTGTAAAAAAAATTTGGCCGAAGTAAGTACGCCAACATCAATTGCATCTACAACTGCGGTAATCACTTTGCTAAATGGTCCAGTAGTGAATGCGGGACAAGAATGGGTGGCAAATACAGATGTAAATGGAAATTTAGTATTTATAATTGCAACAGCATATAGTGCGAATAGTAAAATCTCTTCTGTTATCCATGTGCAACCAACCATCCCAAAACTGGATGGCGACGAAAAAAGTAAAAAAGCACCAATCACCCATTTTATGCAGTTACAACAGATAAATAATGCTTATGCATTGTATATAAATAGAACAACTGTAAACATAGAAAATCATTATGTATTTGCGAATGACTTTAAATATAATTAATTGGGATGCAAACGACCAATTCTTCATCCGCGGACAAAAAGTGTCACAAAAAGTATTCGAGGATGCCCTATCGAAAGGGGACACAGTAACAGTCGACTATAAAGTAAAAGTAGCAAACGCTTCTTCTTGAAACATTACGGTCGACGTAACGGAAGCTGCTAAATTGGAATTTTCAAACCCAGCTCATAGTTATAACGTTCGATGGTTTCACCTATGACATAAGTGGAACTGCTCAACAAGGGAATACTGTAATAGTGTACCAAAATGATGTATTAGTAGGTACAACTACAGCGGATGGGAATGATCACTGGACTCTAGGTGCAGTATCTTTAATTCAAAAACGCTGCTAATACTTTTACAGCTTATCAATACGCTCCTGGAAAAGAAGGAGAACATGGTGCAGGATCTGAAAATCCAATTACTCCTACAAAATCTGTTATCAATAAAGGTACTTTTACTTATACGGAACTTGTTATTAATGATAAAGACGATAATGGATTAACAATCTCAGATACATTAGATTTCACTTTCTTAAATCTTCCTATGGGCATGAATTCAAAAAGGGTTTATCTGGCACAATTACTTGGAAAGATAGTCAGGGGAAATGCGCTGAGGTGAAAGTTGATTATGTGGACGGTGGCACACTGAAAGTAGTTGATTTTATTTCGATGGAAACAAGTTTTGATAACTCTCGTTTTCTTCAAATTAAAGCTACTTCTGGATCAGAAAAATAAATAGAATAATAGATGGGAAGTTTATCATTAATTGACGCAAGATTGTTGGGATTTGTGGTATAATGCAGAAATAGTATGCGTATTTGAAAGGAATGTTCTAATTGGTTAAACGATTCAAAGGAAACCAAGCAAAACCGACAAATAGATTAAAAACAATGTTAGAATTCAGTGATAAATGGGATTTGGATCAACAAGATCGTTATGTCTTCCAATATTTCCACAATAAATTAAAAGGACTTGAACCAAATCAAGTGAATATCCATGGGGTAGAGTTACTTAAAGCGGAAGATGGATTTATCATGACGGCCATTATTCGTCATTCTCTACAAAAAGCCTTAAATATACAAGATATTCGACTAGTTGTTCGTGATACAGAAGGAAAAGAACTTGCACGAAAAGATTTTAATATGGAGTATTTTGGCGTATTAAACTCATTGCGAGCTCGTGCATGGGTATTCGATTTTGATAAGGATTCTTTGTTAGTATCAGAAGATGAAATTCAGGATAAAATGGAATTTGAAGTCGTTTTCGAAATTCAGGAGCCTGCAGTTTCTCGATTTGAGTTGCAACTGGATGACAATTGGTCAAACGGTTTAACAGAAGAACAAAGGAGTTCTTTAAGCACGACTCTATCTTCTCTTGATTCAATCAAACAGGATGAAATATCAGTTTCTGCATTCAATTTAGAAGTAGTAGAAGATGGAGTTAGCGTTTATGTATTTGTACGTAATTCTTTCAATAACGATATTACCATCAGCAATCTACCATTACAGTTGTTTGATGCTGCCGGTGACTTAATAGCTCAACTAGGTTTCCCATTGGAACAATTTACTGTTCAACCAACTCACGCACGTCCGATAAGCTTGCATTTCCCTGAAACTGTATTCAAAAAAGCAGCTCCAGACTGGACAAGTTGGACTATTAAACTTACGTCACAAGGTTAATCAGTGTATGTATAAATCCCTCTATCGAGAAATTGATAGAGGGATTTTTTTACTATTATTGTATATAAAAGTTTTTAGTAGAAGCAGTTTTGAGTGTTTTACCAGATACTTTAGCTTTTACGTTTTGTATGAATAGCGTGTAATTAGTATTGTTTTTATAGCCATTTGAAGGTGCTTGTACAAGTACTTTCTTTGCGCTCGTTGGGTCTACTTGTAATGTTACGGTAACATTTTCACCATTTTCTGTTTTAACGAGAATATTTTCCTTTTTAATAGAAGAAGGATCGACTTCTTGGTTGAATGTAATCGTCCATGTTTTATTGGCGGTTACTTTTTGGCCAATTCCTGAAAATATATTATCTAAAGGTAATAATTCTCGTTTGTTCGTAACATTGTTTAAGTAAGTTAACGTATTTCCCACTACTTGAATATCCGTTGAATGGATGGAATTCATTTGCGCTAGTGAAGAACCGTCTAGTTTCATTTTATACATATACCCGCTATTGGAATAATTACTGAAGTAAATAGTGTCTCCGTAAATAGCGAAATAAGGTGCTCGTACATTATTTACTTTTTGTTTGTTTGAACCATTCTTTGCTATTTTGTATAGTTTGTCAAGATCGGATTGGCTGCTGTAGTAATAGTATCCATCAAATTCTACTGTTTTATTAAAATCATTAAAGTAACTATATGTATTACTCGTAGCGATTGGCCAGTTTCCTTCTTCCCATGTATGATCTTTTCTAAGTTGATCGGAAGTTATAAGGAAATAAGAGTAACGAACGTATCCATCTTGGTTAGGGGCCGGATCATCCCACGTGATGTCCATCCAATAGAAAGTCCCATTTAGCTTAATAAGATTCCAAGAGTGGAGACCGCCATTTGCAGTTCCATACACATAATAATTCTCAATTCCTAGACGATTCATAAGTAGTTGTGCCGCCTTTGCATAGCCATCGCATACAGCAATTCCTTGGATAAGGGATCCATATGCAGTATAAGAGTCTGCTGGCACAGTTCCATTTAAATAATTATCCCAATCATAGGCAGTAGATAATGCAATATAATCATGAATTGCTTTTACTTTATCAAAATCTGAATAATTGGGTCTAATAATAGAAGAAAGAACTTTATCTACTTCTTGTTGAAGCGCTAATTGATTTGCAATCACTTTCTTAGTTGGTAGTGAATAATAAAATTCAATCGTTCCATTTGAAGAAAATCTAGCACCCGAGTAATACATAATTTCAGGGTTTTCAAAGGTTACTTGATTAATTAATTCACCAACTTTTAAATAATCAATTTCGGATGTATCAAATTGACCTGTAGCTTGTCCCGTTAAAAGTGCTATTTTAATCTTTTCATATGATTCGGGTGCAGCTGTTTTTTGAGACGAACTGACCTGGTAGGATGCTTCTGCTTTCGCTACTGATGAATGGTCAACTAGTAGAAAAATAGTAAAGATAAATGTACATAATATGGCAAGCGTTTTGTTCAAATAATATCTCCTCCTGCAACTAATATCGACATTTTCAAAATAGTCTTTAGTTTGCTAGTTGGATGTTATTTATTTGAAGGGTATTGCTTGAATATAGTCACGGTGAATATACAATTCTTTATATGAACTAGAGTCAGAGAGAACTTGTACCCAATCGGTTTCTGGTAGACTATCATCTAGAATAATAATCAGTAAGTTCGATTTAGCATATCGATAAGCAACAGGATAATTGGTACCGGGACCAGTTCTGACGTTTAGACCAGAAGTGGTTGTAATACCAAGCTTGTATGGATTAATAGAATCTTTCCCACCCATCATTTGATCCATTCGATATAAATGACCAGCTGCTTTTGCTCCCCAATATGGGTCGGAAGCATATTTTACATTGAATCCTGTTGCTTTATTACCAAAAGCGGCACCATATGCATATCCAGCATTAGGCGGAATATAATTTTTGTTCAAAAACTTTGTTATTAGTTCCTCAATATTTTGCTCGACTGTATCAAAATACTTTGCTAAAGGGTTGTTATCTGTAACATACAGTCCAAATAAGTTATTGTATTCCAAGGCTCTATTACTTAAACCATACGCACTTTCATGTTGTGCAAGTGCCAGGATAAAGAGTGCATTTATATGATATTCATCTTCCATTTGTTTTAAAAAGTTACCTAAACCTATTAACTTACTTTTCTTGGATGCTTGTTTATATGTTGCATTATATGGATTTTCCATTTCGAGTTTTTGAAGCATAGTAAATATATACGCATCGATTTCTTCCGCAGAATAATTTGTTTTACTTCGTGCAGATAGATATTGGAAGTAAGGATAACTTGTCCCAACAGTTTGTCCACTTGCATTTGTAAAATGTACTCCATCAACACTATAATAATTTTCTCCTGCTATCATAAAGTTTGGAGCAGTACCGACGTTATAAAACGTGTATTTTCCAGAGTTATGAGAGTAAATATAATGCGTCAGAGTTCCATTCACAGTAGAATAATACGATCTACCTTTGAGAGCATTCCATGGAAGTAGCTTACTATTTTCATGCTTAATATAAGCAGTCTTTCCTGCAACATTTACTTCTACGTATATGTCTGTAGAATCTACGTAAAGCAATTCAGTATCTGCAGGGACATAAGTGTCTTGCTGTTTGAATGACTTGTCCGAATAGATAATGGTAAGAACGCTCGAAGTTGTTGGTTTTGTTACTACAAGCCCGGCTGGCATTTTTATAAGAGCTCCTTGATGCATAATTACTTGATCTGTCTTCCAATTTGTAACAGCCTCTTCATATGTAAGATATGATTTGATAAAAGATGTACTTCCATCCGCTTGAATCTGTGCAATGTCATATGTTTGAGAGGCTTCAATTGTGAATTTCTTTTGGACGTATTTGGAAAGAGGCTTTCCGCTTTTGTCTTTAATTTTATCGGTAATATGCAATACATATGTAGATGAGTGAACATAGCCTCCTATTGGTGGTGCTATTATCACTTGTTTGCCATCCATTGATACCGTTATGTTCCCATTTTTCTTTGTGCCCGATTGATCTATTACATAAATAGAGTTGGAATTGACACTGGTTGAATCAACAGACTTATTAAACTTTACAGTCCAAGTTTTATCGGACATTACGTCAATTGATTCATCCCATTGAATGATTGCTTCCCCATTAGCTAGAATTGGGAACGAAAGTATTGCAATAAATAATGCGAAAATATGTATGGGCTTAATTTTTTTCATAAAATTATTACTCCTCCTAATGATCCAAGTTGCCAATTATCATACTATCAGTTAATAGTAGAGAATTCTAGAAGTGTATGGAAAATGGTCGATAGAAAACATTGAATGTCGTATAATGTCCATTTGTCCACTTTATAAGTTCGAATTATTTACAGAAAATTCACATTACAATTACTATTAGTGGTGGAAGCATTTGTTTTGAAAAAGTCCAAGCTGAAACTATTAAACCAATTGAAGCATGGGATTACTAGGTTGAATACAATTCAGATAATAATTGGGATATAAATGATTTTATAATAAGGGAAGATGACTCCATCTTAATGTAGTCTAAAACAGGAGAAGATTGAAGTTCAGAATACGAGTTAACTATTTTACCTACGAACGGAAGTGAATTATTTGGTGTATTAAACTTCCTACGAGCTTGTCCATGAATTTTCGAATTTGAAAGCGATACTTTACTAGTTCCAGAATACGAAATTAAAGATAAAATGGAATTCGAAGTCGTTTTTGAGATCCAAGAGCCTACACGTTCTGAATTCTATTTACAACTAGATGCAAACTGGTCAGAGCAATTGTCGGATGAGCAAAAAGAAGATTTGCAAAAAACGCTCGACTCTTTAGTGCCTATCCAAATGGAAACTATTTCTGTTTCTGCTTTTAACTTAGCAGCACAAGAAGATGGCGTTCATGTAAGTGTGTTAATCCGTAACACCTTTACGACAGTCGTAACACTTGAAAACTTGCCACTGCAATTGTTTGATGCAGCAGGTGATCTAGTTGCACAACTTGGCTTCCCATTAGCGCAATTTGACCTGAATCCAAATTACGGTCGCCCAGTAAGCTTGTTCTTCCCTAAAGATGTATTTAAGAAAGAAAATCCAGACTGGTCAGACTGGAAAATTGAAGTAACTCCACAATAATAAACGAAATCCTGCAGAGAATAATTTCTGCAGGATTTTTTTCATCCCTGTGAGAATTCTGGATTGCCCCTCACACAGGAACCTCTCGAAATCCCAAATCCCAATATTAGGATAATCCAACCAAGTATTTCTATGATATATTTGGTAATGAAATGCCAAATTCAAGGGAGAATACAAGATATGAAGAGAAACATAGTCAAAATTACAGCAACAACAGCAATAGTTGCTTCCACATTTGTTGGAGCATTCCCCTCCCAACAAGCTAACGCCACAACAAATATAAATCAACTAGTAACGGATGCCCAAAACGCTGGCACCATTTTAAAATGGGCTATTTCAGTAGAAGGCTCTGCTGATTTTAAAACTCGTCCATATAACCAATATAATACTGCCAAGAACACGATCCAAGCAGCAGAAACCGCAGCTACTAATCTTTCAACATCTGATAAATTAAGTGTTCAGGCAAAACTGGTGGAACCAAAAATACATGTGAAACGTGCGCAAGCATACATCGATGCGATTACCTCAAGTGAAAAGATTATCGATTTAACAGACAATCTGAAAAAAGCAATCGACTCGGCTGATCTTGGGAAAGTGGAGTCCGCTTACCACATTGCTACTGCGGAATATCGTAAACAAGTAAAACTACTAGATAGAGTTTATGGACAATCTACACGTGATGGTATTCGAAATGCAGTGAAACCTGCTATGGAAAAGTTAATAGAACAAGTGAAATATGATGTGACAGTGAAAATACATATAGAAAAAGCCTCTAGTTATATAAAGGCCAACAAGCTGGCAGAAGCAGCCACTGAATTAGAAAAAGCGAAAAACTATTTAACTTTTAATGAGGGAGATTTCTCTTTCCAAACGCAGTTAGAGAAAAGCTATAAAGACATAGAAGCTTCATTACCGTTACAACCACTCACGGTTTCTACTGATGGGCAAAACACTGTCATGGTTCATTTTTCAAAAGAATATTCCATCCCATTAGCTGGTTTAGAAGCAGGACAATTTAAAGTTTCAGGAAAAAACGTTCAAGCAGCTAAATTATCAGAAGACAAAAAAACAGTAATCTTAACAACTTCTAATCTAGATCCTTCTACAAATTACTCGGTCACTTGGAAAGACTACAAGATGAAGTTTGCAACAGAAGCGGTTGCTGATATTACAGGTATTGTAGTATATGATATGGATGCTTCTTACTTGGAAACGACACAAAATCGGGTTTATCGTGCTAATCTAACTAACGCAGATGGCTCTCCATATATTGGACGTGTTCGAATAAACCTAACAGAAGCAAATCCCGTTACTGAAATAACTTCTACTACAGCTGTCATTACTTCTGCAAATGGTTCAATAGGAAATACTGGTCAGGAAATGACCGTGTTCACAGATCAATCCGGAAATCTAACCTTTATTATTGCACCAGGAAACCTAACTTCTGTAACACATATACAACCGATAATTCAAAAACTAGATGGACATCCAAAAAGTAAAAAAGCACCGCTAACTCACTTTTTTCAATTACAAAATGTAAGCGGATCTTATAATTTAAATATAAAAAGCGCTGATCTATTTATAGAGAGTGACTTTGTATATACAAATGGTTTCAAATACAAATGGGATGATAATGATCTGTTTTTCATCCATGGACAACGAGTATCGCAACAAGCGTTTGCAACAGCACTTTCGAGTAGGGATTCTATAACAGTTGGCTATGAGACAAAAACCGAAAATATATCTACTTGGAACATAACTTCCGATTTAACAGAGGCCGCTAAACTGGAAATAACAAACCCGGCACAAAGCCCCGTAACATACGATGGTTCTAGCTATATCATAAGTGGTACTGCTCAAGCTGGCTATAAAGTGAAAGTATACCTAAACGGAATATATATCGGTACAGCTAAAGTAGATGACAAGGGAGACTGGACGCTCGGATCCATCAGCTTATTGCAAAACGTATCAAATACATTTGAAGCTTTCCAATATGCTCCTGGTAAAGACGGGCACAACGGTGAAGGATCTGAAAACCCTACTACTCCAGCTACAGCTACGATCAATGAAGGTGCCTTTGCTTCTACGGAAATTATTTTAAATGATAAAGATAGCAACGGATTAACGATTTCAGACACATTAGATTTCACTTTCTTAAACCCTTCCTTCGGGCATAAGTTCAAGAAAGCTATATCAGGAACAATTAAAATCAATGATGGATATGGCAAATCCGCAGTAGTAAAAGTCGAATATGTGGATCATGATACACTAAAAGTTGTTGATTTTGTTTCCAAAGAAACAGACTTTGTTCATGTCTCTGCCTCCTTAATAATTGTAGCTACAACTGGTATAGTAAACCAAGATCAACTTGCATACAATATCGCAGAATCTCAATCCAATGGTACGGTTATTTTGACAAAAAAATAATCTGTGTTCTTGTGTACACAAATAAAAAAACAGTAGCCGCGTATTAGTAGATATACTCTGCTACTGTTTTTTAGTGTCCCTGTGTAAGGTGTAAAAGGGATCAACTAAAAAAATGAAAACGCATCCAAATTTTTCACTATTCCGAAATAAAACGAGAAAATTTAGTAGATTAATGTATAATAGAAAGAGAAATGATTATTTCAAGAAAGTAAAAAGGTGGATGTTTATGAAGAAAAACAAATTATTTTGGCTATTAGGGATGATTTTGGCTCTAGGTATCTTTCTAGCAGCTTGCGGCGAGGGGGACAACGCCGACACTTCTGTGGATACAAAAGATGCAGAACAAGTATTAAATTTAGTGGAACGTGCAGAGATTCCGTCTGTGGACTCGGTTCTTGCGGATGATGCTGTTTCTTTCAACGTACTAAACAATATTGCGGAAGGATTGTTCCGCTTAGACCAAGACAATGTAGCGGTTCCTGCGATGGCTGAAAGCGAGCCGGAAGTTAGTGAAGATGGTATAACATATACATTCAAATTACGTAATGCTAAATGGTCAGATGGTACACCTGTTACTGCACACGACTTTGTGTTTGCATGGCAGCGTGCGGTGGACCCGGCTACCGGATCGACTTATGGACCTTATATGATGACTGGCATTATTAAAAATGCAACAGAAATCTCTCGAGGCTCGATGGATAAATCAGAGCTCGGTGTAGAAGCAAAGGATGACAAAACGTTAGTAGTTACACTGGAACGTCCAGTGCCTTATTTTGTATCTCTTATGGCATTTGGAACATTTTATCCGCAAAGTGAAGCGTATGTAACTGCGCAAGGGGAGAACTATGCCGCAAACTCAGATAGTTTATTATCCAATGGTCCCTTTATCCTAAAAAACTGGGATGGTACTGGCCTAACCTGGTCAATGGAAAAAAATCCAGAGTATTGGGATGCAGAGACGGTAAAGCTTGATACCATCAACGTAGATGTAATTAAAGAACCAGGTACATCCGTTAACTTGTATAATAATGGAGAAAAAGATCGTGTTGCACTCACTGGAGAATATGCAATGCAATATGCGGATGATGTGGAAGTAGAACAAGTTTTAAAACCAACTGTCTACTATTTGAAGTTCAATCAGGAACGAAATGGTGTAAAGACACCGCTTTCCAATGTGAAATTGCGAAAAGCACTGGCGATGTCTTTTAACAAACAAGACTTAGTGGATGTTGTCCTTGCGAACGGTTCAATTCCAGCTGATTTCCTTGTGCCAACGGGGTTTGCATATGACGAAAACAAACAAGATTTCCGTGAAGTAAACGGGGATATGCTCCCATTCAATGCAGAGGAAGCAGCAAAGCTATGGGAAGAAGGCATGAAAGAAGAAGGCTTGACAAAGTTGACGCTAGAATATATTAGCGGTGATACCGAACTTGCCAAAAATATGGACGCTTACTTGCAATCACAGATGGAGACAAACCTAAAAGGACTTACGCTTAGAGTAAAAAACGTTCCTTTCAATGTTAAATTAGATTTAGATGCTGCGCAAAATTATGATATCCAAAGCACTGGATGGGCGCCTGACTTCCAGGATCCGGTTACCTTCGTTGACCTGTTCCAATCGGAGTCATCGCAAAATAATATGTCTTTCTTTAATGAAAAATTCGATGCGCTTCTAGATCAAGCAAAAGGAGAACTTGCACTAGATCCAGCAGCGCGTTGGAAAGCGTTAGCAGAAGCCGAGAAAATAATTGTCGAAGAAGAAGCTGCGATTGCCAATATGTATCAAACAGGTTCCATGTCACTACAAAAACCTTATGTGCATGGTATCGTTGCACACCCATTCACTGGGGACTACAGCTATAAGTGGGCTTATATTTCTGGGAAAGAATAAAATAGAGTAATAGTCTCAATGCAATTTATATTAAGCGAGGGTATCCGGTTCTGTAGAATATTGAACCGGGTACCTTGTTTTTTTTGAGGGTGCCAGGTTCTAAAACAATTCAGAGTTTTATGAGAACTTGACGCCTAAACGAAGGGATAACTCCTATCCCAATTCCTCCACAGTCAGTCCCTTTGACTGGAGTAAATTGGAGTAAAAAGGATCTTTTCCTAGGCAGTATATTCGGTCGCAAAAAGAGGTAATCTCGGTCATATCATGAGACGTATAGATAATCATTTTTCCCTCGTTTTTTGCTAGGTTCACTAAATAGTTACCAATCTCTTCTTTGGATTTCATATCTATTCCTACGGTTGGTTCGTCTAATAGGATTAGTATGGGGTCATGAATAAGGCTGATTGCGAGATTTAGTTTTCTTTTCATTCCACCGGATAAAGATTCTACGGGTTCATCCCATTTGTTAAGCTGCATATCGAGACAAAGCTGCTTGCATTCTTCTAATGACTTTCTTTTCCATGATAGCTTTTCGAAGAAAGAAAAGTTTTCTGCTACAGTGAATTCCTCCCATAAAGAGATTTCTTGGGGAACGTATCCAATAAGCCTGCGGATGTTTTTTATGTCTGTTGTGTAAGATTTCTCTTCTAATATAATACTGCCATTAGATTGTGGTAATACAGTTGCTAAAATTTCCAATAGAGTCGATTTACCTGCTCCATTTTCTCCAACTAAACCAACAACTTCTCCTCGGTTCACCTGGAGATTTACATCCTCTAATATTTTGTGTTTATGAAATCTTTTTTCTAGCGAACTCACTTGTAGCATGTGGACTACCTCCTTTAAATAGAACGAGTACTAAAAAGATGACAATAATACTCAAAAAACCAAAAGCGATTTCTCTGTGAATCAATGAATAGACAGGGTTGAACCATTCTAACCAAGACCATCTTCTCATAATGGAATCGATTGGGATAAACGCACCCCCGCATATTGTTAGTATGAGTGAGATAGCAACAGCACTTATGTAGTAGGAAAAGGTATTAGTGAAATTCTTAGCAAGTAGAACCGCTAGAATATTTATTGTTAAACGAAAGCCGAACAGTGCAAGAAAAAGTTGAACACTTGGAGATACTAGATCCAGAAAGTAGAGAACATATACAGTAATAACATCTATTAAATATATGAAAATCGTATAAAACAATAGATTCCAAACAATATAACTTTTTAACGAAATTTTAGTAAATGTCCAACGTACTCTTATTAATTTTCTATTAGCTTTCACTATCCAATCGAAGATAAATAAAGTAGCGATCGTTTGGAAAAAAGCCCATATCCCCCATACAGATAGAAGGGAGGTGCTTGGATTGGCTGTTTTGCTAGGTGTCCATTGAAACGAAAAGCTTGTAGTAATTAGCTGTTGATTATCTTGTTTTTCTTTACTTGTTTCATAAATCTCCTGCATATTCCATTTTTCACTAGAACCATATTTTTCGTATAGATCCCTTATTGTGAATGCTGCTTTCGTGCGAGTTGCTTCTTCTTGCACGTAGGAGCTAATGGACTCCGCAACCGCAAAATAGGCAAAGGATCTATTAGATGAGTAAGCCTCTAGTAGATGGGACCGACGATTGGATAAAATATCTTCCTCGTATCCTTCTTTAATGACAAATACACTATCCAGTTCATGTTTCTCTAATAGATCTGTAGCTTCTTGAAGGTCAAGTCGATGAATTTGTAAATAATCTGTATCCACTATCCGTTGAACTAAAGCGTCGGAAAGGGAGGACTCTTCTTCTACTACAAGACCAATCGGAACTTTCGATTCATTTCCCAGTTTGTGTAACGCACTGAAAGTTATAAGGCTCAAAAGACCTGGTAGTAAGAGCCAGGTTAATAAAACTTTCCATTCTTTACGCAGCCTCATTAATTGTATGGCTAGAATCCCTTTCATTATTTCCACCTATCTTTCCATCGGCTAGATATCCACAACAAGATTAGCCCCATAAACGATTGAATTCCTAACAAAGTAAAGTCTGCGTAGTTTCGTCCAACTAACACAATATCTACAATCCACTTGAAGCTTTCAAAGGAAAAGAGGAATGGAAGTAATTTTTTTAACAATAACGGAAAATAAATAGTAGGTATTAATGCTCCACTTGAAACAATCAATAGTAAAATCAAGAAAAACTGAAGGAGTAGTCCGGCTCTTTTGGAGGAAATCCATAAGTCTATTAACGCTAAGCTTACTAATAAAAGGCATCCGTATAATATAATAAAAGTAAACAGACGGAAATAATCTAATGCAAATAACTCTACAGCAAAGAATTTTATTATCGGAATTAAAGCAATGCTAGCAAATACAATGCTTACTAAAAGTGAAATGAGTATTTGCGAAACAGTCGTATGCCAGTGGGTTACCCCAAGTAACTTCCATCGATTGCGCATGGCGACATGAGTATCTTTCCATAACAAAGAGTAGCTTCCAAATAGCCAGATAGTAAATGCGCTAAACCAACCAGCTACTACATAATAATTCGTAGGAGCAGTTGTTGTTATATTAGTGATGACATCTTCGTCTAGTATTTGCCCGCTTCCCAGGGTATATAAAGTAAAATCGATAAATGTTTCAAAGAGAAGTTTCTCTAATTCCTCTTCAGGAATATATGCATTACTAGCATAATCATAGACGGTTAGAATATTAGCCTGTGCAGAGGATATGTAACGCGTCAAGCTTTCTGCTAAATCTTTTACAATGAAGCTATCTATTGTTTGGGAAGGGTTACCTACAATTGAAAGGGAGACAGATTTTCCTTTATAGAGCTTTTTAGTGATTCCCTCGGGGAAAAGTATGTACGCGCTTATTTCATTGTTCTCTATTTTAAGATCCGCAGCCTTTTTTGACATGGCAATAATTTCGATGCCTTCTTCTTTATCTATAGAAAGTGACATGAATTCCAGCAACATTTTCGTTTCTTCTGTTTGATCTTCATCCACAAATGCAATGGAAATAGGTGCCTTGGCTGATGGTATAAAAAGGGAGGCAATAATTCCGAGTGTTGAAGCTAACAGAAAAATAGGAAAAAGAAAAAGCAGAAGAAGTGATTTCCACTTCTTCTGAATACTTCTACCATATTGAGTCGTAAAGAAAGCAATCTTTTTCAATTCGATCAAGATGCAACCACTCATTTCTTTAAATTTGATATTGTCATCCTACTGTGGACAATACAGTTTAATATAACTCTTGTTCTAATTGTTCGGTGATGCTAACTCCCCAGCGTTCCAACTCTGGATAAATATCTTCCATCATAAATTGTTGCAGAGCATCGGCGTCCATCGTTCCGATATTCACCATTTTCTCTGTTTCAGATGGTAGATTTACTTTTTTAATAATCTTACTTTCTTCGTTAACGTTTATGATAGCATTTGAACTGCTATCTATCTTAAGAGAGAGTTTATGTTTTGCATTCATAGAATCTTTTTTGTAGCTTGAATTTCCATTCCACAAAAGTTCCACTGGTTGGTATTCGTCTTTTAGTACAAATTTACGTTCGAATGTTCTATCATCACCAGATACCTTTTCTTCTCCATTATAAACAATGCCAACCTTATTATCGTTTAAAAATAAGATTTCGTCCTTATAAGTTCCATCTTTTTCTGTAGTTAGGTCACCTGTAAAATGCAATTGGTCATTATCTATACTAATTGTATAATCCCAGCTTTGTGCAGAATCTTCTAGTGATTGTGTACCAACAATTTCTAATACCCCGATGTCAGCTAATTTTATATTAATTTCTCTTTTAACGATCAAATCGGCATTATGCCAGATAGTAGAGTTAATACCATCAGGAAGGTCTAGTTTATCTACTGAGCTTATTAGGTCATCCATTACTTTATTAAACTCAAATGGGGTGTTTGGACTGCTAACGGCAGTAAACTGATCAAATGATCTTTCCAAGTATTCCTCAACAATCGTTTTAAATTTTGTATCTTTCTTCGCTTTTTGAAGTACATCAGTTAAAATCTTTTTCACTTCAGCTTCTGTCAGTGACATGGAAACCTTTTCTGTTTTAAGAGATTTTCCATTTACTTCGATTGTTTCATCCAAAGTGGTAAATGATTCTTCTGGCAAAGATTCATATAAATACATAATGTATTCTTTTTTCAAATAATCCCTGTTTTCTTCGGTTAAAATACTATCTTTGCCAAGGAAATTCTCTAAACCTAGCTTATCACTACCTGCATAATTAGGATCTATTGCACGCATTAAGTTTCCATAATCTTTATCTTGTAATTGAAGTAATTGATCATAAAAAGGAAGTTCAAAAATTATTTCTTCTGTTGTGATATAGCCTTTAACAGGATTAACATCCACTCCAAGAATCGTTGCATTGATCTCGGCTTCTACCTCTTGCTTATTTGGATCAGTTGCCAATCTTAAAGCTAGATTAGAATTGTTAAGTACTCTTTCTAGTTGGGGATCAATATCGCCTGTATATTCTCCTGAAAACTCATATGTACTATCAATAGTAGATTTCGTACGTTTATTTGCCCAATCACTCTCATTTGCATAGCGTGTTTCGACAAGTTCTTGGATATGTTGGATCGTTTTAACTTCTGAATAAAAATATTGTTCCTTCGGCGTTTTCTTCACTAGAAAAAAAGCAGATACTCCTCCAGCTACAACAAAAATAGAAATAAAAGCAATAATCCATGTTCTTTTCTTCATAATATCTTCCTTTCAATTCCATATATGTAAGTATATAATTTGTTTTCTTAATTTTTCATCATATGTGTGCAATTTTAATTATAGCAGATAAAATAATTCAAATAACTTTTTTTAATAAAAAATTCGGAAAAATAGGAATTCATTTTTTGGTGAAATATGGAGAAATTAGATAAAAAAGTCCCGGAAATTAAAAAGTTCTCTGTGTAAGACACAATGAAAGATGAAGAAGTAGCTGTACAATAATAGAAATATTAAGCATTTAACTTCTTCCAACATTCCGCATTATTCTTCCAAATATCATCTATTTTCTTCCAACAAGCCAACTTTTTCTTTCAAACTATGACAAACAGCTATCCAATTTTTACAAAACCTCTCTCTAAGACACATTCTGCCAAACACAATTTGAGACTGTAGAATATTGTAATCTAATAACATATTTTACGAAAACATCGTAATATAATACTAATATACTTCCAAAATTATGAATAAAAATGGTGTTTCATTTTTCAGAATATTTATACTATAATAAGGGACACAAAATGAAATCTAGTAATCTTTCCTCAAATCCTATTATCAACATTCAACCTAGAATACAATGCAGCAAAGAATTATACCTCATGTCATAACAACATGAACTAACACATACATTTAAAACCAGTATGAAATGATGAGAGTTGCTTTATATGTAACTCTCATCATTTTAAAGGAAGGATGCGATTATTATAGAAAAGCATTAGCAACAAGGCTGGACAACCTTATAGTTTGGAAAAGTAAGTAACTGTGGAAATGGGGGAATTATATTGAAGAAGAAATTAGTCAATAAGTTATTTAGTACATTTATGGTATTAGCTATGGTATTTACGATGTTTAGTCCGGCAATGATTGCTTCTGCCAACACAGATGTAAAACCATTCAAACAAAACGTTCCGAGCGAAAGCACGATGCAATTAAAGGCAGCGGTCGCGGAACAGTTAGATTTGATAGATGGTGGACCGAAGCTACACAAAGATCTAGAAAACTTATCAGGCAATCAAGAAGTTGCAGTAATCATTCATTTATCTGAAAAACCAGTAGCATTAGAAAAAGGAATAAGTGAGCTAAAAGGAAAATCATTTTCGGCAGCACAAGAAAATCAAGTAAGAACAAAAGTAAAAGCACAACAAACATCCGTACAAAAAGAATTAACGGTAAAAAATATTGCGATTAAAAAAGGGTATGAATTCGATACAGTATTGAACGGTTTTGCGGCGGTTGTAAAAGCGAATGACCTTGAGAAACTACTAACTGTTCAAGGGATTACACTAGTAGAGCCGGACACAATCGTTTATGCGTCAGAGGTACCACAAAAATCCAAACCGACGCAACCTTCTACAATTAACAAAGATAAAATCGTAGATGCAAAGATGAATACAAGTATTTCATTCTTAGGTATCGAACAACTTTGGAATGAAGGAATCGAAGGACAAGGCATTAAAGTAGCTGTTCTCGATACTGGAATCGATGCAGATCATCCAGAATTCGCAGGTATTTATAAAGGTGGAAAGAACTTTATTCCAAATTCATCCACTTATACAAGAACCCGTGCGGATAATGATGCATCGGAAACCTCACCTGTAGAACGTCCTGCAGGAACTCCCGAATTTAATGCAACTGGAAGTGCGTTCTATACTTCTCACGGTACGCATGTTGCTGGTACAATTGCCGCAATCGGTGCGAACGAGTATGGCATTAAAGGGATTGCACCTAAAGTAGATCTTTATATGTACCGTGTACTTGGAGCATATGGAAGTGGAGCTACTTCTGGTATTGTGAAAGCAATTGACACAGCTGTTATTGAAAAGATGGATGTTATTAATCTATCACTTGGTGGCGGTGCGAACACAGAAACAGATAGCGGATCTTTTGCCATCAATAACGCAATGATGGCTGGTACAATCGCTGTAATCGCAACAGGTAATTCTGGTCCTAACCGTGGAACAATGGGAACTCCAGCTACAGCTCGTTTAGGTATTGCAGTTGGTAACACCACAAACCCGGAAACAATGTATAACGGACAAGTGAATGTTACGGTTGGTGATTATAATCTGACAAAACAATTACAGTTAATGGGTACTACTTTCGGAGGAGATTTAGCAACACAACTACAAGGTGAATTTGACTTAGTAGCGGTTCCTGGAAACGGGGAAGCAAAAGATTATAATGGCCTTGATGTGAAAGGAAAGGTTGCATTAATCTCCCGTGGTAGCATTGCGTTTGTCGATAAAATTGACTATGCAAAAGAAAATGGAGCAGTTGCAACGATTATTCATAACTTTGCAGGAGGTACGAATGCACCAAATGCATCTGGAACATTCCTAGGCGACTCATTTGCATTTGTTCCAACGTTTGATATGTCCCAAACAGATGGGGATGCAATTCGCAAAGCGTTAAATGGAGGAGCAGGAAAAGTTTCTTTTGGTAATTTTAAATCTACAGCAACTGTTGGGGATGAGGTAAATGATTCAAGTTCCCGTGGACCTTCCACTCCAAACTTTGATATCAAGCCGGATGTAAGTGCGCCTGGAACAAACATTATGTCTACTGTTCCAATGTACAAAGCAGATTTCCCAGATGCTGTTTACAATGAAGCATATGACCGCAAAACAGGAACATCAATGGCTACACCGCACATCGCTGGTATTGCAGCACTTGTGAAACAAGCGAATCCGGGCTGGAGCGCATTCGATGTAAAAGTGGCACTTTCTAATACGGCAAAAGTGCTTAATCAATCAAAATACGATGTATTCGCACAAGGTGCTGGTCGTGTAAATGCATATGCAGCAGCTCATCCAAGTGTACTTGCTTACGCACTTGATAAAGCAGTACAAGACGGAAGTGGAGCAATCGTTGATAACTTGAAAGGTACGGTTACATTTGGTCCACAGCCACTAACAGAAAATCGTTCTGTTACCAAACAAATTCTAGTAAAAGATTTGAAGGGTACTGGAGGCGCTTATCAAGTAACAGTTGAAACGACAAAATCATTTGGTAATGCAAAAGTGACGGTTGATAAACCGACTTTCACGTTGAATGGCGATCAACTGTTAAACGTTACGTTAACTGCTTCGAAAGCAACAGCACCAAAAGGATCTGAAATTCTAGGATATATTCATATTAACGGTGGTGGTTCTGAAATTTCATTGCCATTTGCAGCTGACTTAAGTAGTGTAGTTCCGATAGAAATTCAAAATATGAAAATTACAGAAACAGACTTATCCTTTAACGGAGATGGTGTGAAGGATTCAGCCGTGCTTTCATTCACGCTGACCGGCAATGTAGCAACCAACTATGTGGAAATTTGGGATATTATGAATCCTGAAGGTGGAGAATACGGTGACGGCTATATTGGCTACTTACATGCAAGTGCTTCACTTGCAAAAGGATCCTATACACTACCTATTAATGGACAATACAAACCTTGGGGCAGTGCACCTGCAACAACGATTCCAGATGGTTTATATACGATTGACTTTTCTGCAAGTACAGCTACAGGACCTATTGGTGACTACGTAGGACCGATTGTCGTTAAAACAACAAAACCAGTAATTGAAGGCTCTGTCAAAGATAGAGTAGCAACAGGGCAAGTTACGGACAAATATATTGATTATAATGAAGAATTATATTTATATGGTTTAGAATATGACTTAAATGACAAGCTAAAAGCTTCTTATATTGCAACAGTTAATGGAGAAGCAGCAGCGGCAGTAGACTTCAAATTAGCGCAAGATGGTTCATTCACATTCCCAGTAACAGCAGAAACAGATTCTGTAAAAGTTATCGTGAAAGATGCTGCGGGCAATGTAGGAGAGGCTTTAATTTATGAAAAAGAAGAAGCAATAGTTACACTCTCTGTAAATCCAACGGAAGTTGATTTAGAAGTAGGTGCTACAACGCAATTAGCTGTTACAGAAACTTCCACTCCAAAAGAAGGAACACCGACTGACAAAGATGTAACAACAGATGCTACGTATACTGTAGCGGACGAAAGCATTGCAACAGTTAAAAACGGACTAGTAACTGCGGTAGGTAAAGGTTCTACAAAGATCACTATTTCACATGGTGAAAATGAAGTTACGGTAAACGTAACGGTAAAAGATCCAGTAGTGATTGTGCCAGGAATTACATTAACGGCTAATACAACAGAACTTAACCTGCTAAAAGGTAAAGAAGCACAACTGAAAATTACAGAAGTAATCACAACAGCAGATGGCAAAACAAAACAAACAGACGTAACAAAAGCTGCAAAGTATACAGTAGCAGATACGAAAGTTGCTACTACTAAAGATGGTTTAGTAACCGCAAAAAATACAGGAAGCACAACAATTACTGTTAAATACGGTAAAAATGAACTTACTGTAAATGTGACAGTTACAGAACCAGGTGTGACACTAACGGCAAACAAAACAGAACTTGATCTACTAAAAGGAAAAGAAGCACAACTAAAAATCAAAGAAGTTACAACAGCAGCAGATGGGACACAAAAACAGCAAGACGTAACAAAGGCAGCAACATATAAAGTAGCAGACAGTAAAGTAGTTTCTGTAAAAGAAGGTTTAGTAACCGCAAAAAATGCAGGAAATACAACTATCACTGCTAAACACGGTAAAAATGAAGTAACAATAAACGTGACAGTTACAGAATCAGTCGTGACACTAACAGCAAATAAAACGCAACTTGACTTAGAGCCAGGAAAAGAAGCACAACTGAAAATTACCCAAGAAACAACAACAGCAGATGGAAAAACGAAAAAGACAGACGTAACGAAATCTGCAACGTATAAAGCAAAAGGTAACATCGTTTCTGTAGACAGCAATGGTTTAGTGACAGCATTAAAAGCAGGTACTACAACAATTACCGCAAAATACGATAAATATGAAGTAACTGTAGATGTAAAAGTTACAGAACCAGTAGTAACACTGACTGTAAACAAAACACAGATTGATCTAGAACCAGAAAAAGAAGCCAAACTGACGATTAAAGAAGTAATCACATCGGCAGATGGAAAAACAAAACAGACAGACGTAACAAGTTTTGCCACATATACATCTAAAAATGAAGAAGTGGCTACCGTAAAAAATGGTGTAATAAGAGCAATAGGTGGAGGTACTACAACAATTATTGCTAAATACGGTAAAAATGAAGTAACTGTAAATGTAACAGTTACAGCACCACAAGAGACACTAGTTGTAAACAAAACAGAAGTTGAACTAGAACCAGGAAAAGAAGCGAAACTGACTGTAAAATTAGTAACAACAAAAGCGGATGGAAAAACAACCGAAAGAAATGTAACTTCAAACGCTACGTATACTGTAGAAAATGGTCAAGTAGCTTCCGTAACTGATGGTGTAGTAAAAGCAAAAAATGCAGGAACTACAACTATCACCGTTAAATACGGTAATAGCGAAGCACTTGTAAATGTATCGGTTAAAGCACCAGGACTAACACTTGTTGCAGACAAGACAGAAATTGAATTAGAACCAGGAAAAGAAGCAAAACTGAAAATTACAGAAATAAAAACAACGCCAGATGGAAAAACAACTGAAAAAAACGTAACCGCAAATGCTACGTATAAAGTAGCAAACAATCAAGTAGCTTCCGTAACAGATGGTGTAGTAAAAGCAAAAAATGCAGGAAGCACCACAATCACTGTTAAATACGGTGAAAATGAAATACTAGTAAACGTAACGGTAAAAGCACCACCAGTAATAACACTAGTTGCAGATACTACTCAAATTGATTTGGAACTAGGAAAAGAAAAACAACTGGTTATCAAAGAAGTCACAACAACATCAGATGGAACTACATCAGAAAAAAATGTAACATCGAATGCAAAATATACTACAAGTACTAATAAAGTAATTTCAGTTACTACAGATGGTCTAATAAGACCTAAAAATGTAGGCAGTGAAACAATTACTGTTAAATACAATAAAATGGAACTAACTATAAATGTAACGGTCAAAGAAGCGCCAATAACATTAGATGTACCAAAGGCTGAAAATGTGATTCCGAATTTTGAATCAAACATTCCAAGTCCTGGATTATCGGTACCAAGTTTTGAATCTATGCTTCTAGGTTCTAGAGCAATCCCGACAGTATAATTCCTGTCTAATAATCAAAATGATAAGTTAAAAGAAACAGCTGGGGCCATGTCCCTAGCTGTTTCTTTTTTTGGCACTGTGCAAGAGCTGTTTTTATTATGCGCAACTTCTTCCTTGCTCCTCGCAACATTGATCGACTTATGCGCAACAATCCCACTCGTACTCGCAACGTTTCTATTCATTTACGCAATGTTTTTTATATGTGCAACTTCTTCCACGCTACTCGCAACATTCCGAGACTTATGCGCAACTTTGACACAAAAAGCACGAACTCACAAAAGGAGTCCGTGCTTTAATTCTCTACTTTTCCAGATATCTTCGAGCTCCCGCATAGTTTTGCTTATAAACACCCGCCGAAATAGATTCGATCTTCACTTTGTCGGATGCGTTTGGGGCATGGAGCATTTTGCCTTCGCCGATATATAATCCGACATGATACACTTTACCTTTTCCTCCGTTTCCAGCAAAAAACACGAGATCGCCAGGTTGTAAGTTACTTTTCGAGACCGGTGTTCCTTTCGTTGCTTGGTAAAAAGAGTCACGCGGTATAAGAATCCCATGGTTTTTATATACGGAGTAAATAATACCGGAGCAGTCAAACCCAAAGGAGGACGTGCCTGCCCATAGGTAAGGAAGACCTAGGAATGCTTTCGCGCTATTAACGATATCTTTTTGCGATGGTTTTGGGACTGCTGCATAATTTTTATGTACTTTTGCATCTTTTTTAGGCAAATATTTAACCCCATTTTGTGGAGTAAGCACATGCAGCCATTCTCCTTCTTCTTTTATGACTGGAAGAATCGTTGTATAGCTGATGTCTATGTATTTATTCTTTTTATTTGTATCGCTATAAAGAGTAGAAGATTTCGCATTCACAATTGCAATGGAGCAAGTGGACGTATCAGTTGTTGTTTCGTATAAATGCGATGTCGGAACCCAACCTGGATATCCTTCTTTTTGATAAGGTACGTACTGATCTTTGACTGCTATTTTAGACCATTTTCCGCTTTTTTGTAAGACGACGACTTCCTCACCGAACAACGCTTGAGTATCGGTTTTATCTACGAGCCACCATTTTTCTTTGAGATTCATCGTTTTCGTCCACTTCGAAATGTCTACCGGAGTGGAGATAGAAGGGCGATCTACCGCTCGATCTATGCCAGGCTTGTGCCAAAGGGATGTAACTTGAACATTCACTTTCACTGTTTTTGCGTTGCTTGGCTTTTCGCAAGAAGCAGGAACGGTTGGAACGCTTGGAGTAGGTGGTACAGACGGTGCTTTTATTCGGAATTCTGGATTTATTGCCCGCGCAATAAATACGGCAAAATCTGCTTTTGTGATGTTAGCTAACGGATTAAACGTATTGTCTGTATAGCCCGTTGCGATATTCGTTGCTTGTAGCGTACTAATAGCCTCCGCAACCCAATAAGTTGGTGATACATCGACAAATGGCGTTTTCGTTGTTCCTTTTAAATCAAAAGACCTAACAAGAAAGACAGCCGCTTCCCCCCTAGTGAAAGAGGCATCTGGGTTAAACGCTCCATTCTCATCGGCATTCATGATCCCACTGTTAGCTATCGTTGCCATAATAGGAAAGCTTGGGTGATTAGCGGGTACATCTGTAAAATTCGGATCTACTTGATTGGACGTATCAAGACTAAGAGACTTCACAATCATCTCCGCTGCTTCCAAACGAGTGATCTCCGCATCCACTCCATAGGCACGCTCCGGGTCGCCAGTTATGATGCCTTTCGATGCTAAAAAATCCATTTCCGTTTTAGCTGGATAACTATCCCCAACATCCTTATACAACGGTGCAGCAGAGGCATTACTAAATGTTGAAAATAAAATAATCATAAATGCAAAAAATACTATGAATCTCTTCATTTTAATGACTCTCCTTTAGTTTGATAGTTACATAAATAGTATAAACTACATAGATGTCCCTGTGTAAGAAACTATCCAGAATTCTATTGTCTTACACAAGGAAGGTATAGATCCAAAGACTTGAATAAAAAGTTCTAATATTTATTATTTTTTGTAAATTTAGACTATACATAGTTTTGTATATTTGATAATATATAGTAAAGGAGGCAAAAAGGAGGATATATATTTGAAAGAAAAGGATTCTAAATTGATTAATCGACGAGTATTGGTGCTTGAATCTGTTTTTACGAATGGCAACAAATCGAAAATTACAACAACACATGGAATTCATTATTCAAAAATGTCTGTACTTGAGTTACTTAATAACGCTTGCATGCGCTACGCTTCTACTTTAGAAGGACGGATGAAAGCGATTAAAGAGGTCCTGAACTACTATCAGAAAACACCAGTTCTCATCAATCCTCATGAGTTTGGCGCATTTCCAACACTATCATATAAGGATATAGAGTGTGTATGGATTTTTAATCATCACTTCTACGTCAATGAGTTAGGTAATGGAAAATCGCAAATCATGTTTGATAACGGAATTCACGTAACTGTAAAAGCTTCCAAAAATGTTTTACTAAAACAACAACAACGACTACACACAGCGATCAATATATTCAGCAAAATCGAGCATTTAGAGTAAACAACATTACACTAATTAACTGTCTCCTGGATAAAAAGTAAAGCGGTTGAAGTATAATCTTCAGCCGCTTTTTTGTGTCCCTATTGTATGTGAATGATAGACAAATTAAAAACGCCCTCTAAAAATACATGCAGTTCAACACCCGCAAACTGTGCATATACTCTTTCGCACTATAACGAGATTCCATATATCCTATACCTACCTAGGAATAACCGAATCGTGCACGAGTCAAAAGGAACGCATAGTGAGCACATTTGAAGAAGTCTTGCCGCAATATGAACCGATGATTTCCGCCTGCATTCGCAAACTGCATATTTACAAAAACCACGAACTATATAGACAAGCCGGAAGAATTGCTTTATGGAAGGCGTGGGTGAGGAACGATGCAACAAAAGGGGACTTCGCACCGTACGCCTATCGGTGCATATACGGGGCGATGTTAGATGAGCTAAAAAAGGAAAAGCATCAAGAAGAATACGTCGATATAGTAGAAGATGAAAAACTATCACGCTTACTGGAAAAATCGCTCGTCACAGCCTTCATCCATGAAGACCTCGGAATCGCCTTAGAAAACTTAACCGAGAGCGAACGGGAACTGCTCCTATGGATCTTCGTCGAAGGAATCTCACTCCAACAAGCAGCAACACGCGCGGGCATCACGATACCAGGCATCAAAAAAAGACGCGAACGCTTGTTGCAAAAACTAAGAGAAAAACTGACCCAGTAATCGAAAAAAGCTCTGTAGAGAGAACATCTCTGCAGAGCTTTTAAGTAAACCTCTTACTTTGCGAATTGATTGCTTTCAATGACTATTCAGTTGCCTTCAAGGGTAACTTGGTTGCTCTCAGAATAGAATTGATTGCTCTCAATGACCAGTCTGTTGCTCTTAACCATTTTCTGGGTTCATTTATTGTAAAACTACTTAATATTGGATATATTTCCCTCTCATTAGTAGTCCAGCGTCATCTCACGTCAAGTGAACCCTTTACATTGAGAATTGGTTGCTTTCCAACAACTATTTGGTTGCTCTCAGAATAGAATTGAGTGTTTTCAATGACCAGTCTGTTGCTCATAGCCATTTTCTGGGTTCATTTATTATAAAACTACATAATATTGGGATTTAGCCAAGCACGATACTGATAAGTTAGCAAATTCTATTGACTGGAGCGTAAGGCGGCAACTCCAGCGGGATGAGTGAGACAGATGAACCATCACAACGGACGCGAAAGCGGCGGTGATGGTTCATCGCTCACCCCGCGGAAAGCGTCCGCCTGATGCGGAAATCATAGCGATTACTTAATAGAGCTTTTAATGCGCACATTCCGATATTATATTCAAATCAAATAAATCATACGATCCAAATAAGTACCCAACATCGTACCTGCCAAAATAGTCACCAATATCAAGAACAACAACACAAATACAGCAATATAAAGGATAAAACCATATAAAGGATCCAGTCCAGGTGCCTTTTTAGTCGCTAAAAAACTTACCAAGTACAGCGGCAACACAAACAAAGCAAATATAAAACTCACGATTAAAACAAAATTTCCATATGTAAATGACTGAATAGCCATTAATAGAAAAGAAACCCCAACACTCACAACAACAGGAGACAATTGCCCTCCATAAAAACTAATAATCGCCTTCAATGAATTCGGGGAACCAAAAAAGTTATTCGCAATGTAAAGTGCAAAAATGACAATTCCCACTAGTAAGAAAACAAGTAACATAATCTGAACGAAAAAAGGAAAAAAGCCTAAAGACTCCCCAAAATAATTACGGTTAACAACTAAAAATAAGGAAATCGTATACACGATGGCAAACAACAGAATGCTAAGCAACCCATTCGAAAAATCCTTTTCTCCTTCTTCAAAAGCGCGAGAAGGGTATTTGAATTGTTTCATAAAATAGGTACTATATTGTTTAGACTTCTTCTTCATATTTTCCATATGAATATTTGGTTCCACTCGTTGAGCAGAAGCTCTTTTTTTCACTGTGACAGTGGGCTCTTCTAACTTTTCCCCACATATTCCACAAAAGTTTCCGATGGCTTGTTCGTTACCACAATTAGAACATACGATACGAAATTCCTCCTGCGTTCTTTTTATATACATGGTATGAATTGTATTGGACAAATATTCCGACGTTTCCGATATCCGAAACAATGTCACAAAGCGTTAAATATTTGATATGATAGGAAGAAAAGGTGGGATTTTATTTGTTAATAACTGTAGGACGAAACGCCCCATGTCCGTGCGGGAGTGGGAAAAAATATAAAAAATGCCACGGCGGCAAAGAAGCAGTATCGGTTCAGCAAGTGGCCGATGAGGAATTGAGTGCAATCATCCAGAACTTTTACAGAGAATATCCGGAACGAAAAGATATATACGAGCTTCGTATGTTACTTAGCAGATGGAATGCAAGGTTAAAAGGATTTTGGTCACCAAATCAAATCGAGCAGCAATTGGTAGATTACTATTTACTTCTTCTAAAACAAGATATTTGGCAAAAATACGTAGAGAAACAATTGCAAAAAGCGGTTCGACCGTCCGTCATGCAAGTGCTCGAGAAGTGGATAAGCCCTATGATGATTATGGGAGAAGTAATAGAGGTCGGGCAAGGGTTTGTTACACTGAAGGAAATAGTTGATGAAAACGTCTATGAGCTAAATACATTTGGCGATACGAAAACGGCAAAAGGAAATTATGTAGTAGGCATCGTACTGCCGGATAGCCGTCGGGATTCAAATGGCCTCATGGTTATTTCGAGAGTTGCCCTGCTGCCGAACTGGATTGCAGACGGCTTGAAGGACGTAAAGAAACTTGCCAAAGAAAGCAAATTAAACACACAAGCATTTTACAAAGAGCATATGCTAGAATGCTTAACGTTCATTAGTGAAAGCAAAAAAACTAGTGAAAGCCCAAAAATCAATAATGAAAGTCAAAAAATCGAAAGTACGAGCCAACAAAACGATTCTGAAATGACCCCAAAACAACTAGAAATGCTACTAGCCTTGGAAAATATGATGAACGAGAAAGAGATAAAGAACGACGAACTCATCCGCATTTTCCGTTCCTACTTATCGGAATGTTCTCCAAACCCGCGAAAAGCCGCAGCAACAGCAGCCGGAGCTATCCGTTTCGCAAAAGAACGTCTATCCACAGAAGTGTTCCCATGGACGAATAAAGAAATAGCTGCTATGTTCGACGTGTCCACGTCAACCGTTCAAAAGTATTTTGAAGAAATAGATGCATTTTTGGCTGTCCCTGTGTAAAACAAATTGTTCCTACACAGGGAACAATTTCAGCCTCTCATTCTAGGATCCAAGTATTTATGGAATACTATTTTCTTCGTTATTGCTAATTCTTGTTTTGCTAACTTGGGAGAATAAAAGATAGTAGATCCTAGCGCAAGCTTGTCCGCTTCTGCTTCATAATCGATCACCGAAATATTCCACGTTCCTGATTTTTTAAGTTTTTCAATCAAATCACTTGTCCATACATCGACTCCTAAAATAACATGTTCCGTTTTTCCCCTTTTTCCTGTTCGCTGATACATTTCTCATCCTCTTTTCATGCGATCTTTTTGGTTTATCATATCATTTTTGGGGTATATCTGATAGTGGGGAACCAATTCAACCACTGGAAAACCAATCCACCAAATAAGTTGAATACTTTCCAATTAAATAGTAACATTAAAATTGTCAAAATATATCGTAAATTTAACAGCGATTATTTAATTAGAAAGAGGAGGAGAAATATGAGTAAACGTTTTATCAAACAAACGACAGCAGCAGTATTATTAACAACATCGGTATTATCATTTTCATCTGCTGCACTAGGGGCAACAAATTCATCCGTGGATCAAGCGGTGAATAAGGCGAAAGCAGAATTGAACAAAGCGACGACACATTATGTGAATCCGTCACTTGAAGGGAAGCTTACACCAAGTAGCGCACTATACCCTGCGTTAAACAGTGCGAAGAAAAACTATCAACTTACTAGAAGTGCGGTAGTATCTTCAAAACTATCTACTGCGCAAAAGAATGAAAAGTTGAAAGAGATTGATACGCTTTATAACGAAAAAGTTTCAGGTGGATTAGTACCATATATTGATGCATATAACTATACAACAAAATATTTAGTGCCAATTATGGATGAAATTGCAGCGGCGCAAGAAAGAAATGACTTTGCAGCTGTGGAAAAAGGTTACCACAAATTATCGTACCAACTAAAAGGTAGAACAGCGATTCTATACCGTTTCTCTGGCAAAGCAGCTCGTGATCTTCTACTAGAAGAGTACAAAAAACCTGCAGATGCCAAACGTAATGAATTAATGGTACCTGTAACAATTACTATGAAAATTACAGAAATTAACGATTTATTAAAAACTGGTAAAAAAGCAGAGGCTAAAACGCAGTTTGCAGAAATCGAAGCTCTATTAAACCGTCTTCCAAATGCTTCAACAAACAAGTTCGTTGCTGCATTGTTAGCGGAAGTTGCTAAAGTGAAAGCAGCTGTAGGAGATACTTCAACGGTAAAACCACCAGTAACAACTCCTGTTGATCCACCAGCGACTGGCGGTGGCGGAAATGGTGGTGGGAATGATACATCTTCAAAGGCTTCCCAACAAGAAGTGTTAAATACTAAAGTAGCAAGTCTAGTAACTATACTTAATACACAGCAATCAGATAAAGCAACAGCTTCCACAACTGGTGCTAATTCTCTTGCCGTTAGGGTAAAAGAAGATGTTGCAGTTGCAGAATTTTTAGGTAAAGGATTCTACGAAACATTTACGAAACAATTAGGTGTAACGAAAGTGAATGGTTTCGATCCTACATCAATAGAAGCAGTAACTTATATTGCATCTAAATTCCCGGCAACAGCAGAATCACTTGCTGATTTGAAGGGCCAATCAGTTACACTTACAATCACAGTAAACAATGGTTCTGATCTAACTGTAGATTTCACAATTTCATTTCAATAAGTACTAATTCATATACAAATCCCTTCACATCGACAATGTGTGAAGGGATTTTCTACATTATCTGGATTTATTCTTTACTTTTCTATTATTCTTCATGTTAAACTAAATATATAAACATACAGACAAAGGGGAATATTATGAATAAACCGAAAATATTTTTAATAGCAACTGTAGTTATTATACTCGGAGCAGGGGGCTACTTGCTCTATATGTTTAAATTTAAAGAATACGATGTGGCGGATGAAGAAGTGAGTGAGATTGTCGCAGATCCATATAAAGTGGAGCTGCCAGATGGGAGTATGCTTGTCATTGATGAAAACGGTGAAGTTGTCGAAGAGACAGCGACCTCTGAAACAGTTATGACAAGTGCATCAACCACCGAAGAAAAGTTAGCTGGAATGACGGCTGGACCTGGCACCGGTTCAACGAGTACAGTAAATAACACAACGGGAACAACAACTTCCTCTACCGAGAAACCAACTGTTGCATCGATAAAAGATAAATATAGGCCAGCACTAGAAGGACTGGAAGCACAAGCAGATTCCAAAATCAAGGCACTCATTGGACGAGCGGTAAGCGAATATAACGGGAAGATAGAAAACGGAGAAAAAGTGGATTTCGGCTACTTTTACAATAAATACACAGCCGCTGCAGGTAATTTAGAAGCGAGAACGGATACATTTTTTTATGCAGTATTAGGTGCAGCAGAAAAGGATCTTGTTGCAAATGGCTATGATAAGACCTACGCACAAAGCTTCAAAGATGAATACGAAGCGACCAAAAAAGCGCGACGTGACGGTATACTAAAAAAAGTACTTGGAAATCAATGACCAGCTTTAAATCCCCTCCCTATATACCTTAAAAACGTCGGGAGGGGATTTTATAGTATTCACCGGTAAAATAACTGATCAGTGATGAAGCCCAAGCAGACCAATTATTAATATAAGGGCAAAAGAATACAGAAAACGGAAATTAATATTGATATAATACGCCTGTATTTAGCTAATATTACAGTTCTCATGGTTATATTATATTTCTCTATGAAAAAAAATAAAGATAAAGGCGCAAACTGCCAACGTATGCTATACTATAACAAAAATAGAAGATTCTAAATTAAAGGAGTTATCAGATAATGGAAGAAACAATTAGCCTCCAAGATCTATTTAAAACACTGAAAAAAAGATTACTATTAATCATACTGACAACAATAGTCGCAATTACGGTCAGTGGTGTTGTTAGCTTTCTTTATCTGACACCCATTTATCAGTCCTCTACGCAAATTTTGGTCAATCAAGAAAAATCGGCTATCAGTACATTAAACTCCCAAGATATACAAACTAACTTGCAATTAATAAATACATACAATGTAATTATTAAGAGTCCTGCTATTCTAAGTAAAGTAATTGAACAGCTAGATCTAAACACAACACCATCTGCATTAACCGGTCAAATTACAGTAAATAACGAACAAAACTCCCAAGTAGTGAATATTACCGTGCAAGATGCCAATCCAAATACTGCAGTGGATATTGCCAACAAGACAGCTACTGTATTCCAAAAAGAAATTAAAAATTTAATGAAGGTAGACAATGTAAGTATATTAACACCTGCCCTCCTCGGAGAAAATCCATCTCCAGTAAAACCGGACCCAATGCTCAATATGGCGATAGCAGCTGTAATTGGTCTAATGTTAGGGGTAGGAATCGCATTTCTATTAGAGTATTTAGATACGACGATGAAAACGGAACAGGATGTCGAAGAAATTTTAAATTTACCGATAATTGGATTAATAAGCCCTATATCTGATAAAGAGATTCAAAAAACAATGGTACATATGCTGCAAAGAAGAAAGAGGTAGTAAGATGGCTAAACCAAAGAAGAAAAGAACAAAAAAACGTGCTATTCAAACCGTAGCGCGAAAACTTGTTACTAGTGTAAATACAAGATCCATTGTGTCTGAACAATTCCGTACACTTCGTACGAACATTAACTTTTCTATGCCGGACAAAGAATTGAAGACATTCCTAGTTACCTCATCTTCTCCTGGAGAAGGAAAATCGACAGTGGCGGCAAATACAGCGGTTGTATTTGCGCAAGAAGGGAAAAAAGTGCTGTTAGTCGACACAGATATGCGAAAACCTACCGTGCACTATACATTTCATCTAACAAACACGCTTGGAACATCCAATCTCTTGACACGTCAAGCTACTGTTGAGGAAGTAGTGAAAACAAGTGAAATAGAAAACTTGGATATTATAACTTGCGGTCCTATTCCACCGAATCCGGCGGAGCTTTTAAGCTCTCAAACGATGAACAATGTAATAGGAGAGATGAAAGAAAGCTACGACATTATCATTTTTGATGCCCCACCAGTTCTGTCGGTAGCAGATGCCCAAATACTTTCGAACAAGTGTGAAGGGACAATTCTAGTGATGAATACGGGGGAAACTGAAAAAGGTGGCGTGATAAAAGCGAAAGAAGCGCTTGTTTCCTCTCAAGCGAATATTATAGGGGTAGTACTAAACAACTTCCAATTACAGAAGGACCACTATTACTACCAATATTATGGAAATGTAGAATGAATAGGTAATTTATACCTAATCATTCTTTTTTGTTATTGTATAAGGAAAAGGGGGTAATGAAAAGTGATTGACATACATACACATATTCTACCAGGTGTAGATGATGGGGCTCAAACGGTAGTGGAATCGATGGAGCTAATTGAGCAAGCGATAAAGGAGGGTATTACGGATATTATTGCGACTCCACATGCGGACAACCCTCATTATGATGTCCCGCAAAACGTGGTGTTAGAAAAGATAGAACTGCTTAATACAGAAATGAAAAAAAACAATGTATTTATTAATATTCATCCAGGGCAAGAAATTAGAATAGGGCAAACTACTATTGAGAAGTTAACAAATGGAGAGCTTCTAACACTTGCAAATTCCAAATATGTATTAATCGAACTGCCGACTGGGGGAATACCCGCAAACACTATTCAGATAATCCAAGGGATTTTAAATTTAGACAAAGTGCCGATAATTGCACATCCGGAGAGAAATCGTGCAATTGCAGAAAAACCGAGTAGACTATTGAAGTTGATCAATCACGGAGCACTAGCTCAAATTACTGCAGGAAGTTTAGCGGGTCATTTCGGTAGAAACATTCAAAAACAATCGCTTCAATTGGTGGAGGCAAATTTAGTGCATACATATGGTTCGGACGCCCATCATACGAAAACGCGCCCTTTTCTATTTGATGCAGGGCTAAGTTATTTGGAAAAACATAAAAAGTTATATGCGGTAGATATTTTTCTTGAAAATAATGCACGAATTCTAGAAAACGGAGAAGTGATTATTTTAGAGCCAAAAGACCTAGGGAAGACAAAATGGTGGAAAATTTTCGCGTAGTTTCAAGATAATTAATATAATTATCTGATAATTATCACGAGATGTAAAAAGCGTTTATGGGTAGTAAGTAAGAATTGAAATAAAAACAATACTATAGAACTACATTTGAGCTAAGTGCAATAAGTAGATTGAAATTATATGAACCTATTCTATTGCAAAAGTGCTATAATTGCTTATGGAAATGAGTAGTCAAAATTGTATGAAGATTGGGTGAATTGTTAATGTCTTTAAGCAAAAGAATGTTGATGCTAGTATTCGTCGATTCTTGTATCGTATTATTTTCTATTTATGTAGGCTATTTTTTAATACATCCGATAGACAATCCTTTTATGGACACTTTTTTGTTAATCAGTTCCCTTACCATATTTTTAGCACATAATGGTTTTGCCATGTTTTATGGTCTTTATCGTAAAGTATGGGAATACGCGTCCGTAAGAGAGTTAGTATCTATTTTCAAAGCGGTGACATTCTCCATCATAATGGTAGCTATTGTACAATTTGTCATAAAAGGAGATGTCCTATATCGTGCATTATCGATTACATGGATGCTTCATATTCTACTTATTGGTGGCTCCCGATTATCATTGAAGGTTTTCCGTGACTCATATATATTAGGTGGAAAATTCAACAATAAACGAAAGCGTACACTCATCATAGGAGCAGGATCTGCAGGTACAATGATTGCCCGACAGTTGCTCCGCAATAAAGAATCTCCGCTAAAGCCAATCGCTTTTTTAGATGATGATTTACAGAAAAAAGGATTAGAAATCTTTAATATGCGAGTATTAGGTGGAACAGATATCATTGCAGGTGCGGTAAAAGACTTGGATATCAAACATATCATCATAGCAATCCCATCACTAGATAAACCAACAAGTGCGATGCTAATGCAACAATGCTTAAACACTGGCATTCATACACAGATTATGCCACTTATCGAAGACTTACTAACGGGCAAAGTATCAATCAATCAAATCAGAGATGTAAGAATAGAAGATTTACTCGGACGGGATGAAGTAGAGCTTGATTTGGAATTAATCTCTACGAAACTAACAAACAAAAAAATACTCATAACCGGAGCGGGCGGCTCCATCGGTTCTGAGATTTGTCGCCAAGTAGCAAGATTTGACCCAAAACAACTGATCCTACTCGGCCACGGCGAGAACTCTATCTATACTATAGATATGGAACTACGCAAAAAAGTTTCACCAAATACAGAAATAATTCCAATTATCGCTGATATCCAAGATCGCAATCGCATTTTTGATATCATAGCAACACATAAACCAGATGTTATTTATCACGCTGCAGCACATAAACATGTACCATTAATGGAATACAACCCAATAGAAGCAGTCAAAAACAATATCTTCGGTACAAAAAATGTTGCAGAAGCAGCAGATATGTTCCGAGTAGAATACTTCGTTATGATCTCAACAGACAAAGCAGTCAACCCACCGAACATGATGGGTGCGTCAAAGCGTTTTGCTGAAATGATTATTCAGAATCTTGCGAAAGATAGTAGAACGAAATTCGCAGCAGTACGTTTTGGGAATGTACTTGGATCCAGGGGAAGTGTCGTCCCATTATTTAAGAAGCAAATAATGGCTGGTGGGCCTGTGACAATAACGGATGAACGCATGACAAGATACTTCATGACCATTCCGGAAGCTTCAAGACTAGTCATTCAAGCAGGAACACTTGCAAATGGCGGGGAAGTATTCGTCCTCGACATGGGAGAACCAGTGAAAATTGTAGATTTAGCTAATAATCTAATTCGATTATCTGGTTACTCAAAAGGCGAAATTGAGGTTAAAGAAACAGGTATTAGACCTGGTGAAAAATTATATGAAGAATTGATGAATGAGAACGAAAGACAGAATGAAGTTGTGTTTCCAAAGATTTATATCGGAAAGGCGACGCCGATTACTGGCAATGAATTAACTTACCTACTCGAAAAGATTCCTACACTTTCGATAGATGAATTAAAAGATACATTACTAGGGGTAGCTAATCAGAAGAATGTTGAAGTAGAAAAAAAGGCAGTGAGTATATAACGTGTGATTGCATGTTGATTCGATACTGAGAACTTGAATTTTTAGATTGGAGAATAGAATGAGTACATTAAAGTTACAAACAAACTATTTAGAGTCTTATATTCAACAGGATGAGTTACTTCTATTAAATGAGTCTGTTAAAAGAATTCACGAAAAAATGCATAATAGAAGTTCAATAGGAAACGAATTTTTAGGGTGGTTAGATTATCCGCTTGAAAATCACGACTCGCAGCTAGCGGGAATGATTGAAATCGCCGAAGTAGTTCGGAATAACGCGAAGGTGTTTGTAGTTATTGGAATTGGAGGATCTTATTTAGGCTCTAAAGCAATTCAAGACGCACTTAGCCCATACTTCAGAGTGGATGACTTCTACCCAGAAGTCATCTACGCCGGTCAAAACTTAAGTGGCCGTTATATGAATCAATTGATTAAATATTTAAAATATAAAGATGTGTATATAAATGTTATTTCCAAATCGGGCACAACGACCGAACCAGCAATTGCATTTCGTATTTTAAGAAAGTATATGGAAGAAAAGTACGGTGAAAAAGCAAAAGAACGAATCATTGTCACGACGGATAGTGAAAAAGGAGCACTTCGCGAATTAGCCGATGAAAAAGGTTATCGCTCATTTATCATCGAAGAGAGAATCGGAGGTCGCTATTCCTTCTTTACTCCAGCTGGGTTATTACCACTTGCAGTGCAGGGGTATGATATTCACGCATTAATGAATGGAGCCAAAAAGGCAGCAATCGATTTACAAGCGAATGATATTTTTACAAACCAGGCTTATCAATACGCAGTAACTCGTCAGCTGTTGCTATCAAAAGGGTATGAAGTGGAAGTGTTAGCATCATTTGAGCCTGCATTAAAAAACTTGCACGAATGGTGGAAACAATTGTTTGGTGAAAGCGAAGGAAAAGGGCATGATGGGATATTACCAGCAGCAGTCTCCTTTTCAACAGATCTTCATTCCATTGGGCAATACATTCAAGACGGGAAACGTTTCTTATTTGAAACATTATTACATTTTCACGAAGTAGAAGAAGACTGTGAAGTTCCATATGATAGTCAAAATAAAGATCAACTGAACTATTTAACTGATAAAACACTAAATACCATCAATGATATTGCTACTCAAGGTACGGCAATGGCACATGTTGAGGGTGGTGTTCCTGTAATGAGTATTGAAGTTGAAAGATTGGATGAGTATCATCTAGGTTATTTGATGTACTTTTTCATGAAATCATGCGCAATGAGTGCTTACTTACAAGGGATTAATCCATTTGATCAGCCTGGTGTAGAAGCATATAAGCAGAAGATGTTTGAATTACTTGGAAAGAATGTTGAAGTAGCAAAATAATTAGGGTTATGGGTGATGACGAATGAAAAAAGTGAGAAAAGCTATTATACCAGCGGCAGGATTGGGAACACGATTTTTACCAGCTACGAAAGCGATGCCGAAGGAGATGTTACCAATCGTCGATAGACCTACGATTGAATATATTGTGGAAGAAGCGATCGCATCTGGAATAGAAGATATTATTATTGTGACGGGTAAAGGCAAACGTGCAATAGAAGATCATTTTGATAGAAATTTAGAGCTTGAAGAAAATTTGATCGGAAAAGGGAAGTTTGATCTACTAGAAAAAGTAAATCAATCCTCCAAGGTGGAAATCCACTATATACGACAAAAAGAACCTAAAGGATTAGGGCATGCCATATGGTGTGCACGTAATTTTATCGGTGATGAACCATTTGCTGTATTACTAGGTGATGATATCGTACAAGCTGAAAAACCATGTCTCCAACAATTGATTGAACAATATAATGAAACAGGATCATCCGTGATCGGAGTTCAAACAGTTGCGGATGAAAATACAAATCGATATGGAATTATTGATCCAAATTCAAAAGAGGGCAGACGTTATCAAGTGAATAATTTTGTAGAAAAACCTGCACAAGGTACTGCACCTTCTAATTTAGCTATTATGGGACGATATATTTTAACACCTGAGATTTTTGGGTTTCTGGAAAAGCAGGAAACTGGAGCTGGTGGAGAGATTCAGTTGACGGATGCGATTCAGAAGTTGAATGAGATACAGAATGTGTATGCGTTTGATTTTGAGGGAAAGCGATATGATGTTGGAGAAAAGTTAGGATTTATACAGACTACAATTGAGATGGCTTTGCAGGATGAAGGGTTGCGGGAAGAGTTGCTGGTTTATCTTGATGAGCTGATGACTAGTCGGTTGGTGATGTAGGGAATAGAATGACGAAACACATTTGATTGGGCTTTGTGGTTTTTTCAGTGGATTAGTAGTTGGTTTGATAGGTGATTTGCCAATCCAATTAAGTACTAAGAGACTAAGGAAATCAAGGAGGAATGTAATAGAGATGTATATGAAAATTAAAAGATTGATAGATATCATTCTATCATTATACGGGCTTATTGTTATATCACCAGTGTTCTTTATATTGATTATTGCTATTAAATTAGAATCAAAAGGTCCAGTTCTCTTTAAACAAAAAAGAATAGGAATTTATAAGACTCATTTCAATATATTAAAATTCAGAACGATGAGAATAGATACTCCCAAGGACACTCCAACTCATCTATTAGCAAACCCAGAGCAGTATATCACAAAGATGGGCAAGTTTCTAAGGAAGACTTCACTTGATGAGCTCCCACAGATTTGGAATATTTTTGTTGGACAGATGAGCATTATTGGTCCGAGACCAGCACTTTGGAATCAATATGATTTAATAGAAGAAAGAGATAAATATGGGGTTAATGATGTGCCCCCTGGGTTGACAGGTTGGGCTCAGATTAATGGGAGAGATGAGCTTCCTATAGAAGTTAAGGCGAAATTGGATGGGGAGTATGTTGAGAAGATTAGTCTTGGCATGGATGTTAGGTGTTTTTTGGGGACGATTGTTAGTGTTGTTAAGAGTGATGGGGTTGTTGAAGGTGGTACAGGGTCTAAAAGGAAGGTTGCAGGTACTAAGGAGAGTATTTCAAAATGAAAAAAATACTGATAACAGGGGCAAGCAGCTATGTAGGTAAAAGCCTAGAGAAATGGCTGGGAAAATCTCCTGATAGATATTCTATAGATTCCATTAGTTTGAGGAACGATACATGGAAGGAAAAAGATTTTTCAGAGTATGATGTTGTCGTTCATGTGGCTGGTATAGCGCATATAAAAGAAACAAAAGAAAATGCAGGACTATATTATAGAGTGAATCGTGATTTGGCAAATGAAACTGCTATAAAGGCAAAAAATGATGGTGTTGGGCAATTTATATTTTTAAGCTCGATGAGTGTTTATGGAATAGAAACTGGAGTAATAAAAAAAGATACTCCACTTAAGGCAAAAAATAATTATGGTAAGTCAAAGCTTCAAGCAGAAGAGCTAATTAGTACGATGGGAAATGATTCATTTAAAGTTGCGATTCTTCGTCCACCGATGATTTATGGGAAAGGATGCAAAGGAAACTATCCTAGATTAGCAAATCTTGCATTAAGACTACCTGTCTTTCCAAATATCCAGAATAAGCGAAGTATGATTTATATTGATAACTTGTGCGAGTTTGTAAAATTGTTAATCGATGATTTTAGTGGAGGCTTATTTTTCCCACAAAATACTGAGTATGTTTGTACATCAGAAATGGCAAAGATGATAGCAGAGACGCATGGAACTAATTTTCGAATGACAAATTTGTTTAATTTGTTATTAGGACAAATTAGGATTGCTACAATAAACAAGGTGTTTGGCGATTTGGTGTATGAGAAGAGTATGACTGAATACCAAAGTACTTATAATGTTTATGAATTTGAGACAACTATTAAATTAACGGAGCAATGATAATGAAAAAAGTATTATTTGTGGCTACAGTAGTAAAAGCTCATATTATGGTGTTTCATATACCAGTTATAAAGTGGTTTAAAGAAAATGGATACGAGACATATGTTTGTGCAAGAAACGATTATGAAAACAAGGAAGAATGTGTAGTACCTTATTGCGATAATTATTATGATGTCCCGTTTGAACGATCTCCATTTAAATTAAATAATATTAAAGTATATAAACTACTAAAAGAAATTATTGACTCTAATAAATTTGATTTAATTCATTGTCATACACCCATGGGTGGAGTACTAACTAGATTAGCAGCTAGTAATGCAAGAAGAAATAATACAACTGTCATCTATACAGCACATGGGTTACATTTTTATAAGGGCGCGCCTCTCCCAAATTGGCTGTTATATTACCCTGTTGAAAGATGGTTAGCAAGATATACCGATGTCCTTATTACAATAAATAAAGAAGATTATAATAGGGTCAAAAAGTTTAAAGCAAAGAGAATTGAATATGTACCTGGAGTTGGTATAGACAGTAAAAAGTTTAGAAAAGTTGATAATGAAAAAATCGCAAAGAGAAAAGAAATTGGTGTTCCTGAAGAGAGCTATGTCATACTCTCTGTGGGAGAACTTAATAAAAATAAAAATCATGAAGTAATTATAAGAGCATTGGCAACGTTGAAAAATAAAAATATTCAGTATGTAATATGTGGTCATGGAATTTTGGAAAATCATTTGAAAGAATTAGCAGACGCATTAGGCATAGAAGAACAATTAAAACTATTGGGATTCCGAAATGATATAGGTGAGATTTGTAAAGCTTCTGACTTATTTGCCTTTCCGTCTTATAGAGAAGGGCTTTCGGTATCTCTAATGGAAGCTATGGCTTCTGGACTTCCTGTTATATGTTCGGGTATAAGGGGGAATTCTGATTTAATTGAGAATGGTAAAGGTGGTTATTTAATAAAACCTGATGATATTGATGGTTTTGCTAATGCCCTTCGGAAGTTATCTGCAAACCAATTAGATAAAGAATCTTTTGGGGAATTTAACAAAAATGCAATAGAGGAATTTAATATAGAAAATGTGATGTTAATTATGTCAAAAATATACTTAGATGTATAGTGAGAACCTATTTTTACCGAAATACTTAAACTAATATAGGGTAGTTGAGGGAAAAAATGAAATTAGCTTATTGGAGTTTTTTAATATTCGTTATATTGAAACAATTTTATTTCTTTGAATCAGGAGGATTGCAACCAGGAGACTTATTATTATTATTATCCTTAATTTTATTTATTTTCAGTAAAGAAAATAGGCTTGAATTTAATATAAAAGTAATAGATCGTTTATTAATTTATTTTATTGTTTGCGTTATTTTAATTAATGGTTTTTATGCTGTTTATTATCAAAGAATAGATTTTGTTATATCTTCATTACATTATGTATTTAATTTCATAGTGGTAATCCTTTTTCGTGTATATGCTGAAAATATGTTTTTTTTAGAAAAACTCTTTAATGTTTGTAAATTAAACTTATGGATACAATTATTAATATATCTAGTCGGAATTGGAGATTATTATGGTACTTCTAGGTATATTGGGACTTTTAATGATCCAAATCAAATGGCCTTTTTTATCTATATTACTTTAATGGTAATGTACATTGTTTCTAGGATTATTAATAAAAAGATAAGTGTTGTTTACTATTTAATTGTAATTTTTTTAATTTTCCAAACTGTTTCTACGGGACTATTTCTCGCAATATTTTCTTTTGTTTTATTATTGATGATTTATAAGATTAGCTCAATAATGGAGTTTAAATTTAAGGTTAAAACTATATTGAAATTTAGTTTTACATTGATAGTATTACTATTAATTGCTTCGGTAAACATAATTAATATTAATGAATATTTCACAGATAGTTTTCTTTTTCAAAGAGTAGAGGAAAAAATCTTAAAGCTAGGAAATACTAATTCTTCGAATTCGTATAATGAATTAACAATTGTAGAAGAAAGAGGTATAGATAAATTATTTTTATATCCAGAAAGATTAATTTGGGGGGCAGGACAAGGGTATTATAACCGATTCGATGAAGCGGCTCATAATGGGGAGGTTCATTCTACTTTACTTAGTGTTTTGTTCTATTATGGGATAATACCATTCATATTATTAATATTATGGTTTATAAAAAATATTGGAAGGGTTACATTTTTTACTGTACTAATATTTATTCCGCTTTTGTTGGAAAGTTTCACATTACTGAATCAAAGACAACCCTTATTTTGGATGGTTTTTGTTCTTACTTATATATATATTCAAAAAAGGTTAAGGAGGAGTTATGATCTGTCTTTACCATAAAGACATCATACAATCTAATTATGAAATTATTATTTGTACATGATGGTGAAAAATTAAAAGAAGATGAAGATGGAATATTCTACACTGATGGTAGTTATAATAAAGAAGTGTGGGATAGGTATCTAACCATTTTTGGGAATGTAACTGTAATGTTTAGAAAGGACTCAAAAATATATAATCCAGTATACGCAAAGGGAAATTTTCAATTTTTTGATAAAGTGAGAATAAATTTTATCGAAATTCCTAATTTCACCTCATCTATATGGTCCTTTTTAAATTTAAGAAATAGACTAGACAACAAAAAAAAAATAAAAGAAGTAGTTAAGCAAAGTGATTATCTTATAGCAAGATTGCCAAGTAATGCAGGTAATCTTGCTGTTAAGTATGCAAAAAAATATAAAAAGCCGTATCTTATTGAAGTCGTTGGGTGCCCATGGGATAGTTATTGGAATCATAGTCTTAAGGGCAAAATTATTGCGCCAGGTGCGATGCTTTCTATGAGAAGGGTTGTAAAGCATGCACCTTTCGTTATTTATGTAACTAATAAATTTCTTCAATATAGGTATCCAAATAATATGAAAAATATAGGTTGTTCTGATGTTACCTTAAAAGAATTTAATAATAGTTTAATCGATGAAAGATTAAAAAAAATAAGTAATTTTGATGACCAACTAAAAAAAGTAATTGGCACAACTGCTGCAATAGACGTTAAATATAAAGGCCAACAGTATATAATTGAAGCACTGAGTGTTTTAAGGAAACAAGGCATTACAAATATTGAGTATCAACTAGTAGGAGCCGGTGATCAAAGTTATTTGAAATCAATTGCAAAACAATATGGTGTTGAAGAACAAGTAATATTTCTGGGGACTTTGCCTCACGAGCAAGTATTCAAGTGGTTAAATCAATTAGATATTTATACGCAGCCAAGCCGTCAGGAGGGACTTCCAAGAGCACTTATAGAGGCTATGAGTAGAGGATTACCTGCTTTTGGTGCTAGGACTGGAGGAATTCCAGAACTCTTAGAAGACAAATATATATTTAGTAATTCAAAAAGGAATATTGATGAAATATGTAAAATTCTACAATTCTTCAACAAAGATAATATGAGTAATAATGCAACAAGGAATTTTAATGAATCTAAAAAATATGATAAAGAGATTATAAAAGGTATTCGTAATAAGTTTCTTAATGAATTTATACAAAGTGGTATAAAGAATACAAATTAAATCTCTTAGATTGAATGTGATATATTTGAATCCAAATTGTTATTGGTACTAAAAAATATTTAGAATGGGTTGAGATCAATGACAGATAAAATTGTTAGTATAATAGTTCCTGTGTACAATGGTGAGTTATATTTAAACAAATGTATTGATAGTATTTTAAATCAAACATATAAGAGTATAGAGGTTATATTAATTAATGATGGATCAACTGATTGTAGTGGCTCCATCTGTGAAGAATACGCTAAAGATGATAATCGGGTAAAAGTTATTCAACAAGATAATTTAGGCCCTTCTGCTTCAAGAAATAAAGGAATAAATATTGCAAGAGGAGACTATATACAGTTTGTAGATTCTGATGATGTACTGGAATTAAATATGACTGAATTATTAGTTAAATCAATGAGTCATGAATTTCAACTTGTTATATGTGGTTATAAATTAATATATATAAACGGAAAAGAAATAGCTTCTCATCAATATATACCTATAATTGTAGGTAACTTTGATTATTCTCAATTTAATTTGAAATTTGGTGAATTGTATACTAAAGGGTTTATAAACTCATTATTTAATAAGTTATATGTAAATAATATAATAAAAAAATATAATATTCGTTTTGATAATAATACTAATATGGGTGAGGATTTGTTATTCAATCTAGATTATATTACAGTTTGTAAGAATGTGATAATAATACGGGACCAATTATATAATTATATGAAAATTAATAACAACTCACTAACAAGCAGATTTAAAGAGAAGCTATATGAAAATCAACAAATGTTATTTCGAAAGGTCGAAAAATTATTATTGAAAAATAACTGTTATAAAATTGAAAATCAACATTATGTTGAAATAACTTATTTGAAAGGGTTAATCGGTTGTTTTGAAAATATATTTCATAAGGAAAGTAATCTTACATCTAAGGATAAAAAAGAAGAAATTGGTAAAATCGTTAATGATGCTGTTCTAAGACGAAATATTCAGTATTTTAAAACGCAAAAAAATTCAAAATATATTCTTGGTATTTTAATAAAATTTAAGTTAATTAATACAATTTATTTATTATTTTCTTTAAGAAGTAGCTACAAAAAGGAAATATACTGACTACTAAATAATTTTAAATGTAAACTCAAACCTGAATTGAATAGCGGTTCTCTATCAGTCTAAAGTGTCCTTAATCATAATGCTCCAAAAAATCGGTCATTTGTTAGCTTAAAATTGGTGGATATTCAAATTCGTCCACTTGTATCAGAATAAATTCTACACTATTCTAACAATCGAGTGCGTCTGTGAAATAAATAGGAGGATAAATAAGTCAACTATATTGACAAAAAACGATCGATATATCCCTTCATGTTATTACTATCCTTACAACTCAAAGTAGGAACGAGGCTTAAATGCTAAATTCGGTACTGTATCAATGTCCCTGTAAGGTACGTGGTTTGAAACAGAGTTCTTATTAAAAATCAATCAATCGTTCTTACACTAATTCAATGGAGGTAATTATGAGTGAAGTCATTACAATAATAGTACCTGTATATAAAGTTGAAGACTATCTTCATCGTTGTGTTGATTCTATTTTGAATCAGACATATAAGAGACTTGAGATAATTCTAGTTAATGATGGTTCGCCTGACAGTTGTGGAAAAATCTGTGATGAGTATGCGATGTTAGATGAAAGAGTAAAAGTAATACATAAAAAAAATGGCGGCCTATCAGATGCTCGAAATGCAGGAATTGACATTGCTCAAGGGGAATACATTTCTTTTGTTGATAGCGATGATTGGATAGACGAGAACTATATTGAGAAGTTATACCAATTGTTAGTTAATACAAACTCCGATATTTCTGTATGCAATTTCATCAGAACTTCGACAGAAAAGGTTCACGTTGATAATTCAAAGGAAGAAATTTATGAGTATTCTAATATTGAAGCATTAGAGCAGTTGTATGAAAAATTTGGTGTTCAGATGGTTACAGCATGGGGAAAATTGTATATTAGAGAATTATTCAAAGATATACGTTTCCCTGTTGGAAAGATACATGAAGATGAGTTTACAACTTACAAACTAATGTATAAAGCTGAAAAAGTTGTTCTAACTACAGCTCAGTTATTATTCTATTGGCAAAGAGAAGATAGCATTATGGGTGTTGGCTTTAATATAAAGCATAGAATAGATGTAATAGATGCATTTAAGGAGCGAGCAGAATTTTTTGAGAAGATTGGTTTGCTGAATTTAAGTAATAAAACATACAGGGGTTTATTTGCTATTTATATGGATGTTAATAAAAGAATGAATACATTTGAAGATTCGTTAAGTATAAAGAACTTTAACAAAAACTTAATGGATTTTAGAAAAACACTTAGAAAGAGTAAACAGGCAGTTATTTTTAAAATATTTTATGAGTTATATTTTGTGAGTCCAAAAGCGATGGTGTTAATTATTGGAGTTTATAGAAGGTTGAAAAGTAATCAAAAATCTGACTAGTCAAGCAAAATAAGAAAATGTTCCTGTTAGAAACAATTATTCATTATTCTGACAATCAGCTACAATTATTAAAAATAGAGCTAAAACCGTAATGAATACAATTCTCTATTTTCTTAAGTGTACCTAAATTATCACCAAGCATGAGACAGTGCAACTCGGAAACGAATAGTAAACTGAAAATCCACTGTATTTAAAGGCTAGCCTTTGCAAACCAACACATATCTGGATTCGAAGAAATGAAAAAAAAAAACAATCCCATAACAAGCAAAATGAGGTTGTGGCACAAGTCTAATTGTAAATAAAAATCAAATGGATGGTGCCATCCATATTGAAGTATTTAACCTTTTTGGCTCTCCATGACAAGAAAAGAGTGAATTTTCAGTAACTATATATGCGACACTAGTTATTTAGAAGGAAAAAATACAAGCTAATTTTGCAATAGGGAGAATTAAAACATATGGAAAATATTTTAGTCAGTATTAGCTGTATCGCTTATAATCACGAAAAATACATTGCTGATGCTATTGACAGCTTTTTAATGCAACAAACTAATTTCAAGTATGAGATATTAATTCATGATGATGCCTCAACAGATCGAACAGCAGAAATAATTAGAAAATATGAAAAGAAATATCCAGAATTGGTTAAACCAATATATCAAATAGAAAATCAATATTCCAAAGGTGTAGATGTATTTAAAGTTAATGATGAGAGAGCTATTGGAAAGTATGTTGCTTTGTGTGAAGGAGATGATTATTGGACAGATATTTATAAATTGCAAAAACAGGTGGATTATATGGAGAAACACCCTGAATGTAGTTTATGTGTTCATGCTGGTCATGTAGTGTCTGCATTAGACAAAAAGCCAATATCCTTTGTCCGTCCCAATAAAGGAAATAAAGTCTTTAAGGTTGCTGAAGTGATTGAAGGTGGCGGAGGACTTTTTGTTACTAATTCCATGTTATATCCAACGAAATTTGGACAAAATAGACCCGTTTTTTTAGAAAACGCCCCTGTTGTTGATTATCCTTTAGCTATTAATTTATCTCTTCAAGGTAGTGTTTATTATATAGATGAATTTATGTCTGCTTATAGAACTGGGGACAGTAGTTCATGGACAGCTAGAAATACCTCCAGTTTTGAAAAGGAGATTAAGCACTTTGATGAAATTGCAATTATGCTAGATGAAATTAATGAATATACAAATTATGGATATTCAGATATTGTTGCTCAGACGAAGGGATTTAATAAGTTTAACTTATTATTGAACCATAGAAAGTTTATGGAAGCAAAAACAGGAGATACGAAAGATATATATTTGAAATTAGGATTTAAAAGGAAGCTAATAATTTATCTTATGCAATATTTCCCTAGTATTATTAATGTTCTACGAGTAGTAAAAAGGAAGTTGATTAGGTGAATAATGAGATAACTAAGGCAAAAGTCCTTTCCTCTCTTTTTTGGAAACTGATGGAGCGTGGAGGAACTCAAGGGATCCAATTTATAGTAACTATTGTGCTAGCTCGTCTTTTATTGCCAGAAGAATTTGGTTTAATTGTGCTTGTAACAATTTTTATTACTATTGCTGGAGTTTTTGTCCAGAGTGGTTTTAATACTGCTCTTATTCAAAAAAAAGATGCTGATGAGGTTGATTTTTCTTCCGTTTTTTATTTGAGCTTAATTGTAGCTAGTCTGCTTTATATTATACTTTTTTTTAGTGCACCATTTATTGCTACTTTTTTTGAAGAAACCCTTTTAACAACAGTGATTAGATGCTTATCGTTAACATTGTTTTTTGGTGCTTTTAACTCCATCCAGATAGCCGTTATTGCACGAAATATGCAATTTAAAAAGTTATTTGTAAGTAGTTTTGGTGCCATTGTCATTTCTGGCATATTAGGCATAGTAATGGCATATGCAAGTTTTGGTGTTTGGGCTTTAGTGGGACAACAATTAACAAATCAGTTACTAGTTTCAGTTATTTTATGGTTTACAGTAAAATGGAGACCGAAATTAATCTTTTCAATAGGAAGGATTAAAAATCTATTCTCATTTGGTTGGAAGTTATTGGCCTCAAGTTTGTTAGATACACTTTATAATAATATCACAAGTCTTATTATTGGGAAACTCTTCAGTCCAGCAACACTAGGGTTTTATAATAGAGGGGAACAATTTCCAAGCCTCATTGTTAGTAATATAGATGGTTCAATCCAATCAGTAATGCTTCCGACTTTATCATCTTATCAAGATAATAAACAAAGAGTAAAAGAGATTGTCCGCAGATCGATAGTTACGAGCTCATTTATCGTATTTCCTATGATGGTTGGACTGGCTACAATTGCAGAGCCATTTATTAAGATTGTATTAACAGCAAAATGGTTGCCTGCTGTTCCATTCCTACAAATATTTTGTGCTTCTTATGCATTATGGCCAATTCATACAGCCAATTTGCAAGCTTTTAATGCTTTAGGGCGTAGTGATATTTTTTTGAATCTTGAAATTTTCAAGAAAATACTTGGACTAGTCATTTTAGGAATAAGTATACCGTTTGGAGTTTATGGAATAGCTCTAGGAGTATTTATTAGTAGTATTTTATCTACATTTATTAATGCATATCCTAGCTTAAAACTAATTGATTATAGTTTTCAAGATCAGTGGAAAGATATAATACCATCTTTATTAGTATCGTTGGTTATGGGTGCTGTAGTATATAGTATTCAGTGGATTGGCATGACAGCCATACTAACTTTAATAGTACAAGTATTGGTAGGAATAGTTGTATATGTGGGATTAGCAAAAGTATTTAGATTAGAATCTTATACTTATTTAGTAAAAACAGGGAAAGCTATTATAAAGGCGAAAGGGGAAAGACAACTTGAATATTATGGTTCTCACAGATAATGAGTATTTATATGAAAATATGAAAGAGATTATTGATTGCGATGAATATAGAGATATGAATTTTAACTTTTATTATTCAGATAGAAATATAGCGTTTAATTCGAGATATTTAACAAATGATTTTAAGCCTATAAATGTGAAGGGGAAAGTCGATGAAATTATAGCAAAATATCAGCTAGTGTTATCATTACATTGCAAGCAGCTATTCCCTTCAAAATTAGTTAACAGTGTACGTTGTGTTAATATTCATCCGGGCTATAATCCATATAATAGAGGGTGGTTTCCGCAAGTATTTAGTATAATTAATAAATTACCTATTGGAGCAACTATACATGAAATGGATGAAAATCTAGATAGTGGTAATATTATTGTGCAAGAAAAAATAGAGATTTTATCTTGGGAAACCTCATTTGATATTTATAACAAAGTTCAAAATCTTGAGGTAAAACTATTAAAACAACATCTACATGACATAATAGATCATAGCTACGAAAGTATTTACCCGAAAGTTGAAGGAAATATCAATCTAAAAAAAGATTTTGAAGCACTTTGTAAGATTGATCTTGATAAATCTATAACATTTAGGGAGGCGATTGATTATTTCAGAGCAATGAGCTTTTCGGGATATAAGAATGCATATTTTATTGATCAAGAGGGAAGAAAAGTATTTATAGATATAAATTTAGATGTGGTGTGTAATGATGAAGTATAAAAAAAACAATCTAATCCAAGTTACTCGTTCCTCAATGCCTCCAACAGTTGAATATATAGAAGAAATTAAAGATATTTGGGATAGCCATTGGTTGACTAATAACGGTGTAAAACATAATAAATTAGAAGCAGAGTTACAACATTATCTACATGTCCCTAATGTCACGCTATTTTCTAATGGTCATCTTGCATTAGAGACTGCAATAGTAGCTTTGAATTTAACTGGCGAAGTGATTACAACACCATTTACTTTCGCATCAACAACTCATGCAATTGTGAGAAATGGTTTAACACCTGTTTTTTGTGATATTAACGTTGATGATTATACAATTGATGTAAACAAACTAGAGAGCTTAATTACTGATAAAACTTCAGCTATACTTCCGGTGCATGTTTATGGAAATGTATGCAATGTGAAAGAAATAGAGCGAATTGCTAAAAAACATAATCTCAAAGTCATTTATGATGCAGCACATGCTTTTGGAGTTACTGTTGACGATGAAGGTGTTGCGAATTATGGTGATGCTTCTATGTTCAGCTTCCATGCAACAAAAGTCTTCAATACAATTGAAGGTGGAGCGTTAACTTTTAAGGATACTAAATTGAAAGATATTTTAAATTCCTATAAAAATTTTGGTATTACAGGTCAAGAATCTGTTGAATATGTTGGTGGTAATGGCAAAATGAATGAGTTCCAGGCAGCTATGGGTCTTTGCAATCTTCGGCATGTGGGTGAAGAAATTAATAAAAGAAAGTTAGTAGTTGAGAGATATATAAAGCAACTTAGTAGAATTGAAGGAATCAAATTACCACAACCTCAAAATGGTGTGAGAAGTAATTATGCATACTTCCCAGTTGTTTTTAATGAAAAATTTTCTAGGAATGAAATGTTAGAGATATTAAAGGAAAATAATATTATTGCTCGAAAGTATTTTTATCCTTTAACAAGTAGTTTCGAGTGTTACCAGGACCAATTTACAATTCAAGAAACACCCGTTGCTGCATATATAGCAGATCGAGTATTAACTTTACCTCTTTATGCTGATTTATCTTTAGAAGATGTTGATAAAATTTGTGAAATTATTAGAGGATAAGGGGTGGATGTTATGAAAGGTATAATATTAGCTGGTGGTTCAGGTACAAGACTTTATCCATTGACGAAAGCAGTCTCGAAACAAATGCTTCCTATTTATGATAAGCCGATGATTTATTATCCATTGTCGGTCTTAATGCTTGCAGGTATCAGAGAAATTTTAATCATTTCAACACCAAGAGATATTGTTGATTTTGAGGAGCTGTTAGGTGACGGTGGTAATCTTGGTATGAAATTTGAGTATATCATTCAAGAGCAACCAAATGGCTTAGCAGAAGCATTTATACTAGGTGAAGAGTTTATAGGTGATTCACCTGTAGCTTTAGTATTAGGAGATAATATCTTTTACGGTTCCGATTTCGGCAACAGATTGCAAAGAGCTGCCTCTTTAAAAAATGGTGGCATTATCTTTGGGTGTTATGTGAAAGATCCAAGAGCTTATGGTGTTGTAGAAGTTGATAACGAAAAAAATGCTATTTCAATTGAAGAAAAGCCTGAGAAGCCTAAATCTTCACTTGCTGTACCTGGATTGTATTTCTTTGACAATGCAGTAGTTGAAATCGCAAAAAATATACGACCATCTGCACGTGGCGAAAAGGAAATTACTTCGGTGATTGATCATTATTTAAAAGAACAAAAGTTGAAAGTAAATATTCTTGGTCGAGGCCTTGCCTGGTTGGATACAGGGACTCATGAATCTTTGCTTGAAGCTTCGAATTTTGTTGAAGCTATTCAAAAAAGACAAGGGTTATATATAGCTTGTATTGAAGAAATCGCCTATAGAAGGGGGTATATTTCTCAAGAGCAATTATTAAGTCTTGCAGAGCCTCTTAAAAAAACTGAATATGGCAAATATTTAAAGGATATTGCCGATCAACCACAAGATACTGCAATTACAACTCTTAAAGAGTCAGTGAACACTTAAATGAGAGGTGAAATAGATGACAATGAAGAAAGTACTTGTTACTGGTGGAGCAGGTTTCATTGGTGGAAACTTTGTACAGTATATGGTTGGTAAATATCCTCAGTATAATATTTATAATTTAGATTTATTAACATATGCTGGAGATTTAACGAAGCATCGTGAAATTTCTCAAAAGAATAATTATCATTTTGTCAAAGCTGATATAGCCAATCGTGAAGATATTATGTATCTATTTGAGAAAGAAAAATTTGATTATGTTGTTCATTTTGCCGCGGAGAGTCATGTGGACCGCTCTATTACGAACCCAGGTATATTCGTTCAAACAAATGTATTAGGTACACAGGTGTTATTAGATGGAGCAAAACAAATAGGTATATCAAAATTCGTACATGTTTCAACAGATGAAGTATATGGAGAACTTGATTTTGATCCAACTACATTCTTCACTGAAGACACACCAATTCAGCCAAATAGCCCATATAGCGCAAGTAAAGCGTCATCTGATTTATTAGTACGTGCTTATCATGAAACGTATGGTTTACCTGTTAATATTACACGATGTTCTAATAATTATGGACCATATCATTTCCCGGAGAAACTAATTCCGTTAACAATTTCACGCGTGTTGAATGATCAAAAGGTACCTGTTTATGGTGACGGTAAAAACATTCGAGATTGGTTACATATATATGATCATTGTACTGCCATTGATTTAGTATTACACCAAGGTATAGATGGCGAGGTTTACAATGTTGGTGGACATAATGAACGTACAAATTTGGAAGTTGTAAAAACGATTATAAGCACTTTAGGGAAATCAGAAGAGCTAATAGAATTTGTCACAGATCGCCTTGGTCATGATAAACGCTATGCAATTGATCCAACAAAGTTAGAACAACTAGGTTGGAAGTCGACCTATACATTTGAAACCGGTATTGCACAAACTATTCAGTGGTATTTGGATAACACTGAATGGTGGGAACAAATTTTAAGCGGTGAATATCAGAATTACTTTGAAAGGCAGTAAATAAAGAATGCAACTTTCCTATTAAACAAGTCACTAAATCGAGGTGTTTTCCTGTAATGAATGTTCTAGTAACTGGCGGTGCTGGATATATTGGTTCCCATACATGTGTTGCTTTGCTTGAAGCAGGGCATTCTGTAATTGTTGTTGATAATCTTTCCAATTGTAAGCGAGAGTCCATTGAAAAAATTAGTCAAATTGCAGATGTAAAAGTCACATTTTATGAGATGGATGTGACGGATGCGCAAACAGTAGATGTTCTTTTTAGAAATCATCACATTGATGGTGTAATTCATTTTGCAGGTTTGAAGGCGGTTGGAGAGTCAGTTGAGAAACCATTACTGTATTATGTGAATAATCTTGTTAGTACAATGGTTTTAGCAGAGGCTTGTTTGCAGTATGGTGTAAAACGATTTGTTTTCAGTTCTTCTGCTACGGTATATGGCGACAATAAAGTACCATTTGAAGAGACGATGAATCTCTTACCAACGACGAATCCTTATGGTGAAACGAAAGCCATGAGTGAGAGAATATTAACGGATATTGTCAAAGCAAATCCTAAATTCGGTGTTTCGCTACTTAGATATTTTAATCCAGTTGGTGCACATGAAAGTGGTTTAATTGGTGAAGCACCTAATGGCATTCCGAATAATCTAATGCCGTATGTTGCACAAGTTGCAAAAGGAAAGCTTAAGAAACTAAAAATTTTTGGAAATGATTATCCAACAGTGGATGGTACAGGAGTACGTGATTATATTCATGTCGTAGATCTTGCTGAAGGACATGTAGCAGCTTTAGATAACCTGACAGCAGGTGTGCATATTTATAATCTTGGTACGGGTCAAGGTACTAGTGTACTAGAATTAGTAAAAGCATTTGAAGAAGCAAATGATATTAAAGTGCCTTATGAAATCGTAGATCGCAGACCAGGCGATATTGCTTCATGCTATGCAGATGCTTCAAAAGCAGAGCGAGAACTAGGTTGGACAGCAAAACGTGATATTGTTACCATGTGCCGGGATTCTTGGTGGTTTGAGAAGAAAATGTCAGACCAAAGTGTCTCTTCTACTGTGGTCTGACTTTTTTGCACTTAACCTTCTTTGGTTATTATAAATAGAATTAAACAATCATTCATAGATGTATCATTAGTCATTTTGTTGGGGGAAACTTCCAGTAAATTTCAATTCAATAAACCCAAGTTTAGTGGCAATCTTGTTATCGGAATACGTTTTACTAAAATTTCGATACCTTTAATAATCAAAAGGCTTCCTCCATAAATAAATGACCATTCTTTCGATACTGTTTCCAAAACTCTACATGGTACTGATAAAAATAAAAAGAAATAGAAATAGAAAGGGGATTAACCATTACTCCACATACCTTTTCAGATGAATTTGTATATCCTTTAATATTATGAATATCGCTTGTACGAAGTCCAAGCCTTGTAACAAGAAGTAACATTGCTTAATCACGCTGCCAACTGGATTACTTTGGTCAATGGATTGAACGAGTTTGATAACATCTTCTTTTCTTCAGGAAGAAGGGATGAAACGAATCCCTCACATATAGGATATTTGGAAGGAGTGGACAGAGATAATGAGATACTAGATGATTTTCATAAAGGAAATGAAATTAGATGCTTAGTTTTGATATTCTCATGCAGACTCTGTACAAATTCATTGCAAAGTTCTGTACACAATTTTGCACAATATACTAAGTTTATACTTCTATGTACTAGCATATTAATGTATTTAATGGAATGGGCAGAAGTGGGGGGGCGATAATCAGGGATACTTACAAAGAACTAGAGAAGAACCATTCTGGATCAACCTGTTAAACATGCAGAAAAAATAAATGAGGGGATGAATTGTCAATGGAAAAAACCAAGAATTTACAATTAAATATATGGGCACCAACAGAACGATTATTTTTAGATGAATGGAATGAAAATTTTGAGACAATCGATAGAGTAGTAGAAAACACTAAGACACAGTTGGCGGAAACTACAACAAACTTAAACAAGTTGATTAATTATGCTAATGTTGTTGAAAAATCCAATATATACGAAATAGATGCGTCCAATGTAACTAATTTCGTAGTAGAAACAGAAAATAATGAGGATAAAACGATTATCCTAGTAAGTCCAGTGATTAATCCTAATGCTTTATTATCCGTCACAGTCACACTTAGATATATAAATTCTGCTTCAATAATTTTTCCAGACAATGTAATTTGGCAAAATGACGAAGAACCTACTTTTGAAGCAGGTAAAATATTTATGGTAATGTTCCAAAGTTTTGATAACGGCATTACATGGCTTGGGGTAGTCGTTGGAAATTGGCCTATTCAAAAACCGATTGAGACAATTGTTTCAGACGATTTCACAAGACCAGACAGTACGACCTCTGTTGGCATAGCGGATACAGGGCAGACATGGCTTGTGCCATTAGGAGTGACTGGTATTTCTTCAAATAAATTATATCCTGTCTCAGGAGAGTTCGTTTTTGCCGGATTCGATTTATTGAGTGATTTTTCGGCTAGTTTTAATTACACAATCGGTGGTGTCGAGGATTCATCCTTTACTTTTAGGACACCAGGTGCATCTACACAAAACAGGATTTATGTAGGTATTACTGAAAATGGGATTGGATTGTTTAAAGAAATTACCGGTGTGAAAACAAAACTAGGGGAATACATATTTACTTGGGGGGCTGGAGAAACTCATAATATCAAAGTAGTAGCTAAAAGAAACCGTTTTAGAGTGTTTCTAGACGGCACAGAACGTATCACTTCGACAGAAGATAACAACCTTAAAACTAATAAGCATATGTATTTTACCCTATATCAATACAACTCCGCTATTACGAGAATAGATAACTTTAGAGTGGAGAGTGTGTAATGCTGTTTAATAATGCCATTCGACTAATGAGTAGTAATCACGGAGGATTTACACCACGACCGATATTATTTGAAAAGTATCTTGTTTCTATAGATAGTATGCTAGTCAAGAACGAAGATGGCTACCTTTTTTTAAGTCAAGACGATGGTGAAACTTATAACGACGGGTTATTGATCGAGGGTGTTGGAATAATAAAAATGATTCATGTATTCGATGATGGTAAATTATTGCTTTGTGATCAAACAAAAGCATACTATTCACATGATTGGGTTACACTCAACGAATCGACAGTATTGGATATAAATGGGGATGCCTATATTCCAGTAGCACTAGATAATTTTTCGACCATCTCAACTACTAAACGCCAAATTGTTGATGGATTGGAAGTTAAATGTTGGGGTAACTATTCAACCGAAGTAGGTACTGCATATGAAAATCTAAATGTATGGTATACCACAGATAAAGGAGCAACGATTAAGAGTTGCATAAAATTCGGTACTACTGGGAACGGTGATATTTCCGCAATGGAAATAAGACATATCCATGCAGTTGATTTTAACCCAATGGATAACACTTTTTGGCTACAAACTGGTGACCATTTGGAAGCTACTGGATGGGAAACTAACTTAATAAAAGGAACTTATGATTTTTCTGCAGATACATGGAAATGGACTCTGATAGGTAGTGGGGCAGAATTTAAGATGGGTAACATATGGTTTTACGAAGATTATGCTTATTGGTGTTGGGACACCAATCCGGTCGGAGGGGTTATGCGTTGTAGATATTCTGATATAGCAGACATTTCGAAACACGAAAGACTGCTCACAACTCCAAATGACTGCATGAATCTTATGATGGGTGAACGTGGTGATATGGTAGCGACACTTATGAGATGGGGAGGCAATGAAAAATCAAACATGCTATATTACTCTCCTGATAGAGTTAACTTTCATGCTATTCTTGGAAATATACCGAAGGGATGGAGTGACGCTACAATGTATTGGAGGATATTCGCTCCTAACTCTAAAGGGAAAATACTTGCGGGAGTGTGGGATGATAAGCGTGACGAGACAGGTGTTAAATTTTCAGCATGGGGTGCAGAAACTAGCGTGTGGATTGATGATATGATTAAAAACGCTGGATTTCCTAATGCTTTTAAACCATTATAATTAATTCCCTACCAAAAGAGTGTATAGTGTATATTTATTGTATAAATAAACTGCGCTATGAAATTGGAGGTATTAATTATGCGTAGATATATAGTCGATTAACCTACATCTTTGAATTAAACTGCGGTTTAAACTTTTCCAATTTACTAGAAGAATTTCCTTCCACTTTAAAAAGTGTCCCTACAATATTAAATAGATAGGGAACAAAGTTAAAAACCATTGTTTTCAGGGTAAACAAGAAGTACCAATCACAGAACTTCTATCATACCCACTCACACTAAAAGGAGCTGAAAACAATGGTTATATCTACATTTAATCACATTCAGGGGAATAACGGAAGTCATTGGAATCGCCTTATGAGAGGAGAGAATGCACACTTCGATCATCTTTCATGAGTTTACCTCTTTTCAACTATGGTACTTACTTCCAATTGTTTTCCAAGTAATCTACTAAACACTTTGTTTTTTTCTTCTGCTAGCTGATAGAAACTTCCTTGTTGAATGACTTGCCCTTCGTTTAGCACAATTACTTGATCGGCATTTCGAATGGTTGATAAACGGTGAGCAATGACGATAATAGTCATTTTTCCCTTTAGCCGTTCTAATGATTCTTGTATTTTTGCTTCACTTACGGTATCAAGTGCACTAGTTGCTTCATCTAAAACAAGAATGGATGGTTTTCTTAGAATCGCTCGAGCTAAAACTAATCGTTGACGTTCACCACCTGAAAGGCGGATTCCACGATCACCAATTACTGTATCAATCCCATTAGGCAATCGCTTAACAAAGTCTGCTGCCGAGGCGAATGCTAGTGCTTCCCACACTTCTTCTTCTGTTGCCTGTTCTTTTACTAGCATTAAGTTATCTCGAATACTTGTACTAAATAGAAAAGGATCCTGCGGAACATAGCTTAATGTGCCTCTTAATGATAAAAGATTATCTTTTGTTAATGGAATCCCGTCTATTAACACTTGTCCTGTTTTAGGTACATTAAGCCCCATTAATAAATCAATTAATGTACTTTTCCCAGCTCCAGATTTTCCTACAAAAGCCGTCATCTGTTTCGCAGGAATAACGATATTCACATCCTTTAATGCATCTTTCTCTTCTAACTTGTAGCCAAAGTAAACATTTCGACATTCCATTTCCATTTGTAATTGAAATGGCTTAATATCCTCATAGTCTTCTTGATGTAACTCAGCCAACTTTTCACATTCTACTTGAAATGCTTTTACTATTCGTAAAGATGGCATGCTTGTAGCAATTGCTTCTAAGGAAGACTGTATACCCGTAACTCGAGGCCAGAGTCTGGAGAAAATAACGATGATTAACATCAATTGACCGGCTTGAGCTTGGAAAATCTGTAAAGCAATAAAAATTAATACGGCAATAAAAATGGAAGAAGCACTTTTAAAGTAAAATTGAGAACTTGTTTTTATTTTTGTATATTCTACTTGTTCTGCTTCCATTCTATCTGTAATAGATTGAAACCAAGTTAACCTTGATTTCTCCAAAGAATTACTTTTCACATCCTTTATCCCATTCAATTGATCTGTCATCCCAGCCAAAAACTCTCTACCTAATTGAAAGTTACGATTACCTAAAGCGTGCGATTTTTTTAAAAAATGCCGATTAAGAAAAACTATAAAGACACCACTAAATAATATAAATACGGTTATATTCGGTGATAGCCAAAATGCTAAAACTATTTGAAAGCTTGTGCTTATAAAGGAGGAAAGAAAAGATAAAATGGCTTTTGTTCCACTGCTGGCTTTTGTAACCTCGGTTAGCATAATATTAATAAGATCTGATTTTCGATTTTTTATGAAAAAGGACCACTTCGAACGCAATAACGCACTGTATGTTTCTAAACGTATCTTTCTTAAAAAGCTATTTTGAATAATTGCATTACGAATCATAATTTTCCGATTATAATAATTAACACCGATAGCGACTAAAAGAAAAATCCCTAAAATAATCGGCAAAACACTAAAGGGAGGGATGAGGTCCAAAAAAGATAATAAATGTATATAAGCACTATTTCCAATATCAAAATTTACTATTCCACTAATACTAATCATAGAGATTAATAGTAAAACACTGACTCCCTCCAATAATCCAATAAACGTCATAGCTAGTAGATTAACATAGAGGATGGGTCCAATATATACGTGCATTTGTTTAAGGAAGTAAATGATATCTTTCATCTAATATCTTCCTTTAATAGAATCGGCTTTTTTATCTTTCTATATATCGATAATATGGGGCGTAAAGGAAAATATAAAAAGTGCATATATTTAGGTAATGGTAAAGTGACAGCATCTACTGATGATGGATAAAACTTGGTGATTATCATTAAACATCTTGTTTGTATGGAGTTTGATGATAATATATAGTGCTTATGATATTGAGTAATATCTTTTGAAACGGTGGGAGAATGTAAGTTTTCCATTCTGCCTAAATAAAAGATGGCTTTCTGGGCTAATGGAAAAGCTTGTTTATTATTTATCAATACATGTACATCATTCGTCAATTTCGTCCCAAATAACTGGGAAGCTAATATAAGCGCTTGTCCAGCATGAGGTACATGATGATTTTTCTTGAACAATGCATACACTAAATCCCAATTTAGAGACTGTTTCATTATTTGGTGAATATCATGTAACCACCGTAACCGATACCAGCCATGTCTTGCTCCATGAACGACAAGGAAATGAAATAAATCTTCTTTTCCTAAATAAGAGATTGGTGATGCTGTCAAATTACTCTCTCTTTTTCTTTCCCACAAATCCTGAAAATTCGTTTCCCTTGCAGGACCTGGATGGAGACGCCAATGGATTTCCAATGTAATTCGTTTGTGAGGATGAAAATATGTAACATGGTGATTTCTAAATTTCCAATCATTTAAAATTCTATCAAAATTATCTTTTCTCTTATATCCTTGTTCTACTAATAATTTCTCTGCTTCATCTATCCGTTCGATCGGAATTAGAAAATCTAAATCCCCAGATGTACGAAGTGATATGTCTCCATATAAATCTTTTGCAAGGATTGGTCCTTTCAAAAAAATAGTTTTTATACGATTTTCATAAAGGAGATTATTAATAAAAGACATCTCTCCACTCAATTGAAGCATTTTATAGGTGTTTTCTTTATATAGTTCCTTCAAAGATTGTAAAACGGAATCAGGAAGTAGAGGTTCATCAAGTTGTTTTACTTTATTGTATAGCACTGGATAGAGACGATGATGAGTAGCATAATCCACGAATAATTGCCAATCTAAATCGCTATATAATAGGTGATTTTTTTTTTGAAACAGACCCTTGTTGTCATCTTCCAATAATTCCAAAATAAAAAGAACTTCTTTCGGTATTTTAGATAGGTTAAGTTTGTTCTTCATAATTTTCTCCCTTACTTTTAATGGATTTGGCGAATTTTGCTACTACTGTGAATCGCTCCATTCCTTCAGAACCAGATATGTAAAAGGTCCCGCTTCGGAGCCATGCATGGGCAATTAAACCCGTTTCATCTTTAGCCATTCCTAGGTAAAGAGTGCTTTCAATCTCTCTTCTTTCTAGCATTTTCATTCCAGCTATAGCTTTCACTAGACATTCACTTTCCCAAAATGTATAGGGACTAACCAGATGTATAGCTCTAGAAATAAGATGTAAAATCTCCTTATTTTCATCATTAGCATGAAAACCAGTTTCATTCATATGTTTACCTAAAGCGGAGGCAACGTTGGCAAAATCCTTACTTTTTTTTAAGCGTGCCCAAGCTAACGTCAGAAAAGCTTCTATAATAAGAAGCTTCATGCGTGTATTCAATTGAAAAAAAGACCGAATCTTACGCCATTTAATCATGACTTCCTCCAAATTTGATTACTCCGATCTGTTCTTAAGTTGAAGAAAAATTAATCTTTCATAACCACATTCGGTTGAATTTCCGTTAACATTAATTCTGTTAATTCGTAAGCTGTAAAGTGGGAAATAGGTCTTCTAATTTGGTACATAGGAATTTTATTGACCATCATGGCAGAAGTATTAAAATGCCAATCCATTAAACCTGCTCTTGAGAGAAAAATATTTCGATAAGTGTTATGAAATAATGTTTGAAAACGTTCCATAATTGTTATGGAATTAATGGACACATCCTCACTCTCTGTTTTTGTTAGTGCAAAGATGCCTGCAAGCGGCAATGGTTCATCTAAGAACTGTAATACGGGTACAGAAAATTTTGTTTCTCTTTCAGCAAGTGGTTGAAACTGATTAGATTCTAATCCGAATTCGTTCAAACTTTCCATCCATAATTTTTGATGTGGATAGGAGGGCATCACATAAGCAATTTGATTCTCAGAAAAGGTGATGGGGATGACATCATCACTTAATAACTGATATCCTCTCATTAAAAATGCTTTAGCTAAAGTGGATTTCCCTGCTCCGGAGTCTCCAACAATTGCATAAGCTTTCCCATCGATTGCAATGGCACTGCCATGTAACGGTAGTGTCTTACGCTGCATCAAGAGGGCTCCCATGCAAGTACCGAGTATATATATACGAAGTAAATCTACATTATTATCATATATAGGCGAGTATAAAATCTCATTTCCGTTTTGAATGAGAAAGATTGCTTTATTTGGAATTTGAAACATGATAAATTGTTCCGTAATGACAAAGTTTCTAGCAGGATATGAATGTTTACTCCAAAAATCATTTAAATCTTCTTTTTTTATAAAAATACAATTTGCTTGGTTGTCTTCCATTTTTAAAAAAAGTAATTCTGGTAATGGGATATCGCTTACAATCTTTAAACCAAAAGCTTTATAGCAATATTTCTCTATAGTTTCAACCATATATAATCCCCCATGAACATTCTACTTGAAGAATTCACAAAATAACTTGTTATGATAGACTCGGTACATTAAAATAATTGCATTAGAAAAACCCCTTATACTTGAGTGAAAAAATATAAGGGTTTTTATTCCTTGATGTTAAATTAGCTGTAATGATCTGGTTCATCAGGATCATTTTGAAAATCATCCTCAATAGAAAATCCAGGGCCAGCCATTGTCATTGTAACTGATAGTACTTCTAGTTCAGGTGCGTTCCATGATTTTTTCATTATTTCACCCCCCTTCAAAGTTACTTTTCAAGAAGCGATACACACAAAGACAGCGCATCATCATTTTAAATCGAGCATCATAAATAAAGGAAGATGTAGGTACAGTTTGAACATCACTTAGCGCTTTTTTTATATTCTCGACATCTATATAACTCGTAATAATTGGATCATTTGTTAAATGCTTTATTTCACTAACAAAATCACTCCAAAAGGGAGTCATTCGATCAATGCCATCTGTCCCTTGTATTCCTCTAACTCTTTGATTTAATCGTATGGAATCCGGTAAAAAACCTTTCGTGGATCTTCGAATAAGGGATCGATCCATGCCATTTTGAACGTATTGCTCTTCAGGAACCGATAAACAAAATCGTATGATCCTCAAATCATTTGATGGATCACGATTCCAAGTTTTATAACGTAAAGAAAGCTTAGTTGCCATCGTTCCATTAATATTCCAATAAGCAAGCTTTTCGAAATTTTCCTTTCTAGCCTCATAAGCGTTGAAAGACACTTTATGTTCCATCCCATGTTGTTTCACTTTTTCATGTACGTTCATTTTTTTAGCAAAATGAACATTAATAGGTTGGAAGGTTGGATCCATCTCCATATTTTTGTTCCTATCCAGGATGGTAAAAGCTTTTCTCTTCGTTATGGATGTTATACGCGATTTAGGAACACCAATATTTTTACTATATTGATTCACTTCACGAAAATATGAAAAGATCTTCAATTTTTTTAGAAGCAGTGCCTGGTAGTCCAAGGGGGGGCCCCATGAGATAGACCAATTACCTCTTGCTCCGTTTAAAATGATTCCTACACCGTCATTACTTGCTTCTTCATAACATCCTTTTGACCAATAGGAATTGATAAAAAATTTATATGGCATCTCATAAATCTCTAACATTTCATCTATATCAGAAAGAGGGCTTTTCCCTTTAAAATCTAAAAAATTTGGTGAAATATTTCCTACATACTCTACAGTGGATTCTATTAAGTCTCTTTCATCTGCTACTCGCCTTTTTGGTGTCCAATCTTTAAAACCTTGAACAGGAATATAGCTGTATGTATGCAAAGTTTTATTTTCTTGCTTTAGAGCTTTAGCTGCAAAACTCGCTATGGAGCCTGAGTCCAGCCCACCACTTAAATAAGCGCCTACTTGGTGATTAGTTCGTATTCTAGCAGTAACCGCTTCTTGAAACACTTCTTGAAAGGCTTCAACATATTCTTCATCTGTTTTCAATTTCAAAACATCTTTTACTTGAACAACAGTATGTTGTCTTAAGAAGAATTTTCCTTCCTTAATAGAGATGGAATGGGCTGGTGGTACTTGATAGATATTATCGTAAGGAGTGATAAAGGGTTCGACTGTTTCAGTCATACCCGGTATGGCCAAATATTCGGCTAACCACTGTTCATTGAGCTGTTTTTTTATAAAAGGCAGAGTAAGCAACGGCTTAATGGTTGTACAAAAGGCAAACTTATCTATAAGTTGAGTGAAGTAGAGTGTACGACTTCCGGAAAAATCTCTAGCCCCAAAAAGTAGCTGTTCCTTTTCATCCCATATAATAAAAGCATAATCACCAATTAAATACTTAGGTGCTTCTTGTCCCCATTTACAGTAGGCTAACAATATTAATTGACTATCAGGGATCTCTTTTCTAACAATTGATTCGATTTGCAGTAGATTAAATAATTCTTTTCGATTGTCGATGATAGCATCCGTTGTGATAGTTAGTTGTCTTACCCTATCATAGTATGGTAGCTTCTCTCCAATAGATTCGGGTGTAATCCACTGTGCATGACATCCCAAAAAAACATTTTCTTTATGCCATACTTGAATATCATCTGCGGGATATTGTTGCAAAGATCCCATTATTCTATTTATGTTCTCTACTGCTACAGGTTCTTGATTCCTATGATAAATGCAAGCTATAGCGCTCATAATAACGTCTCCGATACAATTTAATAGATTTTGATTAATCCCTCGTTACGTAATTTCTCGATGAATGGAAGTAGATCAGTCTTACATTTCTCCTCTGTAACATCGTATTCAACTTGTATACTCTTTATCAAATTTTTTAAGGATACGGGTTCTTGCACACACTCCCAAATATATCCACCAATTACCCCCAGATTATAATACTTCCCATTTTTAATACTTAGCATGACTGTTTCTCCATCCATATTACTAATAATATTTCCCTCTACCTGAGTGACATATTGATCCAGATCACTTTTAAACTCTTGAAGCATAAAAGGTTATCTCCTTTCCTTATAATATGTTGACTCTAAAAAAAATATTGCATCATTATTTTAATAAATATTTATTTTTTTATAATCAAAAAGAACTATTGAAAAAGAGAGAGGTGATAAATCCCGCGTGGTCATTTTTGCCTACTAATACATCTACTTACAAAAAAATATTTATTGGTCTCATACCAATAAATGCGACGTTTCTTTAGCTAAATTAAACATTATCATCGAATATTCAAGAAATCAAGCGTTATATGCTAATAAATCAGAATTTTTTAAATTCAATAGTATTTAGAATGAACCATTACTTTTGGATTGTAAAAAATACTAACTAAAGTTTTGAGTGATTCTAAATACTAGTAATAATTTGATAATATAATACACGATACGCTAAAAGTATTATTAGATTGTCGAATTTTGGGTTTGTGCATTTAAAATGTAAATTACGGGTGGAAACACAATGAAAATGAGCCCATGTCAGAAGATATTCTTACAATTAATTACAATTCTATGATAAAAGCTATGCGTAAACTAGATGCAATAAATATTATTATTAAAACTATTTTTTCTGCGTTAAAAGTAAGCGTTAAATACTCCAGACTTCCTTGGAACAGAAAAAATACAGTGAATTCTGATAAATGACTACAATTTACTTGAAATAGGTAAGCTCGAAATAACATACTTTTGACGACCGGGGGCTTTATTTGTCGTTAGTATAAATAATGATTGGTTAAGTACTCTGGCTATTCAGTGATCATTTTACTTATTGCAATATTACTATTCTTACTATTAGCTACAATTCAACAGTAATTAGTAATCATAGATAAGAAAATGAAAAGCAGTCGAAATTAATATCTTGGACTGCATTTTTTGTGCGACGGTATATCGAAAGCCTAGTAGTCGAACAGGCAAAGCCTGAAAAACGTGTCCGTGTGCTAGAAATAAAAAATTCTTAAAAGTATCCAATTGCAAGCTTTGAATCTATCAATATCAAGTAGAGGAACTTATAAAATAAATGGTTCTCCAATAAACCGCTCTTATTAACAAATTGTCCAAATGGAATCTTACAAAATGTTAAATTGGATTCTGACATTTTGTCGAAATCATTAACAGAAGAGTGAATAGCTGATCAAAATGGTCGGGACCAATCCAATTATTAGACAATCTGGCGGAAAGCGGCCTCCATATCAGATTTTCAAACAAGGAAGGGCTGATTTTCGGGCTGCGCTATATCGAGTAGGTCGAAGTATGATGCTTCAAAATCCATCGATGCAGAAGAAGTATAAAGAAATGAAAGAGAGAGGAAAGAAAGCTGGGCAGATGTTTATTGCTTTGGGCAATCGTTTACTCCGACTTGCATACTCCATGATGACGAAGAAACAAGTGTATCATTCTACTAAGAAAGATTACTGTCTCCAGTCTGTGATCGCGAGTAAATTAAGTATGACGGGCGCAAGTTCATCCAACTGAACTTCTTGTAGCATAGGTATTTCACATTCAAAGTCGGCTTTTAGCCACCAATGGGGTGTGGATTTTTCAAAAAATACGTCAAACTAGTACATAACGATTATAAAACAGCGCTTGTTTTTCTTTATTCAGTACGAGTGACGCGTCCCTATGATGTCAAAGGCATTTTTTTCATTCTGACAATTTAATGCAATTCACTATTAAGTACGACTAACGCCCACAAACAGGTGGCGTTATTTGGCGTTTAACTATGGGTGCCAGGTTCCAAGTCATTTTTCGAGGTTTCAAGTTGTTCGAGTCGTGTTTTTAAAAACTGAATCCATGTTCTAGCCGCATGAGATATATAGCCATCTTTTTTCCATGCAATGCCGATTTGCCAATGGATTATTTCATCGATAAAAGGCAATACGTTAATCCCCATATGGGCTACCTTTAATTTATTTAGTTCGCTTTCGGGTAGAATTGCAATGCCCATATTGCGGGAAACCATTTCAAAGATGAATTTCCATTGAGCCGTTTCACATATTATTTTTGGTTTAAAACCAACTTTTTCACATTCCTGCGTTATATATTGTCGAATGGCGAAGCCTTGTCGAAAACTGATGAAATGTTCATCTTTTAATTCTCCCCATTTCACCCCTTCCTTACTTGCTAGGTGGTGTGTATGGTGCACAAGAAGTCGAAGTTCACCGCTCAAAAAAGGAATGTAATTCATCGGTTCATCCGTTGGTATTTCCTGAATAACCAAGTCAAGATCCCCATCAAGCAATGCCTTTTGTAAATTCTGTTCTCCATCTTCCACAAAGTGGATAAGGATATTAGGATATTGTTTGTGAAAATCTGACAAAATGTCTGTTAGAATATTGGTGCCGATTGAGGAAAAAATACCCATCTTGATGGACCCATTTTGAACATTTGTAATATCATCTAATTCTTGATAAAAATGTTGATATAGTTGAGAAATTTGTTGCCCATATTCATAGAGCAATTGACCTGTATCCGTCAGTTCCAGTTTTCTTGTTGTTCTTGCCAGTAACTGTACTCCTAATTCATTTTCTATATTTTTCACAACATTGCTAATCGTAGGTTGGGAAACAAATAATTGTTCGGCTGCTTTCGAAAAGCTTCCTTGCTTTGCGACCTCCATAAAGTACTGAATTTGTCTATTGTCCATTTTGCACCTCTATTTATAAGTTTTACAAATAAGTGTTATCAAAAGTATGTATTTTTCTTATATATATCTTAGGCTTATAATAATGTCTTAGAGGAAAATAATCAAGTGATTACAAGATGTAAGGTTAACTAATCGAGGAGGAATATCATGAATACGCAAACATCCAAAACATTACGTGAACAAGTGATTGGTACATGGTCATTATTATCTTACGAAACAAAAGATGAAAATGGAAATACGGTCTATCCTTTAGGAAAAGATGCAAAAGGGTTTATCATGTATAATCCAGACGGATATATGTCTGCTCAACTAATGGCAACCGGACGTCACCCTTACCAATCAGGAGACTTACATACAGGAACGACTGAAGAAATGGCAGAAGCAGCGCACGGTTATTTAGCTTATTCAGGTCGATTCGAAATAAATGAAGAAAAAAAAGAACTGACACATCACATGGATGTGAGCATGAATCCGACTTGGCTTAGTCAAGCCCAACCCCGCATTGCTTCAATAGATGGAGACCAGATTAAAATCTATAATGGTCTTAACCCGGTTGATAAATTGATATGGAAACGTGTGGATAAAAACTAAAAGTTACTTTTATATATAGAGCCCCAATAAAGACACTGACAAAATGTTCGTTGGACAATCCAGTGAATTCACTGGAGAAAAAGGTGCCAGATTCCGAATAAATTCAGAATCCGGCACCTTTTATGTTTGTTAATCCAATGTATTTACGATTGTCCCTATTAACTATTAGAGCAAAATGATATTGTACATTTTCAATTGACGGAATATTATATTTTCATATATTTTTTAGGGATTTGTCTGATATATTAATAGTAGAATTGTTAATTTGCATTTTAATTATAGAAGAGGAATTAAAATATGAAGAAAATTTTATCCTACATAGCAGTAATCTTATGGATGGCATTAATTTTTTATTTTTCTCACCAACCGGCTCATGAGTCGAACGAGTTGAGCACAGAGTTAACCGAGGTTATTGTAACAGCGGTAGAAAAAGTTGCTCCTCATTCTGATTTTATTGTTGGAAACTTAAACCATCTTGTTCGAAAGAATGCTCACTTTTTTATCTATTTAGTGCTAGGTGTGCTTCTTATACATTCCTTGCGGTTAAGTGGGGTACTCGGGTATAAGGGAATGGGACTAGCTTTATTCATTTGCGTAATGTATGCCATATCGGACGAAGTGCATCAGCTTTTTGTTCCCGGCAGGGGAGCACAGTTGAGGGATGTAGTTATTGATAGTGCGGGTGCCTTTGTTGGAATTGGGATTTATGTGGTGATTTTGTTTCGAACTCATGTAGATGGGTAGGCTGTTTACAAAAATGGAAGCAAATACGAAGAAAGGATGATTCCCATGATTTATCCGCTACTTACTATTTTTTGGAGTGCTTGGATCATAGTTGCGACAACTACTTCAGATGCATATATCTTCTTGCATTATCAAGTTGTCCAGTTTAGTTTTGAACCTTCTCCTAATTACCTGGATTTATTCATTACGAGTGATATCGAGTTAACAAGCCAATTTTATATTATACAAAAAACTGGTCATATACTGACGTTCGCTCTGTTGTACACATTATATCTTCTTTGGTGGAAGCGGTTTAGTTTTGCGCTTATAGTAACTGGTGTATTCGCAGCTTTTACGGAAGTACTTCAGCTGTACTTCAATCGAAACGGAAGATTGTTTGATGTTGGAATAGATTTTTTCGGGATTATGGTTGCTTATTTTGTCAGTGTTATTGTTGTGAAGAAGAGTGGACGAAATAGGAGGAGACTTGTATGAAATCCGAGAAAGAGAAGATGTTGGATGTGGAGCTGTATAATGCAGCTGATCCTGAATTATTAAACGATAGAATGAATGTACGAAGATTAACGAGATTATTTAATCACACAATCGAAACTGACGAAGCTCAACGTACAGAAAAGATGGTTGGTGGAATTCCTGCTAGGGTTATTAAAGAAGGCAGCATATGAAAGCAAGGAGCATACCCTCTAAAACGTTGGTCAAAATCGATCCAAACAGCATGTAGCAAATAAACAAAATAGCCGAATATCTGATTATAATAATCGTAATATACGGCTATTTGTCAAGTGCACGAAAGGGTACTCTTATTTTTATAATTTGAGCTTATGATTGTCTACAATCTAAGTTCCTTATCTAGATATTTTTAAGCTTACAAATTTTTGATTGGAAATTTCGCTGTATTAATGGAAAGCTTTTGTTCGAGCGCATAGCCAATTCGGTATAGCTCAGCTTCATCAAATTCTCGGCCAATAAATTGGGCGCCGATTGGCATTTCATCGGAAGAAAAACCGCACGGTATAGACAAGCTTGGGAATCCATTTAAGTTTGCCGGAGCAGTTAATTTAATAATGGACCAGCGAATATGCTGCCCAACATATTTTTCAATGTCGACATGGCGTTCATTTATTTTGGGCGGTAAGATCGGCAAGGTTGGAGTGAGAATTACATCTACTTCCTCTAATGCTCTATTAAACTCGTCTTTAGCAAGCTGACGTGTTTGTAGCGCCTGAGCATACTCAAATCCTTTTGTCTCAAGTGCTGTTAATAGACGTTCTTTTACCTCATCGTCCCATTGATCTGGATAATCACTTAAGTGTTGCTCATGAACCGCATAGGCCTCACTTCTTAAAATGTGTCTGTGTGCATCTGTGAATTTTTCAATGTTTGGTAACACAACTGGTTTGATAACCGCCCCAAGCTCACGCAATACCTCAACCGTATTTCCAATGATTTGTCTGATTTCCTCATTCATATCATCGAAAAAGAATGTGGAAGGAAGCCCAATTGTCATCCCCTCAATCCCTTTTCCGATAAGTCGGGAAAAGTCTTCAGCCTCCCGCTGAACCGAGGCAGGATCATTCGAATCATAGCCGGCAAGAGAATTAAGAAGGATGGCATTATCCATTACTGTTCGTGTTAAAGGTCCAACATGGTCAAGTGTCCATGAAAGAGGGAATACGCCATTTTTACTGATCAGTCCATAGGTTGGCTTCATTCCAACAACCCCGCAAAAGGAAGCCGGTATTCTGACAGATCCTCCTGTATCCGTGCCTAAAGATCCGAAGCATAAGCATGCAGAAACACTTGCTGCAGAACCGCTGCTAGATCCTCCAGTCATTTTTTGCGGATCATGAGGATTTCTGACAGGTCCATAAAAAGAACGGTCGCCTGTAGGACCATATGCAAACTGATGGGTATTCAATTTTCCGACGATGATAGCACCGGCATTCTTTAGCATGTCAACTACTGTCGCATTAGACTTCGGCATGTAATTCTGATATATTTCAGATCCCATCGTCGTTTTCAAGTTATTCGTATAGATTAAATCTTTTAATCCTATTGCAATCCCGTGAAGAGGTCCTTTGTACAGACCTGCTTCGATTTCCTCATCAGCTTTTTTTGCTTGTAGCAATACATCTTCACGATCTACCGTAATAAAAGAATTAATGACTGGATCTACCTCTTCGATAAGATCTAGAAGTTGTGAAGTGATTTCCACAACTGATACCTCTTTTTCCTTAATCAGTTTAGATAATTTCATAATGTCATAGGTTAATAAATCTTCTTTTGTTTTCAATCTCAGTTCACTCCTTTTAAATTTCTTGTGGCTTTAACCGTTATCATCCAACTGATCTATCTAATGGATTTTATTTATAAAGTTGTCTTGGTTACTTTTGATTGTATAGGATGTAATTTGATAGCCAGTAATCTTCATGTTTGGGGTTTAACTTTAGGACTCTTTAAAGACCTCTTACTATACATTTCGGACTGACCCGGTTTAACAAACATCATGGCCACCATGCCGATAACAACTGCTACAACCGCCGCGATAAACATAGAAGGGTAACCATAGTTAATCACCAAAACTCCTGTTAATGTAGGAGCTATAATGGTTGCTAAGTTACAAATAAAATGTGAAATACCGCCATAGGTTCCTGCAAGATTCGGTTCTGTATCAAGAATGACCGTCCAGTACACCGAGTTAGGCAAAAAGTTGAAAGCATTTCCGATACACATCAAAGCCATCACTCCAACAACACTGTCGGTAAATGGAATGAGAACAAAACAAACAGCTGTCAAGAATAGTGATACAACAGCAAGTCCTGAGCGTGCAATTCGTAAATTTCCTGTTTTTCTCCTCAAATAATCTGATAGCCTTCCGCCAAGGATGACTGTAAAACATGCACCAATCCATGGAATCATCCCTAAATACCAGAGTGCAGAAAGTTGAAAACCGTAGACATCCTGAAGGTATTTCGGTGTCCAAGTTAAAAATAGAAATGTAATGTATTGCAAAGCAAAATAACCAATTGCATTAAAAACAAGTGTTGGATTTTTGAAAAAGTGATACCATTTATTCGTGTGAACACCATTAGATTCAACTAATTTTTCATTTATGAGAAGATCATCTTTGGAATTGATGAGTGCTAATTCTTCTTTCGATACCCTTGGATTATCTTCCGGTTTATCTGTAAACACTTTGGTCCATACTATTACCCATAAAATCCCTAGCGTTCCTAGAATGATAAACATCATTCTCCAACTGGTGATAGATAATAATCCAACAGCTATTGGGGCAGTCAATAACGCGCCCAAGGGACTTCCCAATAGGCCTAGTGATGCAGCGAAACCTCGCTCTTTCGGTGCTGCCCAATTGGCATTTGTCCGGTTGATGGTTGAAAATGCCGGTCCTTCCGCAAATCCAAATAAAATACGGAACACTGCGAAACCAGCCAAAGTAGATCCTCCAAAAAGCATCATACCAATTTCACCTGCAAAGGCAGTGGCTATCTCAAATATAGACCATCCTATACCAATGATGATCCACACGAACTTCGGTCCCTTAATATCCGCTAGCATGCCACCTAAAATTGAACCGAAGAGATAACCATAACCAAAAAAACCAAGTACGGCTCCCCAAGAAACATGATCAAAACCAAATTCACTAATGATGGCCTGTTGTGCATATGAAAGAGCACCACGGTCAACATAGTTAATAACAGTCATAAAAACAATCATACCCATAATGAAGTAACGATAATTTTTCATATTTTCCTCCTTTGAAAACGCTCTCTTTTTTGAAACGCTGTCACTTACAATATAACTACTACATGATCATTCTTCTGAATCCCCTTCCTCAAAATAGTTCACATCGTTAACAATGCAATTTTGATGCCAAAACAATTTTTGACTGAAAATACGAAGAAATAATAAATCTAATTGATTAATAACAACATTGAAAATAAAACCTATGCAATTCTGCATAGGTTTTATGTAATCTTGCATAGATTTTTTCTGAAGCATATATCAAACTTTTAATTTTTGAAGTTTCCTACTGATTGTAGACTGATCTACTTTTAACGCTTTGGCAATTTCTGTAGTAGTATAATAGCGCTGTTTTGCTAAATGTAAGAGTTGCTTCTCTGCCATTTCTAAACATTCCTTTAAAGGTATAATTTCATTTACCTCTACTTGTTTCTTATATTCAGAACTCTTAGATCTATATGGAAAGTATCCATCAGATATCTCGTCTTCATCCGAAATGACAATTAATCGTTCAACAATATTCTGTAGTTCCCGAACATTTCCAGGCCAATCATATTGTTGTAGTGCCTCGATTAGCTCTAGAGAAAAAGAATTGTTCTTAGAATATTTATCGTTATAATAATCCATAAAATGCATTAATAGAGGCACGATATCCTCTTTTCTTTCTCTTAAAGCAGGAATATGGATTGGTACTACATTTAATCGATAAAATAAATCTTCCCGGAACGAACCTTTTTGTACTTCTTCTTCGAGTTCTCGATTTGTAGCCGCAATTATTCTGACATTCACCTTAATAGGATTTGAGCTCCCGATTCTAGTAATCTCCTGTTCTTGTAGGACTCGAAGGAGCTTTACTTGTAAAACGTAAGGCATTTCCGCTACTTCATCCAAAAACAACGTTCCTTCACTGGCAAGCTCGAATAGTCCCATTTTCCCGCCCTTATTTGCACCTGTAAATGCTCCACTTTCATAACCAAATAATTCGGATTCCAATAAGCTCTCTGGAATAGCACCGCAGTTAATTTTTATAAAAGGTTTATCCTTCCTTGAACTTTTTTGGTGAATGAAGCTCGCAATTACTTCCTTTCCAACACCTGATTCTCCTAATATTAAAACTGTAGAATCAACAACAGCTACTTTCTCGGCTAAATACATACTTTTTTCCATTTCACGACTACAAAAAATGATTTCATTTTCCGACATTCTTTGTTTACGCAAACTCTTTAATTCTTCCTTGTAACCACTTAAGAGCCTGTTAGCCTCCTCCAATTCTGAGTGTAATCTGCTTTCTTCTGTTATATCTCTAGAGGCATTAACGACTCTGATAACATTCCCTTTTTCATCTTTTATTGGGGTTCCAACAACCATTAATCTTCTGCCTGTACTTGTTGTTTGAAAAGCAGCTACTTTTTCTTTTTTTTCTAAAACCATTAGCGTTATAGACGGCTTGACAATCCCTTTTTGTTCCAAGTCAGCAACGTTCCTGCCAACTAGTTCCTCAGGTTCCTGTCCCCACAATTTCTTTGCAGCGTTACTGACTCTAAGTGTTTTTCCATTCTGATCTGAGACATAAATGACATCAAAACTTAAATCAAAAATGGCCTTTAAATCCTCTTCAAAAAAATAATTATTTTGGTCTATTAACTGGTCTTTATGATTCAAAAGAATGATTATTCCTTCTACATGATTGTTTTTAATGATTGGAAACAATGAAAACAAGAGTGTTTCACCATCCGTAATCTCATAGAGAGTTGAGACCATCATTTTATTTTTTATTACTTTATTTAAAGCATTTCTTATTGTGTCATGATCAAATAACTTTTCGAGCTGTTTCTCGGAACTAAGATCTATTAGATCTTTCAATGCTGGGCTAATAAATTGAATCTCTTTTTCTGTATTAATTATTGTGAAAGGAATTTTAGCATGTATAAACAATTCACTAATTGATTTTTGTATGGATAAATGTTGATTGCACAAAGACAATTGTAGAACCCCCTCTTATTTTCATTAAATAATTTTAGAATGGAAAGTATATTAAGAATATTCATCCTGCTTGTTTGCAAATAAAGAATATCTAACTTTAAGAAGTTAGTTGCCGTTGAAAGAAAATTCTTAATATTATTGTACTACAAAAAATGATAGGGGTAATTTTTATATACATCTCTTAAGAAATAGATTTTTAATGATTGGTGCGAAGATCTTTCCTATACATTCCTCGTACAAAAACCTTTGTTTGAGGGAAACAAAACATGATGTACCAATCAAAGAACTTACATAGTTAACTTCTGGCATTCTAGCGACAATATCAACGGCTCCCTTCATACTAGTAAGTCCCACATCTAATTTCACTCAAAAAATGAATATCTATGAATAATGAAAAAGTCGGTCGTTATGTAGGTGAATTGGGAGATAGTGTAATAGCAAGTAGAATCCTGATAAGTCCCTGATTATAAATCAGGCTTACTTTAAAATTTATAGATCACGACTCGTTTCGACATTATATTTAATTACTTTGTAGTACAATGTTTGGAAAGTTTATTGTTTATTAATCTATAAACATGTAGTGATAACATAGGGGGATTGTTGCGTGACAACAGCAGAATTACAAGAAGAATTCAAGCGTATTTTAGAATATGGGTATCATCTAGGTAATGAAAATGATTCGATTAATACGGATGATATTATAAGAGAGTTATCCGAGCAACTGAGAAACTTGTTGGATAAGAATAAAATTTGACAAGGATGAAATAGAAGGACTAATTAGCTCGCTTTGTTGTTTCTTTTGGTTTTAGGTAGAGCGGTACAGATGAGGGATATGCTTATTGATAGTGAGAATACATTTGATAGAATTGAAGTTTCTGTAATAATTTTGTTACGAACTTATGTGGATGGGTAAGCTTTGTCCAAGATGCAAATAAGAAAAAAGGATGATTCCTATGATTTATCCGCTACTTACTATTTTGTGGAGTGCTTGGATACTAGTTGCGACAACTACTTCAGATGCATATATCTTCTTGTGTGATCAAGTTGTCCAGTTTAGTTTTGAACCTTCTCCCAATTTCCTGGATTTATTCATTACGAGTGATATCGAGTTAAAAAGCCAATTTTATATTATACAAAAAACTGGTCATATGCTGACGTTCGCTCTGTTGTACACATTATATCTTCTTTGGTGGAAGCGGTTTAGTTTTGCACTTATAGTAACTGGTGTATTTGCAGCTTTTACGGAAGTACTTCAGCTGTACTTCAATCGAAACGGAAGATTGTTTGATGTTGGAATAGATTTTTTCGGGATTATGGTTTCTTATTTTGTCAGTGTTATTGTTGTGAAGAGGAGTGGACGAAATAGGAGAAGACTTGTATGAAATCCAAGAAAGAGAAGATGTTGGATGTGGAGCTGTATGATGCAGCTGATCCTGAATTGCGGCCCTGTGTATGAAACAATTCAAAATTAGAATTGTTTCATACACAGGGCCATTTCAAATCTTGTTATCGTGTTTCTTTAAAAATCTCCCCAGCGATTCCCATTGCCTGAACAGCTTTTGGGAACCCGACGTATCCGGCACAGTGGATGATGAGCTCGATTATTTCTTCTTTGGTAAGCCCGACATTTAGCGCTGCTTGTAAGTGAACTCTTAGCTGATCGAACGCTCCTTGTGTGATCAGTGCTGTGAGTGTGATCACTTCCCGTTGTGAGTGGGAGAGCTTATTTCTGCCGTAGAGATCTCCAAAGCCGAAGGACACAATCATCTCCCAAAAGTCTGGTGAAATATTTTGGATTCCTGCCATGCCATTTCGTACTTCTTCGGAAAATAATGCTTCCATTGCTTGTATTCCGGCCTCGTATCGCTTGTTATTTTCCATCTTACTGCCTCCCCATAGTTGGTGGAATTTCGTTTTCATCGACTAATACTTCAATCACGATTGGTTTATTTGTTTCTTTCATTTTATGTAATGATTCTTTTATTCTATCAGTTAAATCAAAAGGGTTATGACAAGTATATGCTTCTAGTCCCATCGATTCGGCAAATCTGGTTGCATCCAGCGGAGTCTCGTACACACCACCAATAGAGGTGCCAATCATTTTTTGCATTCCTTTTTCCACCATATCGAGTCGTCCATTGTTCAACACGACAAACAAGACAGAGGAGTTATAATTGTACGCTGTGGAAAGTTCGGTACCGTGCATGAACATACATCCATCCCCGACTAAGCATACAATTGTTTCTTTTGGAGCTGCTAGTTTTGCGCCTATGGAATAGCCAATCCCGTTACCCATTGCACCGAATATATCATCAAAGAAGAAAGTCCCAGGCTTATATATGTCAAAGTATTTAATGCCGTAAAAAGAGTGGCTTCCATCATCTCCAAAAACAATCGCGTCATCTGGAAGTGCATAACGCATCGCCCGTAATACTTGGACTGCCGACATTCGCTCTCCTGGATTATTTTCCTCTAGTTGAATCCACTCGAGTGGTGTTAAAAATGCTTCGCTATCGGTTTTTGGTATATCCTTTAAAATAGCCGTCAGATTCGCTTTTATATCACCGAGTATCGGAGTAGTTGGTACTTGAATCGATTTTCCGATAAAAGTTGGGTCATAATCGAAGTGAATGACGTGCTCTGGATACATCGATTCCGCTAATCCGGCAGTGGACATATCACTTAGTTTGGAACCGATGACAAGGAGTAGGTCAATCTTTTCTTGTAAGTATGCGGTAGCCTCATCGGTACCACCTAATCCGAATGCTCCTAGTGACAACGTATGATTGGAAGGAAATGCTCCTTTTCCTCCTGGTGTAGTAATTACAGGGATGTTCCAATGCTCCGCAAGATGCTGTACTTCTTCGTAAGCTTTACTGGAATGAACGCCTTTTCCTAGGAATAGAAGGGGACGCTTCGCTCCATTCAGTTTATCGATGACTTCACTCGTTTTAGGTGATATCATTTCATGAGACATTGGTAACTCCAGTTGGAACGGTTCAATCTCATCTAATAAAATATCAAACGGAATGGACAGATGTACGGGTCCTTTTACACCAGATAACGCTTTTTCTAGGGCATGCTGAAGGAATGGTTGTAGCATATCTCCTCGTTCTACTCGTGCACTAAACTTCGTGACAGATCTAAACATGTCTACTAGATCAGCTCCAAATAAGCTGGAATCTTGTCCCATTGCTTTTCCAGTGTCTTTCATTGAAGGGTGTCCTGTAATGATTAACAGTGGTAGATTTGAGGCTTTCGCTTGTCCAGCAGCAGTAAGAAGGTTAGTCCCCCCAGGTCCAGAAGTCCCAACTGCGACCCCAATTTTCTGATTCATCAACGCGTATCCAGAAGCTTCAAACCCTGCAGCTGCTTCGTGTTTACTTAATACAAATTCCATATCGTGGCGTAATACCTCAAATAATATTGGGGAAATTGCCTTTCCTGGAATACCAAAAATATGATGGATTCCCCAATGTTTAAAATTTGCTACTAAAACGGATGAAGTTGTTTTCATGACATCATTCTCCTTCTTTAGTTAAATAAATCTTCTCAATTTCGCCAGCAGGAAGTGGTTTGCTAAAGAAATAACCTTGTGTAATATCACACTGATGGTTTTTCAGAAATTCAAGCTGTTCCTTTGTTTCCACTCCTTCTGCTATCACCTCTTTATGGAGGTTGTGTGCTAAAGTGATAATTGCGTTTACAATTACGGCGTCCTTCTCACTGTTCATTAATTCGCTAACAAAAGACTTGTCGATCTTAATGTAGTCAATCGGAAAATTTTTAAGATAATTAAGCGAGCTATAGCCTGTCCCAAAATCATCAATACTGATGCCAATACCGAGTGCTTTTAGCTGTTCTAATACTTGAATAGAGTATTCGTACTCCATTGCCATATATTCAGTAATTTCTACGACCAAATATGCTGGATCAAGCGCTGTACGTTCGAGCACCTCTTCCATATATGGTATGAGATTACCAGTAAGGAACTGTTGCGTCGATAAATTAACGGAGATTTTGACTGGCGTCATTCCAGCGTCTTGCCATTTTTTATTTTGTGAACAAGCCTCATCGATGACCCATTCTCCGATTTGGGTGATCAAACCGTTTTCTTCTGCCAGTTTTATGAACTTTCCTGGTGGTATTAGACCGAACATAGGATGCTGCCAGCGAATTAACGCTTCAAATCCAACCAATTTACCGGTATCGTTATTAATTTGGGACTGATAATGAAGAACAAACTCGTTTTTCTCCAGAGCTCTTCTTAAATCGACCTCGAGCATATATTCGTCCATCATGACATCTAATAATTCAGAGGTATGAACGACATAGCAATTTTTTCCTTGAGATTTTGCCTGGTACATCGCATTATCAGCGTAGATCATGAGCTGTTCCATTGAGATTGGATAGTCCGGATAAATCGCAACCCCAATACTTGCTGTCGTATGTAATTCTTTGTTTTTGATCTGAAAAGGCTGTCGAATTAGATGGAGTATTTCTTTCGCTTTTTTCATGACATAATCAGGATCCTCAAAGTCTTCCAATAGGAAAACAAATTCATCGCCACCCAAACGTGCAAGTATATCATTTTCTCCAAGACAAACACCTAAACGCTTGCTGACCTCCTTCAGAAGTTTATCTCCGTACGAGTGATTAAAATTATCATTAATGATTTTAAAACGGTCCAAATCTATGTATAAAAGAGCTAATGTCCGATCTTTACCTGCGTGTAGTTCTTTTGTGACGGCTTCTAGTTCTTTTTGAACAAATCGTCTATTAGGTAGATTGGTTAAATCATCATGATAAGCCAAGTAGTTATATTTCTCTTGCAATGAGTAACGATCCGAAATATCCCTAAACTGACCAAAAGCACCGATCATTTTGTCCTCCTCATAAATTGGCTGCGCATCAAACAAGCAGACAATAAGATTACCGTCGGCGTCTTTGAACTTTAATTCTTCATTTTCCACTATTTTTCCATGGTCTAAAACTTCTTTAAAATACGCACCCGTTAAAGAAGACTCACAAATATTTCTTCCCATTACCGAATCTCTGCTATTATTCGAAATTATTTCCGCAAAACTATTAAACTCGGTAGTAATTCCTTTCTCATCAGTAATGACGATGCCATTTCTAGTTTTGCTTAACATAATCTGATTCATAATATTAAGCTTCTTATTTTGTTTCCTTAATAATAGTTCCCTTTCAATGGAATCGACTGCCTGGGTAAGCATCGTTAAGAAAAGTTCATTCTGAAACTGGATAGGCATCATGATGCACACACTGCCAAGCAAGTTATCTTCATCTGTATAGTGAAAGGCGGTCCCATAACAAGCAATTCCATGCAGAAATGTATGATAATGTTGCCCACCAATCAAACTGATCGGGTGCTTTTGTTGCAAAGATAAACTAATGACATTCGTGCCTGTATCTTCTTGAGTAAATAAGCTACCGGGTTTAATCCCAAATTGTTCAATAGTAGACTTGATCGTTTCGTCTCCTTCAATTTCAAGCAGAAAACCAGTTGCATCCGAAACAACAACAAGTATCGGAGTACCTTTTAAGGAATCGAGTAACTTATTTGAGAAAAAACGCACTACCGAAAGTATCTCACTATATGATTTTCGCTTCTCTTCAAATGGTCCCTCGCTTAAAAATTTCCTTGGCCTTGCTACCTCATTCGGATCCATCCCGGCCTTTATGCACATTTTTTTAGACTCAGTAATGTAGTATGGTTCCATCGTATTCATGTTTCCCTCCTAAAGCCTTTTATTCTAATATATACCCTAATCTAAAAGTTTATTTAGTTGTTATTTAAAATAGCAAATAATAATTCGTGTTTGTGAAGTTGGTGTGTTAAAAAAAACTATGTGAAAAGAATTCCAAGTTACTATTTTAATGTACTTTAGGGTGGAATTCAAATGGGAGGGGAGGCGGATGTGGTGGGAATTCCCTGTGTAAGACACAATTGACTACAATTTTTCGGATGAAGTGCATCAGCTATTGATTCAGAGAAGCAAAATGATGCGTACTTGCATCACAAATAATTCTGATAGTAGAATCTAATTTTCTTGAAATAGGTATGTACATGAAGGCCTCCCTTTGTAAGGAACAACTCTGACAATAGTCTATAAATCTATCTCTGATATGCAGAAATCCTATCAGTTATCGGGCTTCACTTTAGAAGCTCGTACCTTCTACACCGTAGTGCTAAATTATCGATTTAAATTCTTGGAATTTAAATAATTATTTTAATCGTATAAGCGAACATTCTATTCCTAAGCCATTTAATAGAATGTAGAAACCTGATAAGACCCTTTGCTAGAATCAATACTACAGATACAATTCACCTGAAATACCTACGCAATTTTTTTATAATTAGGACTTACCATTAAATTTATAGATTACGACTAGTTACGACATAATATTTAATTACTTGTATTAAATCGATAACATGTAGTGAAAAGCATAGGAGGTATTGTTGCCCGACAACAGCAGAATTCCAAGAAGGATTCAAGCGCATTATAGAATATGGGTATCATCGAGGAAATGAGAATGATTTCGATTAAAACGGCTGATATTATAAGCGAGTTACCGAGCAGCTGTGAAACTTGTAGGATTGCAGACGTCCCTGTGTCTGGGATAATTCTGACAATTGGATACAATTCAATATTTAATAAGTAACACCAAATAACACCCGATCCAAACTAGATGGGCATTATTTGGCGCGTACTCTTATTCAAAAAATCACAAAGTAATGGTACTACACAAGGTTGATTGTCATTTTATACAGATATTGATAGTCTCTAATAAAAGCTTTGATAGCAAGGTCAGTATTACAGCTTGAAGTATTGATACCTATCTTCATTTATCATTCTATATGGCGGTAAGCTTTTATCATGTTTTAATGATTTAGTAAAAGTATTAATTAGACTAGAAAGAGAAGTTTGTTCGCCTTTTCCGATGATAAACTTAATACCGTACTCCACTAATTCCTCGTTTATTTCTTCTTTCCAAACAATACTTCCATACAAAGTAATGGATTTTCCAAGAATTTCGGTTTTAAACTTAAAAAGTATATCTCCTCTAACTGGCAATTTGAGTGTTGAAACATAACGAAGACCGCCAATACTTATATCTTCAATTAATACTTTAGTCTTTCTTAATTCTACGTTTTGACCAGCAATCGACTCAAGTTTCATGTCTGCTTCAAGTGGGTAGGGGAAATTAAGGCGGTAATTTTTTCTCTTGCTTTGTTTCGCTTTTTGCTTAGGATCCATTGGTGGTAATTTCTTGTTCTGTAAAAGTGTTTCAAATTCATTAATTGGTGCAGGATGGCTAAATAAATAACCCTGAATTTCATTACAATGTTCTCTCTGAAGTATTTTTAATTGCTGAATTGTTTCCACACCTTCAGCGACCACGTTTATTTTTAATCCTTTGGCCATATATATAATTGATTTTGCGATATGCAAATTTCGTTCGCTTTGCAGCATGTTTCGTATAAATAATCTGTCAATTTTGATCGTATCAAATGAATATTGAGATAAATAGGAAATAGAAGAATAGCCTTTTCCGAAATCATCTAATGCAATCTTAATACCCATTTCTCTTAATTTGTTTATGGTTTGTTTCACCATTTCTTTATTATCCATTAACGTACTTTCAGTAATTTCGAGTTCAATATCTTGCGGATGAATGCCAGCTCTTCGAATTAACTTTGCAACTGTAGAGGGCCAATCTTGCTTCATAAAATGAACGGCAGATACATTAATTGAAATTGGAACAGTCGGTAGTTGCTCATTTTTCCATTTTTTAATTTGAATACATACCTCTTTTAAAACCCAATCATCTATATCCATAATTAGACCATTTTCTTCAGCTATTGTAATAAATTCGTGTGGAGAAATAAGTCCCCATTCGGGATGATTCCAACGGATAAGAGCTTCTGCACCGATAATTTGATAAGAAAGAGCGTCAACTCGTGGTTGAAAATATAAACTCATTTCATTATTCTCTACTGCTTTTTTTAAATCACGTCCAATGCTATAGGTTTTATAAGACTGAATACTACTTAAGTTCGAGAGAATTCTATAATTATTCTTTCCATCTTTTTGGGATTTAGATAATGCAAGACTTGCGTTTCTTAATAATTCTAGACTACTTACTCCATTTTCAGGGTAGGTACTAATACCAATACTTGCAGTGAGATATAATTGATACTCTTTAATATAGAATGGTTCATTTAGGCTTTCAATTAACTTGTTGATTATAAATTTTAGCGATTCAACCGATTTCATTTTTCCTATCAAAATCAGAAACTCATCCCCACCACGGCGGGCAAGTAGATCATTAGATGTTAAATGTTTGGAAAGGCGATTAGAGATTTGTATTAGTAATTCATCTCCAACTTGGTTTCCGAGCGTATCGTTTACATATTTGAAACGATCAATATCCAATTTCATGACAGCCAACTTATTGTTACTATCAGCGTACTCTTCCGTTAGTAGCTGTAATTTTTCAATGAATTTGTGACCACGAGGTAGTTTGGTCAAAAAGTCATAGTCAGTAAGGTACCCTATTTTTTCTTTCAATACTTTTTGCTCTGTAATATCTGAAATAAGCCCATTCAATTGCGTTATTTCCCCATCTTCATCTAGTGTAGGAATTGTATAATCTTGCACCCATCTAATATCACCATTCTTATGAACAATACGGTATTGATGGTGAAGGATATTTCCTCCTTCTAATGTATGTTGGTTATCCAAATATTGAGATAAATCTTCTTTGTGTACAATGGAAGACCATTGGATTCCATTATTAAAATCGTTTTTTGTATAACCACATATATACTCAATTCCCATTGAAGTGTTAAGACATTGATCTGTCTGCACGTTAACAGACCAGACCCCTACAAGTGGGTTGTCATTAAAAAGCGCTATTTGATCTTCTTTTACTATTAAATCATTAGAAACTTTACGTTCTGTGTTATCTTGAATGAATCCAACCAACCCTTCGAGATGGCCCTTTTTAGTAAGAACAATTTCTGCTTGTTCATATACATATCGTACGGTTCGATCTTTTCTAACTAATCGATATTCCATTTGATACCCAGTTCTTTCACGTATAGCAGCATAAACTGTATCTTTTACTCTATCTAAATCTTCAGGGTGGACATATTGTAAGAGAAGTTTTAGTGAGGGTGAAATTTTTTTTTCAGTGTTTATTCCAAAAATAACGGGGAATTGCTTTGAAAAATGATGAAAATCGTTGATGGCATCGTAGTAGAAACTGCAGATATCATTTAGTTCATTAAATACTGTTTGAGTCTTTTTGGCTAGAAATAGCTCTTTTTCCTGCTCTTGAAATTCAGAGATATTTTTTACAATTACATAAATGGACATCTCAGTTTTCTTTTTTATTGGAATCAGTGTAACATTGATTTCGACGGTCTCTCCGTTTTTACAGAGACCTAAGGTGTTGAATCTTTGCGTCTTGCCTAGGAGGGATTTTTCAAAATACTGTTTTTTTTCAAATGGTTCACTCTGAATGAAAAAATCTAAGAATGGTTCTATAAAATCTTGCTCATTATAACCATACTGTTTAAAAAATGCTTGGTTATAAGAAACGAGATTACCGCTAGTGTCTAATTTAATAACACAATTTAGATGCTCATAAATTTCAAGGTTCAAACCCCCATCACTTTCTAAGGAGTGGATTAATTTTTCATTATTCATTTTAAAAAGTCTCTTCATAGCTTTGAACCCCCATTTATATTTTTTAAAATAGATTCAATTAAGTTAGCCGTCATATTTTACCCTTTACCAAGAGAGTGTGAAATATCTTGCTTAAATGAAACACATTATAGTAACATAGTTACTTTATACACCTTTCTGTTTAGTAAAGGTGTGAATATTTATGCTTACTCCAAAACAGTTTAATAGGCAATCATTTCAATTATTACATAATTCGATAATCTTTGTTATAGTATAATAGACTCATTTATTTAGTGCGATACAAGAAAAAAATAGAAAGGTTCTAACAGAGAATGAATACACATTTTGGTAAGGAGGATATTAATGGATCTTCAAAAATATAAAAATCATTTATTCCAAAATACTAAAAATAAGTTGACGGAATGGTTGTCTTTAAAAGGAAAAACAATTTTAACTGAGGAAGTATATCGATTCCTACACTCTATAAAAGGAACCTCGGGAACCCTACAATTGGACGAACTAATGCAGATTTCTTCAGAATTATTATCAAAGCTGGAAAACGAAAGGATTGAGAAGTGGAAGGGAATCGATCTAAATGCTTTTCTATATCCTCTAATTGAACTTATATATCTATATGAAAACTCCGGCAATTCAGTGAACTATAATGGTACAGTCCTTAATCCTAGTGCTCCTCTTATTCAAATAATAGATGATGATGTTTCTATGCTCATTCTGCTGAAAGATGTGTTAGAAGAAAAAGGCTGGATGGTTATAACTAATACAAACCCAGAAAATGCAGTAAAACAGTACTTCGAAATGAAACCAGATTGCCTCATACTTGATATTCAATTGCCACAGAAAGATGGTTTTCAAATACTTCAAGAGATTCAGCAACATAACGAAAAACACTTTATTCCAACGATTATGATTAGTATCAATAATAATAAGGAAACACGTATAAAAGCTTATCAAAATGGAGCAGATGACTTTTTTAAAAAGCCTCTTGATATTGAAGAAATTGTTGTTAAGGTTAATCGACATTTGCAACGCAAGAAAATTTTTGATCAATCCGTATTAATTGATGAATTGACACAAGTATATAATAGAAAATTTCTTGTAGATAGTTTGCAACGATTTTTCTTAGATTTTAAACGAACGAAACAGCCATTTTCCATTAGTATTGTTGATATTGACTTTTTTAAGAATATAAATGATACATATGGCCATCTTATGGGTGATCAAGTACTGAGGGATTTTGCTCAATATATAAAAAGGAATATTCGTAGTTTGGATATAATTTATCGATATGGCGGAGAAGAATTTGTCATTGTCTTTCCAAACACCGCTAGTGAAGATGCAATAAGACGCTTAAATGAATTAATTAAAGGTTTTTCTCAAATTAAATTTACCCATCACGAAGTATGCTTTTCAGTCACATTTTCAGCAGGAACATATACCGTAAAGGATGACTTCGTTTCGATCAATGAAGCTTTCAAAGAAGCGGACAGTTCGTTATACGAAGCAAAACGCCTTGGACGAGCGAGAGTTGAATGCTTACAATTGACACCTAATGCACACCCCAAAAACGTTCTTAACATTTCGGTTGTCGATGACGATATCATTATTAGGACCCTGTTGGCTCAAATTCTTGAATCTATAACCATTGATAATTTCGAATTAAACATTAAGGTATTTGAAAATGGACCATCTTTTTTAAACTCAGAACATGCAAAAGAGGATGTCGGCCATTTCTTAATTCTAGATGGTATCATGCCAGTTATGGATGGTTTAGAGGTCCTCCAAAAAGTTAAACAAGGAAGAAATGCCGGGAAATATAAGATATTAATGCTTACTGGTAGAAAAAGCGAAGATGAGATAGAACGAGCATTAAGGCTAGGTGCCGATGATTATGTAACAAAACCGTTTAATGTAAATGAACTGCAAGTAAGAATTGAACGAATACTAAATATGATAAAATAAGTATTCTACGAAGATTCTTTTGTGTATTAGATGTCTATATTATAGAACACTAAAATCATAATAATAAAATACCGAGGTGGTAAATATTGAAACAAATTTTATTAGCAGAGGATGAAGAAGTACTTCGTATGCTTATTGAAGATACGTTAGAAGATGAAAATTATAATATTGATACAGCGGTTGATGGCGGTGAAGCAATGGAGTTTTTGCAAAATAATCGATATGATTTGGTCATTCTAGATTATATGATGCCTGTTTATACAGGACTTGAAATTGTTGAGAAAATCCGGCATGCCGAAACAAACGAGCATACGAAAATTCTAATACTATCAGCGAAAAGTCAGGAATATGAACAAAAGCAGATATTGGAAACAGGTGCCGATTATTTTATGGCTAAACCATTTAGTCCATTGAAACTTTTAGAACTAGTTGGGGATATCCTTAATGAAGATAGTTAATTATTTTAATAGTTCACTATCACGCAAAGTTTTATCATTAATGGGAATCTGTTTTCTCTTTTTTGCTATGGGGTGCGGTTTACTATTTTACTTTCAGCATAAAATACATGACGAATATATTCAAGAGCGCAGTAATATTGAAGAAAAACGGCAAATAATTAACTACATCTATAACCAGTATAATTCCGATATTTTAATAATGACCGACTCTGTTACTATTAAAGCGCCGAAAAACACGAAGGAAATATTGAATTTTGAAAGTGAAATCAAACAAAAGCTTACTGAACTCAGTAAATTGATTGAAACCGAGGAAGAAGTATTAATCTATCAGGATATTGATAACTTTACGTCTTATTATTTCACTACGTTAGTTCCTCTCATTATGAATGAGTATGAAAAAAATCAGGATCCTAGTATTGACCTTCAAGATAGTAACGTCACTTTTATGGCAGAAGAATTTTTGGAGCAAACTAAATCATTTATTATTCTACTTGATGGCCAACTTACAGATAATGCCCAAAAACTCTCGGAGAAACAGTTAATCATCCAAAGCAGTGTAATTTTCTTTTTTATTTTAACTCTAATTCTCTCACTTCTAATAATTCGTAAAATATTTAGGAGCATTGGAAAACCCCTTTCTGAATTTAGCTTTTCCGCAAATGAAATTGCTGCGGGCAGAGTTGCGGTCTTAAAAGTCAATACAAACAGAAAAGATGAACTCGGTATCTTATCAGTCGCTTTCCAAAAGATGGTGAACAGTATTCAGGAAAAAGAACAAGATTTGTTAGCCCAAAATGAAGAACTAATCGCGCAACAAGAAGAACTAGTAGCCCAACAAGAAGAACTTCTAGCCCAGCAAAACGAACTTCAAACTGCACTTAATATTGTAACAAGTAATGAACAAAAACTTATGCGGTGGAATGAGTTAATTAATAGCATTTCCGCCTCTTTTGATAAAAAGGTAGTTTTTAAAAGTATAATCGAAAATATGTGTAGAATCACTGGATCAGATAAAGGTATGATTTCCTCCCTTCACGAAGAGTCTTTTGCTTCGTATGGGATTTCTAATTTCGGGATTGAACAATTTAGAAATAACATAGACAACGGCTTTATTCATCGGTTAACAAATGAAAAAAAGCCAATTACAGTAAAAAGAGTACAACATCCTATAGAAAAGGGTTATCATGAAACCCTACATTATAGCTTTGACTTATATTTACCTATTGTATCTTCTTCTCAAGTGGAAGCTGTTATGGTGTTTTCTAGATATGGTGATTCTTATTCAAATAATGAACTAACTGAGTATGAAACATTCGCTAAACAAATTGCCATTTACCTTGAAAAAATTAAGTTATTCGAACAATCAGAGGATGATCGACGTTTAAATCAAGATATTTTAAACACTGTCCAGGAAGGTATACAGTTAATTGATGCTGATCGTAAAATAATACAAATTAACAAACAGCTACACGGAATATTTAAATGGAGTGATACAACTGAACAAATGATAGGACTTTCTTGGGAACAATGGAGTGGTGTCATGGGAGCACAAATTCAAGACGATGAGATTATTCACTTATTAGACGATTTGATAAACGCTGCATTTCTTTCCCCTGATGAGGAGCATTCATTTATTTACAAAAAGACCGGCAACCAGCAAGTCATTAGAGTTTATTGTAAAACTATTAAAGACTGTGATGAACACATAGGAACGTTATTAGTCCATCGTGATATTACGAAAGAGTATGAAATAGCCAAAATGAAGTCTGAATTTGTCAGTACAGTCAGCCATGAGTTAAGAACGCCGCTCGCTAGTGTTCTCGGCTTCACAGAGTTGTTGTTAACAAAAGAATTAAAGCCTGAACGAAAAACAAAATATTTGCAAACTATTTTTAACGAATCTAAAAGACTAACATTCTTAATAAATGATTTTCTTGATATCCAAAGAATGGAATCTGGTAAACAGAATTATGAAAAGAAATATATAGACGTATCATCGATTGTTCAAAATGTCATTGAGCTTCAAGAAATCAACACATCATTGCACAAGATAACTTACACTGTAGAATTAGAGAATGCCATTATACTAGGAGACAGAGATAAAATAGAACAGTTGTTTATAAACTTATTAAGTAATGCGATTAAATATTCTCCAGAAGGAGGAAATATTTCAATCCGTATTTACGGTAGCAAAGACCAAGTTTTTATTGATGTAAAAGATGAGGGACTTGGAATCCCAGAAGATGCACTCCCTAAATTATTCCAACAATTTTACAGGGTCGATAATTCTGACCGACGAAGAATTGGTGGTACAGGTCTTGGACTCGCTATTGTCCAAGAGATTGTGAAAGGGCACGACGGAGAGATTTCAGTAAGTTCTGAGTATGGGAAAGGTAGCACATTTACCACTCGCTTCTCACGAGTTGCAATGAGCGCTAATAAAGAAAATGAGGATGGAAATGCTTCCATGCTTAATTACACAATTATGGTCGTTGAGGATGACTTCAGCCTAGCGGAACTTTTAAACCACGAATTACAAAATAGTGGTTTTCATGTAAGCCACCATAAGAGCGGTAAAGAAGCCTTAGAACAAATGAAAAAAGAAGCCCCAGATGCAATTGTTATGGACATTATGCTTGCAGATGAAATTGATGGCTGGACTGTTATGGAAGAAATGAAGAGAAATGAAAGATTGAAAAATATTCCAATTTTCATTTCGACTGCACTTGATGAAAAAGAAAGAGGATTTTCTCTAGGAGCAAAAGATTACTTAATTAAACCATACAAACCCAGCCAATTATCCAAGTTAATTATGCATACTCTTTTAACTAATGAAAGAAACGGTCAGATAATGGTACCTCATTAAATGGGTCCCTGTCTAGGACACTATTCTGAAAACTGACTACCATTTAATATTCACGTGAAAAAAGCAGCCGACATTGAAAATGTTCGGCTGCTTTTTAGTTACACAATTATTTATTTTTCAATGCGAAATGACCAAATTATAGGTGATTGTACTTGTTTTTACACCGTTACTTTTTATGTTCATCCTAATATACGTATTTACACTTGTCTTCGAATAATTCTTTCATCAAACTCTTTTCAAAGGTTATACAAATGGATTTTGTTTTTCCATTTTTAATATGGAAGTCTATTTATCATAGATAGTTGCTATTTCCATCCTGTTAAGTCTATTCAAATTATTATTATTGTACTATAACTATGAGAATATTCCTGTTATAATAAGTTTTTTAAAGAATTATAGTTTAATTTTACTAAGAAGGAAGTTGCAAAATGAGGAATTCAGTTAAATGGAAAATAATCATTACTGTTATGGTGCTAATCATCATCAGTATGGCAGCATTAAGTGTAATTAGTACATTAATGATTAGTGATAAAACAGAAGAAAGTTTGATCGAACAAAGTCAAGTAGTAGTCAACGGTATGTCTTCTACAATTGAAACATATCTCGGTTCTTATGAAAATGCTTTAATACAAATGTCTAAATCATCGGAGATCGTTAGCTTCGATAAAGAATATATTGAAATGGACGAGATAGCGAAAGTTCAACTTCAGCAAAGTTTATCAGAAAAATTTAAAGAGTTTACGTCGATATATGATGCAACTTCAGCTATCTATTATGCTTTACCTAATAAGCAACTTGAAATATATCCAGCAGCCAATTTGCCCGCAGATTTCGATCCCACTACAAGGGATTGGTATCAAAATGGATTGACTAGTAAAGAAGATTTCATTTGGTCTAAGCCGTATTTGGATGAAATAACTAAGACATATACGATTACAGGTGCTAAAGCAGTTGTTGTAAACGGAGCAGTAGTGGGAGTAATGGGTATTGATATTTTACTGTCGAATTTGACAGATACCATATCTAAAAATGAACTTGGGTTTAAGGGATACCCTGTTATTGTTGAACAAGATGGCACAGCAATCACACATCCAACATCAGCAGGGGAAAACTTATCAGACAACGCCTATATTAAAGGAATGCTTTCTAGTGACAATGAAGAAGGTATAGTTCGAGTTACTGCTGATGGAAAGGCAATGGTATCAGTATTCACAACCATCCCAGGGTTAGATTGGAAAATTGGAGCTGTATATGAGCAAGATAATATAAATGAAATGGCAGATAATTTACGTAATGTTATCCTTATTATCGCTGTCGCGGTAATGATTTTCATGTTCATCTCCCTTTTCTTTACAACAAGACGTATCTTAAAACCTATTGAACAATTGAAAAAACTAATGAATCAGGTTGCCGAGGGAGATTTAACTGTTCAAGCGATCGTTAAATCGACAGATGAAATTGGTCAATTATCCAATTACTTTAACAAAATGACCTTAAGTATGCACAATATCATTGGAGTAGTCAAAGAATCCGCTAACCATGTTCAATCCAACTCGGAAAGTTTAAGTGCTGTTGCAGAGGAAACTACGGCTTCAGCAGAACAAGTTTCTGTAGCTATTGAAGAAATTGCGGAAGGTGCTGCGAAATCAGCAGAAGATGCGGAATTAGTTACGCATAATTCCGCTCATTTAAGTGATCAAATTAATCAAATAAGTGCGAAGTCTCATGAAATGAAAATTATTGCAACACAAGCTAATGAAATTAATATCAATGGACAAAATCAAATGCGTGAGTTGAAATCATCCTTCCATACTTGGAATACCAATTTAACTTCTATGAGTGATGTGGTAAGTACGCTAGAACATAAAGTAAAGGCGATTGGTGGAGTAATGGAAACCATCATGGAAATATCTACTCAAACTAATTTACTTGCTTTAAATGCGAGTATTGAAGCAGCGAGAGCTGGGGAGCATGGAAAAGGTTTTGCGGTAGTCGCAGAAGAAGTTAGAAAATTGGCGGAGCAATCAGCCAGAGCTACAGAAGACGTTAAAAAGACCATAATCGAATTGCAAAATGAATCTGCTCTAGTAAGCGAGCAGATGAATGATACCAGGGGAACCTTCCAAAAACAGGGGACAGTGGTGGTAGATACAGAAACGACTTTTGGGGAAATTTCTGAGCTTATGGGCAAAATTCAATCTTCAATTGATGAAGTCTCTCAAGAAGTGGAACAAGTATCAAATTATAAAGATCAGGTAGTAGAGACGATTCAGATGATGGCTGCTACTTCTCAACAAACAGCAGCTGCTTGTGAAGAAGTGAGTGCTTCATCTGATGAACAACTTCATGCAATTCAATCGGTTGCGAAAGCATCTGAAACTTTAACAGGACTAAGTGATAGGCTTACAGATGCAGTAAATCGATTTAAAGTGTAATGAACAAAAGGATATAAACAAACTTTATAATGATTAACAAAGAAGAAGCATTGGTAAACGAGAATCTCTTGTTTACCAATGCTTTTATTGTTGCTCTCATTTTGTTAGCAAATTCTGTCGATTATTCGTGCGAAATAAGTAGTATCTGAGATTGATAGTAATCAGAATACAAAGATCTAATTGAGTTGTATCCATTGTATAGGGAATTTTCCGGGGAAACGTGAAAAAAATGCTGGATTCCGAAGAGATTCAGAATCTAACGCCTTATTTGTCAATCCAATGTGTTTATAAGTGTCCCTATTTTTTCAATCGATACTTCTACTTTATCTCCAGATTTCAGCCAAACTTGTTCGTCTTCAGGATACCCTATTACTACCCTCTGTGGTGTATCAGTGAAAATCACATCCCCAGGTTTCAACGTTATATGTTTGGACACATAACTAATGATCGTAGAACAGTCAAAAATCATATCTTTAGTATTGGCAGATTGGCGAACTTCACCATTTACTTTACATTCAATGGCTAAATTGTAAGGATCAATCTCGTCCGAAGTTACCAAGTAAGGTCCTATTGGAGCAAAGTGATCAAGTGATTTACCGAGTAGCCACTGTCCACTTAGGAACTGGAGGCTCCGCGCACTTAAATCATTTCCGACTGTATATCCGAATACGTAGGATAATGCGTCTTCTTTGGATACATTTTTCGCCTCTTTTCCTATGATGAGCACCAATTCTGCTTCATAATCGACTCTCTCATCCATTTTCGGTAGTGCTATTGTTTGTTGATGGGCAGTCAACGCATTATTAAACTTACGTATGAAGATGCGCAAGCTATTGCAGAAGTGGACAATGTAAAATCGGTGACACCACAGCTGGAAACTATTAATTTTGTAAAATATGAAGATAAAACCGTGCAATCTGCATTGATTGGTACGACAGATCAGTACAGCCGTATTCAACACGCGGAGCTTTCGGAAGGACGTTTTTTTACAAAAGAAGAGCAAGCTGCGAAAGCGAAAGTCATTGTGCTCGGTAATAATATTCACGATACACTGCTTGATAATCAAGAAGTACCGGTGGAAGGGGAAACAGATTCTTCTACTACACCAAAAACTAAGTCATGGTGGAAAAAAATAATAGATAAACTGCTTGGTGATAATGCATCCGCTGAAGAACTTTCGTTAGTTGGAAAGACAGTCACAATTAACGAAGAGTCGTATGTAGTGATTGGGGTGCTTGCACCAAATGCCACTTTAGGTTCAAGTACAGACAATAATGTAGTCATACCAATTGAAACGGCCCTTGTAACGACTGATATGAAAAATTTAACGAAAATGGTCGTAGAAGCAGCGCACATCAATGTTGTAGATAAAGTGGATGGTGCGGTGTTTAATGCCATCAAGGCGCAGCATTCTGAAATAGATTTCAGTGTAGTCAAACAAGATCAGATGCTCGGTGCATTAGGGAAGGTCACTTTTATTTTGCAGTTGATGTCGTTTAGGATAACCGTAACGGCGTTATTAATAAGTGGAACTGGAATTATGAACGTCATGGTCCATGTCGGTACGAGAGCGGACACGGGAAATCGGCATTCGAAAAGCTTTGGGAGCTACAACAACGGAAATAATGGGACAATCTTTCTTTGAGACGCTACTCCTTTGTTTCATCGGCGGAGCGGTCGGAATTGGACTCGGCTATGCATTTATTGAAATGTGGAATAGCAACATAGAGCTTTTTGCATTAGTGCTACCGATGTGGGCAGTAAAACTTGCTTTGTATCAACGTTTGGGATTGGTAGTTTGTTTGGGATTTATCCTGCATTGAAGGCGGCGAGGATGAATCCTAGTAAGGCTTTGTGGTTTGAATAGTGAAGGAAAGCGGCCCGCTGATCAAGGGACTGGAGAGTGTTGTCACACCATTATATGAGATTGGTTGATTGTAACGTCCCTGTGTAAGAAACGATTCAATCCTATTCTAATAATTCACTACCATTTGATACAAAAAAAATCACAGTAGCCAAGGTTAAATCTTTGGCTGCTTTTTCATGTATGCGATTATTCTACGGAAGGAAAATGTTACAGGAGAAAAAAACACAGAAAACATAGACGACAGAATAAATTGACAGATTTATCTGACAGTTGGTGGTAGTTTAGGGATGTTTAATGGACATTTCATGTCGTTGATAGCGCTTACATTAAATCGTATAGTTTAAACAAATGTATGGCCTACATTATCATAAAACGAAATGGAGTGGTTTTCATGCTTACTGGTCAATCTTATCTTGAAAGCTTAAATGATGGCCGAGTTGTATATCTCAATGGAGAGAAAATTGACGATGTTACAAAGCATCCGGCTTACCGTAATTCTGCCCAATCCTATGCACGTATGTACGATGCTTTGCATGATCCAGAAAAACAGGATGTGCTTACAACGATAAACGAGCATGGAGATCGCACACATAAGTTTTTTAAAACTCCTCGTTCCCTTGATGATTTAGTAGGTGCACGAGATGCTATCGTAGAATGGTCCAAAATGAACTTTGGATTTATGGGCAGAACTCCAGATTATAAAGCTTCGTTTCTCGGACATCTCGATGGATATTCGGATTATTATGTAGGATTTGAAGACAATGCAAAAGCGTGGTATCGAAAGGCTTCGAAAGAGTTGCCGTTTGTTAATCACACGGTGATTAATCCGCAGATGGATCGTTCAAAAGCTTTGCATGAAAACAAAGATGTATTTGTACGAGCGATTAAAGAGCGTGATGATGGAATTATTGTAAGTGGTGCCAAAATGGTAGGTACAGCTGCAGCATTAACGAATTACAATTTTGTTGCCAATTACGGTCCAAAAGATTTGGGAAATGGGGATCAAAGCCATGCGTTAATATTCCTCGTTCCTATGAACGCTCCTGGTGTAAAAATGATTAGTAGGCAGTCATACGAACTGCAAGCGAAGTCAAATGGGTCACCGTTTGATTATCCACTATCTAGTCGTTTTGATGAGAATGATGCGGTAATCGTTTTGGATAATGTATTTATTCCTTGGGAAAACGTTCTTGCTTACCAAAACGTAGATATTTCGAATGGTTTCGTTGCAGAAACGCATTTTGTAAATCGCTTTAGCTTTCATGGATGTGCTCGCTTAGGAGTTAAGCTAGATTTTATGACTGGGCTATTGATGAAAGCTACAGAATCATCAGGAACTCATCAGTTCCGAGGTGTTCAAGCGAATATTGGAGAAGTTGTGGCGCTGCGCAATATGATTTGGAGTTTGTCTACAGCTATGGCAACAAACCCGGATGTTGGCCGAAATGGTGTGCTTGTACCTAATGGAGAGGCAGCCAATGCATATCGTGTACTTGCACCAAATGTTTGGGTACGTATAAAAAATATATTTGAACAAGTAGTTGCAGGAGGATTAATCCAACTGCCATCTAGTGCTAATGATTTCTTAAATCCGGAAATTAGACCATATTTAGATCAATATTATAAGGGAACTGGCGTTACTGCGGAAGAGCGCGTCAAACTTCTGAAAATGGTGTGGGATTCTATCGGTTCTGAATTTGGCGGACGCCATGAGTTATACGAAGTTAACTATGCAGGGAATCATGAGAATATTCGATTAGAGGCAATGTACCATTCTATTGGCAGTGGTAATGCAGATATATTTAAAGGTTTTGTGGATCAAGCTTTAGCTGATTATGATTTGAACGGTTGGACAAATGAAACATGGAAAGAAAAAATTGCACTTACTTAAGGAGTGATATGAATGGATAGTCGTGAATTTCGTAATGCTATGGGCAAATTTGCCACTGGGGTAACCGTGATTTCAACAGACGTCGAAGGAAACTACCATGGAATGACTGCAAACGGTTTTATGTCTATTTCATTGGATCCGACTTTAATTGCTATTTCTATCGGTGAACGTGCACAAACGCTTAAGTTGATACAGGAAAGTAAACGATTCGGAGTTAGTATTTTAGAAAAAAATCAACTGGATATTTCCAGACGATTTGCAGGGCAAATACCAAGTGATGAAGCGTTCCAGTTTGATCTTTTGAATGGCTTTCCTTTAGTGGAAGATGCTTTAGTACAAATTGTCTGTCGCGTGGAACAAGAAATAGTGGCTGGTGATCATACTATTTTTCTAGGACAGCCTGAACAATTATATGTAAAAGATGGAGAACCATTATTATTTTCGAATGGTCAGTATGCTACTTTGAATAGGCAATATGCCACATTATAAAAGGAAACTGGGGGAATAATAAATGACAAATTTACACAAAGAACCAATTTTTGACGTAGCTCAAATTGCACACGTAGAAATGTTATCCAACACGCCTAAAGAGACTATTGCTTTTTTTACAGATATGTTAGGTATGGAAGTAATTGAAACTATTAATAACCAAACTTATTTAAGAGCTTACGAGGATAATTATAAATACTCGCTTATTATAACGGAATCGGAAGAATCGGGATTAGGACATGTAGCATGGCGAACAACTTCTCCTCAAGCGCTTGAACGCCGTGTGAAAGCTGTGGAAGCAAGTGGTTTTGGTATTGGTTGGTCGAATGATCAGCATGGGCATGGTCCTGCGTATCAATTCACAACGCCGGACGGTCATAAAATGGAAATTCTTTGGGAAGTGGACTATTTTGACTGTCCAGCTGAAGCTCAATCAAAGCTTCTTTCGAGAAGCCAAAAACGACCACTTAAAGGGGTCCCTGTTCGTCGTTTAGATCATATTAATTTGATGTCTTCCAATCCTGCTGTAGATTCTAATTTTCTAATCGATGTATTAGGATTCAAGCTGCGTGAGCAAATCGTTGATAATGATCATGTAATTGGTACATGGATTAGCGTTTCTAACTTAGTGCATGAAATAGCATTTATGCAGGAGCCGACAGGTGCTAAAGGAAAACTTCATCATGTTTGCTATTGGTACGGGGTTCCTCAAAATCTATACGATGCTGCTGATATTTTAAAGGATCATGGTCATTTTATTGAAATACCGCCAAACAAACATGGGGTAAGCCAAGCATTTTGTATGTACGCATATGAGCCAAGCGGAAATCGTGTGGAACTCTTCGGAGACGCAGGATATCTCATTTTCGATCCAGATTGGAAACCGATTACTTGGCAGATGAAAGATGTACCTGGAAATGGAGATACATGGATTGGTGCTGTATTCCCAGATTCGTTTTGGACATATGGAACACCCGTTACAGCTCCTGTCCCTTTAGAAGCTGTCGCTGAATAAGAGGAGGTTCTAAAAATGGAGAAGATTAAAGTTGCTATTCTAGGTTCCGGGAATATTGGAACAGATTTAATGTATAAATTATTAAAAACAGAAGGGTCGATGGAACTTGCTTTAATGGCAGGAATCGCCCCTGATTCCGAAGGGCTGAAACGTGCAAAGGAACTTCAAATTGCGATTACCGCAGAAGGTATAGACGGTATTTTGAAGGAAAAAAACATACGCATTGTATTTGATGCGACAAGCGCTAAAGCACATATTGCGCATGCACCTCTTTTAAAAGAAGCGAATATAATTGCCATTGATTTGACACCTGCTGCAATTGGTCCATACGTTGTGCCAGCTATTAATCTAGAGGAACATTTAGAGAAAGTGAATGTGAATATGATTTCTTGTAGTGGTCAGGCAACGACTCCTCTTGTGTATGCGGTTAACCGAGTAGAAGGTGTTAAATATAGTGAAATTATCGCAACTATTTCGAGCGTTTCTGTTGGACCAGGAACGAGACAAAACCTAGATGAGTTTACGATTACGACTGCAAATGCTTGTCAGAACATAGGTGGCGCTAAAGATGCGCGTGCTATTCCTGTTATCAACTCAGCAGAGCCTCCGATTATGATGAATAACACGGTATATGCCGTATTAGAAGAAACGGCGGATGAAGAAGAGGTCATTCAATCGATTGAACAGATGGTGAAAGAAGTGCAAAAATATGTACCAGGCTACCGTTTAAAGCGGAAGCCTTATATCGATATTCGCCATACGCCTTGGGGTGATTTGCCTACCGTTATTATCCTAAATGAAGTAGAAGGAGCGGGAGATTTCTTCCCTACTTACGCTGGTAATTTAGATATTATGACGGCGGCTGCCCAACAAGTTGGAGAGCAATTTGCTGCGCATTTATTGCAAAAGAAAGGGGTCATTGTATGAAAAAGCCGATAGTGACAGATACAACACTTCGAGATGGCTCTCATGCAGTTAGTCACTCTTTTTCCCCCTCTTTTGTTGGGGAAGTAGTAAGTAAATTGGCTGATGCTAACATGCCAATTATTGAAGTAAGTCATGGGTCGGGTCTTGGTGGTTCTACGATTCAACAAGGGTTTTCTAAGTTTGATGAATGGAAATTAATCGAGAGCGCTGTTGCAAATAAAAAACAATCTAAAATAGCATCTCTTTTTGTACCTGGAATTGGAACAATCCCCGAAATAAACAATGCTTCGGATATTGGAATTGATGTATTACGGATCGCTGTCCATTGTACAGAGGCGGATGTAACACAACAGTACTTTGAACAGGCTAAAAAAAGAGGCTTAGAAACAGTAGGATTTTTGATGATGAGCCATACACAGCCAGCAAAAGTGCTCGCTGAGCAGGCAAAACTCATGGAAAGCTATGGGGCAGACTGCGTCTATGTTGTCGATTCGGCTGGTGCACTCGTTCCAGACGGTGTCAGAGATCGTGTAGCAAAACTGAAAGAATCATTATCAATTAATGTAGGTTTTCATGCGCATAACAATCTAGGGCTTGCTATCGGTAATACAGTGGCTGCTTTAGAAGCAGGTGTAGATCAAATTGATGGGACACTACGTGGTTTAGGGGCTGGAGCTGGAAATGCTCCGACGGAAGTGTTGGTTGCAGTGCTTAACAAAATGGAAATCGACACGGGAATTGATTTGACGATATTAATGGATGCGGCTGAAGAAATCATTGCGCCGATTTTCCATTATCCATTAGTAATTGATCGTGATAATCTCGCTGCCGGTTATGCCGGTGTTTATAATAGCTTTTTGCTACATGTGCGAGAAGCAGCTGTAAAATTCGACATAAATCCGGTCTCTATTATGGAAGAATTAGGTCGCAGGCATGCAGTAGCAGGTCAAGAAGATTGGATTTTGGATGTGGCAATGGAGTTAGCGCAAAAACAATTGGTTAGATAATACAAGGAATGCCGTTAGTGAAAAGTCCATTAGCGGCTATTTCTTACATAGAAAGGAATGATCTTATGGTATCGGTTGCACAACTAGCGAACGAAATAATAGCAGCAGAATATTCCAAAGCTCCAATTGCTCCATTAACCGAGCGCTATCCGGAAATAACATTATCAGATGCTTATCATATTCAATTGCAGTATGTGGAGAAAAAATTGGAACGCGGAGCACGCATAGTAGGAAAAAAAATCGGCGCGACAAGCAAAGCCATTCAAACTATGTTCGGAGTGGATCAACCGGACTATGGTCATTTATTTGACTCGATGATGTATATGGATGGCGACAAAATTCCTCTTCAGCATCTTTTGCAGCCTAAAGTAGAATGTGAGATTGCATTCGTCTTAAAGAAAGATTTGATCGGACCAAATGTAACGCCTCTTGATGTAATAGAAGCAACTGATTACATCGTTCCGGCAATTGAAATTATTGATAGTCGAATTGAAGACTGGAAGATTAAGTTTGAAGATACTGTATCAGACAATGGTTCTTCTGCGTTAGTAGTGATTGGAAGTAAACCAACTAAATTAGAAGGTTTAGATTTAACTAGTTTAGGAATGAATGTGTTGAAGAATGGGGAGTATGTCGAATCAGCGACTGGAGCAGCAGTGCTAGGGAATCCAATTCATGCAATTGCATGGCTTACAAATGCTTTATCTGCTTATGATGTAAAACTTTTAGCAGGAGAAATTGTTTTATCTGGTGCATTTACTGCTGCTTTAGAAATTCAAGCAGGTGATACTTTTACGGCTGAATTTGCTCATCTCGGTACAGTTTCAGCTTCATTTGAAGATGGGAGGGAAAGTTGATGGAAACAATCACAATGGAGAGTGTTGTACAGAATTTATTTGAAGCGGAAAAAGGGGTAAAGACACTGCCGCAATTCGCAAATGAGTATCCAGGGATGGATGAAGATAAAGCTTATGATATCCAAGAAAAACTCGTTCAGAAGAAGTGTGAAGAAGAAAACACGACCGTTTCAGGATGGAAATTAGGATTGACTAGTAAAGCGAAGCAACAAATGATGGGCGTGCATGAACCTTCTTATGGTGTGTTACTAAAAAACATGAGTTTAAATGAAGGAGAGTCACACTCTCTAACTCCTTTTATTCATGCTAAATTAGAGCCTGAACTTGCCTTTGTTTTTAAGAAAGATGTACAAGGAAGCTTTATTACTCCATCGCAAATAATGGATGCTACAGATTACGTTGTACCAGCTTTCGAAGTAATCGATAGCCGTTTTGAAGCCTTTAAGTTTACGTTGCATGATGCGATAGCAGACAATTCATCTTCCTCACGCTATATTTTAGGCAACCAGTTCATATCACCGGAAAAAATAGATCTACAGTTGACAGGAATTGTTTTTAGAAAAAACGGAGAGGTTGTTGCCACGAGTACATTGGCAGCTGTTATGGGGAATCCTGCTGTAGCTATCGCATGGATGGCAAATAAAATCGCAAAAAGAAACCAATTCATTCAAAAAGGGCAAGTTATTTTAAGTGGCGCCATTACACAAGCAATGCATATTTCGCCAGGGGATCACTTCACTGCTACATTTGATGGAATTGGAACGATAAATACTAGTTTTAGATTAGGAGAGTGAGGATAAATTATGCCATTCATTCAAATTACGATTGCTGAAGGAAGAGATCCTAAGAGGAAAGAACAATTAATATATGAAGTAACGCAAACCGTTTCTACCGTATTAGATGCTCCTAAAGAAAATATACGCGTATTACTTACAGAAGTTCCAACTACGCACTGGGGAATTGCTGGTCAATCCATTTCAAAAAGAAAAGAGGAATCTGTATGACATCTGTAGAAGTAAAAGTGAGAAGAGTACTTCATTTTATTAACGGAAAATATGAAAATTCTTCCGATGAACAAACATTTGAAGTGAAGAATCCAGCAACACAAGAAGTGATAGCAGTTGTTTCAGAAGCTACAGAGGAAGATGTAAATAAAGTTAGTGAAGCTGCAAGAAATGCATTTGATCATGGTCCATGGAGAACAATGACGCTTGCGGATCGTTGCGATAAAATTCGTCGTATGGCAGAAATTATTCTAGAACGTAGAGAAGAGATTGCTCGTCTTGAAGCGCTAGATGTTGGAAAACCATATAGTCATGCATTTACAGGAGAAATTCCGCGTGCTGCCCATAATTTAAAGTTTTTTGCTGACTTTATGGAAAAACAAGGCGGAGAAGTTTATCCGATGGAAGAGGCTTATCTCAATTATACTCGTTATGAACCAGTAGGCGTTGCAGGCTTAATCACTCCTTGGAATGCACCATTTATGCTGACTACTTGGAAACTCGGTCCATGCTTAGCTGCAGGAAATACAGCAGTTATTAAACCGGCAGAAATGACACCGTTATCCGTTTCACTTTTAGGAGAAATAGCAAAAGAGGCAGGAATTCCTGACGGCGTTGTCAATATCATACACGGTAAAGGAAGCGTAGTAGGGACAGCAATTACAGAAAACAAAGATATCGACCTTATTTCGTTTACAGGTTCTACTGTAACTGGAAAAGCAATTATGCGAAATGGTGCTAATACGCTTAAAAAGTTCTCTTTCGAGTTAGGCGGGAAAGCTGCCAATATCATTTTTGAAGATGCAGATTTGGATAAAGCAATTCCTATATCTATCCAGGCTGCGTTCTTAAACTCAGGTCAAGTTTGTTTAGCGGGTTCACGCATTTTGGTGCAACGAACCATTTTAGATTCTTTTATAGAGAAATTTAAACATGCGGCTGAGTCACTAGTCGTTGGCGATCCACAAGATGCGTCAACTAAAATGGGTCCACTTGTAAGTGAAGAACATTTTAATAAAGTAAAACGTTACTTAGATATTGCTAAGGAAGAAGGGGCAACACTTATTACTGGGGGCGGAACACCTGTACTTGCATCGCATTTGGAAGGTGGATATTATCTAGAGCCAACAGTTTATTATCATGAAGATCATAAAGCTAGAATTTGCCAAGAAGAAATTTTTGGCCCGATTGTAACGATTATTCCATTTGATACAGAAGAAGAAGCATTAGCGATTGCCAATGATACGGAATACGGATTGAATGGTGTTATTTGGACGGAGAATTTAAAACGTGCACATCGAATCGCTCACGGCGTTCGTGCAGGAACAATTTGGGTCAACTGTTGGTTCGTTCGAGATTTACGTGCCCCATTTGGAGGATTTAAAAAGAGTGGTATCGGAAGAGAAGGAGGACATCACAGCCTAGAGTTTTTCTCAGAAGCTAAAAACATTTGTATTGCCTTAAACTGACAAGTGGAGGGAATAATATGAAACAATGGTTGTCAACTAGCTTAGATACTAAGCCTAACTCAGAAAACCAAGAATATATAGCTTTGAATAATCCTCAAAAACTCCTTTTTCCAAAGGAGTCTTTTTCTACGTGGAAGCAACAATCAGATAAACAAAATGCTGGTGAACACTTTATAACATATGGAGAACTTGAAGAAGAACGAAACCAACTGCAAAGAGTAATTGATATTCAAAATGCCCTTACCGATGAATTAATTCGTTCGAATCGTTTAACTAATATTTTGAGTATATTAAAAGAACATATTACATTGCCAATCATTATCGAAAATCATAAAGAAAAAATTACCGATTATGAAAATATTGATTTAGATGAAGCAAAACAATTGCAATGCTCCTTTCATAAAAAATTAAAAAAGTGGCATCTTAAAAAGACTGAATTTTTAGAGCTTGACAATCATTGTCGTCTTGTTACTCCTATTTTTTTACAAAATCAAATTTTGGGATATTGTTCCTTTATTTATGATTGTAATAGTCCTAAATCGGATGATTTCGATCGAATGATTTTGGAAAGATTAACATCGATCAGTACATTAATCTATTTGAACAATAAAAACATTATGGAAGCTAACGCTAGAACAAAAGGAATTCTTTTTGAGAAAATATTGGCAGACGAATTTGAATCGAAGGAACAAATTTATCGTGAACTTAATTTACTAAATATCGATGTAACTGGTAAATATCATATAGCTTTTTTATCGTTAAAGTATGATAGTCTAATTAAAGAAGATAACTTATCCATTTTCACGAATGTTTACGAAGAAGTTATTCAATTTTTTCAAGAAAAGGATTATGAGATACTGCAAGTTCAACGTGCAAATGGGATCTTATGCTTTATACCAGAAGATGGAGATCATGCAGCAATGCAGAACGGACCGACAATATTTTATGATAGAATCAAGAGATATTACCCTAAAATCCAATGTCATGTTGGTGTCAGTTCAACAAGTAATGATTTACAAAGTGTAAATAGTTTAATGAAAGAAGCAATGACAGCTGCTAGGTTTACAACAGATTATCAGCCTACATTGTATTTTAAGGAGCTGGGGATATTAGGGATTTTAGTTCATTCCCAAGAAGAAAATGCCATAAAAAAAATAGCCGAGATGGAATTGGGAGCAATCTATGGACAAACGGAACAACAAAAAGAATACATGCAAACACTATATGAGTTTCTAATAAACGGAGGAAATCTCGAACACACCTCTGCAAAATTGAAACTATCTATTAGTGGATTGCGCTATCGAATATCTAAAATTCGTGAAATTATTCAAGAAGATTTAAGAGATTCACAAAAACAATTTGAACTTTTGCTAGCATTAAAAGCATTGAAAGTCATTGGAGAATTTTAGAAGTTCCTACATTAGTCCCTGTGTAAGAAACGATTCAGAATTGCTTCTTACACAGGGACTTTTTTAGAAGTTTAGTAAACTCACTTGCGGGTAAAGGTTTAGAAAACAAATATCCTTGAATCGTGTTGCAATTGTATTTTTGTAACACTTGTAGCTGATCATTCGTTTCCACACCCTCAGCAATCACGCTCATCTTCAACTGATGAGATAATTGGATAATCATATTGACGATAAAATTGGAATCTTCTTCATGTGAGCCACTTAAGTTTTGAATAAAAGAACGATCAATTTTAAGTATATCTATTTTACCTTTAAAACGATTGAGATAAGAAAGAGAAGAGTAACCCGTTCCAAAATCGTCTAAAGCTATTTTAATACCTAAATTTCGTAGCTCATCTAATATGGAAAAAACTATTTCTTCCTCTTCTAATAGGGATGTTTCAGTTATTTCGATTTCTAAGTATTGGGGTTCTAAATTCGTTATTTTCAATGTGTTTACTATGTCCGTAATTAAGTCTTTTTCTAAAAAGTGTGTAGCTGATAAATTTACGGATATTGGAATTAGTGGAAGTTTTGCTTCTTGCCATGCTTTATTTTGTATGCAGGCAGTTCTTGTAACCCATTTTCCAATCTCTTTTATTAATCCTGTTTTTTCTGCTAAAGGGATAAACTCATTTGGTGAAATCATTCCAAGTTTCGGGTGATTCCATCTTAAAAGTGCTTCTGCACCGATAATCTCGTTGTTTTTGGCGTAAACTTTAGGCTGATAGTACAATTCCAATTGGTTTTGCTCTATTGCATATCCAAGGTCCAACTCAAGTGAATGTAATTTCGTGTCGTTGTCTACTGAAGGTGCAAATAGTCGATACCCAGGTTTATCTACAAAATTTAATTCAGAACTAGTATTTTTCGAATGGCCATGTATTTTGTCTGAGTTATTCTCCATTTGTGAAGGGTGATATTCCACACTATTTGCTTTAAGTTGCATAGTTGTTCTCCTTGTACATATAAGTTTTAGAGCTCTCCCGATTGAAATGCAATTGAAGAAAGGTTATAGGAGAGGGTGGTGGTAATTATTTACATTGTATTATTTGAAAAATCCAATAAAATTAATAGAATAATAACTTTATTGGATTTGTTAGTTCTAGTGGATAAGAGGTAGATCTAAAGTAGTGATTGGTTTATCAACAAATTTTGCACTTTCATTGCTTGCGCTTGGATATAAAGCTACTGCTAATACGATTAGTAAAATGATAGATAATTTTTTCATGTTGTTACCGTCCTTTTTTATAATATGAGGTGATACTTTTTGGAAATGAAATACTTAGGTTTAGAGATTAGTAAACTTAGAGCTGAAATGGGCATGTCCCAAAAAGAGCTTGCAAATAATATATGCACACAGTCGACAATAAGTCGAATTGAAGGCGGAGAAGTTTATCCAGCAATAGATACGTTATTAAAAATCGCATTAAAACTACAAGTCCCGATCGAATATTTTATCGAAATGTTATTTAATAAAAATGTTTTAGAAAGTGAAAGATTAATTAAAGAAATTGAATTTCACTTAAAAGAACATAACTATAAAAAAATCGTTTCAATCATTGAAAAAAACAAAATGGATACAGATAATATTTGGTTAAATTTTTATTTAAAGTACCTTTTAGATATTGCACATTATTATTTGAAAGTAATTACAGCCGAAGAATGTATTAATAGCTTAAAGGATATCTTAAACTTTTCGAATCAAACCACTATTCAATTCCGCTTCTTACATATAAAAATTAGTAATTCCATTGCAAATATATACGCTCAAAACGGGGAAATTCCTAAAAGCTTATACTACTATAATAAAATTCTGAAAGAGCATTTTCATAAAAATTATAGCGACCATAAAATTTATGAAACACTTATTACAGTACTATTTAATAAATGCAATATACTTTATGAGTTACAGGACTATGACGCTGCCCTAGAAACTGCCAATCAAGGAATACAAAAATCAAAAGAGACATCTTTTTTCTTCTTGGTCGGCCAATTTTTATACTATAAAGGCCAATGCTTAGAAAAAACGAACGCTCCCCTTACAGAAATCAAAGAAGTGTACAAACAAGCTCTATTTTTCTTCGAGTTTCTAGAACTTCCGTTTTATATCCGTGCGATCAAGCAAAATAAAAAACAATACTTAGACTAAATAAAACTATTTGGGTTGCGATTTCTAATATAGCTCTGCTGGTAGTAAGTTTCTCCAAACTTAACATTAAGAATTTGTAATCCTCCTTATACATGAAGTGGGATTAAATGATTATAAAGAGGAGTACAAATTACTTAATAAAACCTATGTTAAATATCTTTTGCGTTTCTAATATACTATTTTTGCAACAAAAAATCTTTATGTTATGCATAAATGGATATTTTCCTTTTTGAAATTGACTTCCTTTGTCGAACTTTGTCCCTGGGTAAGATAGTTTTAAAAAAATGATGTTTAACTATTTTTGAGCGGGGTATATAAATAGTACAAGGCGGAACTACCGTAGGAAGGGACTGGTAAACAATGTGTTTACAAGGGACTCCAAAGGATGATTTGCACAGCCTTGGCGGAAAATTTGCTTTACTGGCTAAAGGCACGCTCGTCGGGAACCGATATATTTAGGTTTCGATCCAACGTGATATACCGAGCAAGTAAAAGAGAAGTTTTTTGTGGAAGTGCAACTGAATGTTTGACGGGATAACTGTCAGACTTAGTGAACTGCACTGACGAGATGAATGTTGAAATGGTCAGTAACGGTTTAGCGAAAAAGCATTAGCGAATTTTCCGAGTGTATCCTCGTTTAGGGGAAAGAAGAAAGCGTAGTCCTATTGGATTGCGCTTTCTTCTTTTTTTGAATGCCTCAAAAAAGGAACGCTTCTAAAACCAAAATACATTGGGTAAACTTACTACACCAACATACTAGTTTGGAGGAATTGCGATGAACGTTTTAATCGAATGGATATATAGATCACCTAAGGGAACCGAAAGTCTTTTTCGGTCTGAGGAGATGCCGGCAGCACAAGCTTTGCTCATTGCCGAGGATTTGGAAAAGACAGGTCGTACGAAAAGCGTGGGTTTCGTTGATCGTTTTGATAGCTCGTGGACGATAAAAGAATTAAAGGGCTATTTAAAAGAAATCGAAACCGAACCGCATAATGTGACCGTATATTTTGACGGTGGATTTGATCGAAATACTAGTAGCTCCGGTTTGGGGTGTGCAATCTATTATGAGCAGAACGGTAAGTCGTACAGATTACGACGGAACGCATTTGTTGCAGGGCTTCTTTCGAATAATGAAGCAGAATATGCAGCGCTTCATTTTAGTTTACAGGAGCTCGAACTATTGGGAGTCCATCATTTATCAGTCCAGTTCATCGGAGACTCTCAAGTTGTCCTTAATCATTTAAGCGAGGAATGGCCGGTAGTAGAGAAAGATTTGTCTAATTGGGCTGATCGGATTGAAGTAAAAATGAAAGATTTAAGCATCCAACCAGAATACAAACTAGTGCCGCGAAAAACGAATGCAGAAGCGGATCGTCTTGCAACACAAGCATTGAAAGGAATTGAAATTACAGCAACTAGTGAGTTGACAGTAGAATAAAACAACATTTAAGGCTGTTTTAAGTAAAGTTTTTATAAAGAACCGACTTGAAAGGTAGAAGATACTGTTGCATAGTATAGACAGTATGAGGAGGGAATGGATGATGAAGCAAATATGGTCTTGTTTAGTAGTTATAACCATTACTATTTTTAGTGTATTTACTCCTACAGTAAAAGCTGAGAAGGTGAAAATCGATTATGTGGCGTTAGGGGATTCGTTGGCATCTGGGCACACTCCTTATGGAGAAAAGATAGGTAGAGGCTTTACAGATATCATAAGCGAAACGCTTGCAAAGAAAGATATATTGGCTTCTTTTACGAAAGAATATGCGGCTTCAGGTGAAACAAGTGTCGGTCTGCTCGAAACATTAAAGCGACCGGAAGTGCAGAAATCCTTAAAAACCGCGGAACTTGTTACAATCATTAGTGGTGCCAATGATTTCATCGATGCAATGTACAACCCAATTGATGAAAGCATTAATACAGATATTACAAAAGCAACAACATTGTTAAATACAGTAGCTGGGAACATGACGTCTGCCATTCAACAAGTGAAAACATTCAATCCGGAAGCAGATATTTATATATTTGGTTATTATTTTCCATTGCCACATTTGGAAAATACCACATCTAAACAGCAAATGCAATTAGCTTTTTCTATCGTGAACAATCGGTTGGCGACAATTGCCAAAAACGAAGGGGTTCATTTTGTTGAAGTCGCATCTGCGTTTGATGTAAACGGTGCGTCTTTTTTAGAAAATCCAAAAGATATCCATCCGAATGAAGAAGGATATCAGGTATTAGCGGATCAATTTTTTCTGTCTTACTCTTTGCCTGTACAGGTTCCATCTCCAACAACCAGAGTAATGTGGGGGAAAACCGAGCTTAAAATTGGCCAAATTGGAAAAGTAACGATTCTCGAAGATACTTATTTAATGAAAATCGAAAAGGATGGCTCGTTATCTACTATTCGAATATTGAAAAAGGGAGAAGAGTACCGAGTTTACAGCTATAAAGGACAACAGAATGGTCTTTATGGTTTAGGTGGAGGTAGTTTCGTCCAAAAAAGTGACACAATTCGGTATGAAACTCCATCTAAAGCGAAGTTAGCATTATTACAAAGGACAAATTAAATGTGCTATCCTCATGAAAAAAGCGACTGAAGATTGTACACTTCAGCCGCTTTGTTCAGTTTTTGGCATTATGATTGGTGTTTTGTTGTTTTGCCGGCGATTGGTTATTCGCTTCCGGTAAAGACTCTTCCGTTTTAGGAAGCTTTTTTTGTTGTGATTTAGGAAAAGCATTTTTTGCTTCGGACTTGGATCCAGGTTCTTGCACTTTTTCATTGTAATATTGAACGCTTGTCATGGCTCCTTCTTCTACCATTCGATTGTCGTCTGGATCTTTCGGGTCTGAGAAACCGGCTTTCGTCATTTGCGTTGGTTTATGCTTTCTTGTGTCTGCATAAGAATTCATTTTCGTTTTTGTATTTTTTAAAGTTGTCATTGCTTGGTCTCTATTTTCTAATTTAGTGAAATAAGCATACGATAATGCAGCAATTCCTCCAATTAATAAGGCACATCTAGTTTTATTCATCTTCCTCACTCCCTAAATGTATTATTAGTATGTTACCCATTTTAAATAGCGGTCAAACATTTTCAATAAACGGTTAATTTGTAGTGGATGTTTTTAGCAAATGATTACTACTAGACTATTTAGTCACTTGGAAAAATAGTGTAAAATAGTAATTTAACTATATTAAAAGGAGAAAAAAGAAGCATGACAGGAAAGACTCACATCATTGGCGGTATTACAGCAAGTCTTGCTTTTGCACAAACTTCGAATTATGAAGCCGTCCTTTTAGTTGGAGCTGGGGTCGTTGGTGCCTTGATCCCGGATATTTGTCACGGAGGTAGTAAAATAGGAAAGAAGTTACCTTTACTATCTAAAATTATTAACACCCTTTTTGGGCACCGTTCCTTTACACATAGTCTATTGTTTTTATTTCTTATAGGAATTCTGTTGAATTCATTCGTGGCAAATGAATCGATTGTAGCAGGAATTTTAGTAGGGATGGCAAGCCACTACATATTAGATATGGCTACGAAAAATGGGATTAAATTGCTGTATCCACTTAAAGTCAGAGTACGTTTCCCCATTACAACGAGAACCGGAGGAAGGATAGAAGATGTAGTGTTCGCCGCTTTATCGCTGTTAACGGTGTATTTTGGGTATGGCGTGTTTGTGGAGTATTTTTGACGGATGAAAAGATGATATAGAAGTGTTACAGGTGCCTAGCATCAGTAACACTTCTTTTTTTTGTAAATGTATGTAAATAATTATTTACATGCATTTAACAATATTTGCATTGTACTTAATATTTGATTTTACTATTCTTAAATAGTTATTGTTTTTGAATATTTTAAGTAGATTAGTAGAGTAGGAGGAATATTATGAAGAAAAATACAGTGAAAAAATCTGTAATGGCTACAGTTCTTGCAGCATCTTTGTTCTCATCAACGGGCGTTGGTTTTGCAAGTAGCTCATTACAAGATTTGGTGGACCAAGCTCGTAAAGATATGAAAGAGGCATCTTATGCTTATGTTGTACCAGCTCAAAAAGGAAAAATCACTACGAGTAAAGATCTATACCCAGCTCTAAATACGGCAAAAGAAAGCTACCAAAAAGCGAAAAATGCAATCGAAAAATCGAAAGCAGCAAACAAGAAAGCATTATTAAATGACTTAGAAGACTTATATAATGAAAGAATTGCTAAAGGAGTTATTCCATATATTGATGCATATAACTATGCAACTGAATACTTAAATCCAATTATGGAGGCAATTGAAAAAGCAGAGACAGCGAAAGATTCGGCAGAAGTAGGAAAACAACTTCAAAAGTTATCCGATCAACTAAATTCAAGGTCCGCAATCATGTATCGCTTCACTGGTAAAGCACCACGCGATTTACTTTTAACTAAATTCAAAACACCAGCAGACAAAAAACATGCACAACTTGCGGCATACATACCTAGTGATGTCGAACCTACTAACTTCGAACTCTCCATCATTCATACAAATGATACACATGCAGCTATTGAAAATGCTCCAAAACGGGCAACCATTATCAAGGATGTTCGTAAAGAAAAGCCGAATGCATTACTGCTTGACGCAGGAGATGTATTCCAAGGGACTTTATACTTTACAGAATATCAAGGTGAAGCAGATTTAGCGTTAATGAATTACATGGGATATGATGCCATGACATTAGGAAACCACGAGTTTGACCTAGGGAAAACGGCGGAAGGACATCAAGCGTTAGCAAATTTTGTGAAAAATGCAAAATTCCCAATCGTGACAGCAAATGTTGATTTTTCTAAAGATGAGAAACTTGCTGGACTGCATAAGGAAACGATTGCACCAAATGCAACTCCAGGAAATATTTATGATGGAACGATCATAGAAGTAGATGGAGAAAAAGTTGGAATCTTTGGTTTAACAACCGAAACGACTGCTGGTAGCTCAAGTCCTAACAAAGTAACGTTTGAAGATTATTTGAAAGAGGCAGAAAAAGCAGTTGCTTCATTAGAGGCTCAAGGTGTCGATAAAAATCGTTGCACTAAGTCACTTAGGATATGATAACCCTGTCGATAAGAACGATCTTTTATTAGCAGCTCATGTAGAAGGCATCGATATAATTGTTGGAGGACATTCACACACAACACTAAACGAAGCAACTATTGTCGATAAAGATGAGAAAGGTGCTCAAAAAGACCCAACAGTCATCGTACAAACTGGTTCTAGCAGTGCAAACGTTGGGACATTGGACGTAAAGTTTGATGAAAACGGCGTAATTGTTAGTCATGTAAATAAACTAATCGCAATAGGTGAGCAGAAAGCAGATCCAGAAGCAGAAGCAATCCTTGCACCATTTAAAATCGGAATTTCAGCAGTACAAAACCAAGAAACAGGTGGAATTGCAGTTAATGCTTTAGTAAATCCTCGTACTGGCGATCCTGGCAATAAAGGAGAAAGTGTACGAAACAGTGAAACAGCACTTGGAAACCTTGTTGCGGATAGTATGTTAGCACAAGGTAAACTAGTATCTCCAAATGCAACGATTGCCCTACAAAATGGTGGTGGAGTTCGCGGACCAGTTGACCAAGGACCAATCACAATGGGTGATGTACTTACTGTATTATCATTCAATAACGGTCTATACAGCGTAGACCTAACAGGAGCAGAATTAAAACAAGTTATCGAAGGTGGCGTTTCTGCGGTACCAACGGAAAGTGGTTCTTTCCTACATGTAGCTGGTCTGAAAATCGAATTTGATAGCTCGAAACCAGCTGGCAAACGAGTTGTTTCGATACAAGCAGCAGACAAAGACGGAAAATTTGCTCCGGTAGATGATGCAAAAACATATACAGTCATCACAAACTCTTACATCGCAGGTGGTCCTGATTTCGCTAGCGCAGCAGCAGCAGGTCGTGCAACTGATATCGGAATCTCCGACTGGGAAAGCTTCGCAGCATACTTAAAAACTGCTGGTGAAGTAGACCCTAAAATTGAAGGTAGAATTGTAAACATTGCAAAGTAAAAAATAAGTAATATAGGGGCTGTCCCCAAAGTCGACACCAACCGACTTTGGAACAGCCCCTTTTTTGACTATTATAGGAAGTTATAATAGTAATGAATAATATTGCTTTAGATGAATAGATATAGTATGTTCATAAAAAAAGGGGATGAAAAAATGAGAAAAGCATTAGTAATAGGGGGCACTAGATTTTTTGGCGTGCATTTAGTAGAAGCATTGTTGGCAAAAGGTTTTGAGGTAACAATCGCGACGAGGGGGAAAACGCAGGATCCGTTTTCAACTAAAGTGAATCGTATTATTGTTGATCGTTTAGACTTAGGACAATTCAAGGAACGTTGTGGAAATGAAACATGGGATATCGTTTTCGATCAAATTTGTTATTCCTCTCAGGAAGCATTGGACGCTATTGAAGTGTTCCATGACAAAACGAAGAAATACGTATTCACTTCTTCTAAGTCCGTCTATGGGGAAGGAGGTTTCGTGGAAGAAGACTTTAATCCTTTCGAATACAACATTATTCCAGGACCAAAAGAGGACTTCACATACAACGAAGGAAAACGACAAGCAGAAGCGGTATTTTTTCAAAAAGCAACCTTCCCTGTTGTAGCAGTGAGATTTCCAATTGTTTTGGGATTGAATGATTACACGAAACGACTTCATTTCCATATTGAAAAGATCTTAAATCACGAGGAGATACACTTAGTAAATCCAGAGGCGTCGATTGATTTTATTACCGAAGAAGAAGCAGGAGAATTTCTTGCTTGGATTGGTCTTTCAGACTTCACTGGACCAATTAATGCGTTGTCTAACGGAAAAGTGAAATTAAGAGACATGATTACTACTATAGAAGAAAAGATACAAACTTCTGCGATCATTACATCTATTCCAGATGAGACGAATGTTTCGCCGTTTAACATTTCTAAGTCATGGCTGATCAGCAACGAGAAAGCTAGCACTTTAGGTTTCCAATTTACTAATTTAAATGAGTGGTTGCCTCAGTTGATAGGGGATATAATATTACAGGTGCCAGGCAGCCACAAATAAGAAGGTTTGCTGACAAATAAAAGCTATTTCATAAAGGGAAGCCCTTTGTGAAATAGCTTTTTTTATCCAACAAAGTTTGCAATTTCCTCATTGAATTTTTCCATCTCACAATAAAATAATCCATGTCCACTATATTCAAAAGGAATTAATATCGAATTCTTGATGCTTCGATGCATGAGTTCGGCAAGATCGAATGAACATACTCTATCTTGTTTTCCATGCAAAATGGCTGTTGGGACGTTTATATGTCGTAGGTCATTGCGTAGATCTTCGTCTCGAAGAGAGACTAAACATTTGGCAGTAGCATTACCCGATGCTGCTAATCCAAGATCGTGGAACCATTCGATAAAACTCTTTGATAAGTAGCGGGCAAAGAAGGTATCACCAAAATCACTTAACATTTTAGGACGATCTGCATAAGTTGCTTCTATTAATTTATTTACTTCTTCCACTGTTTTTCCATACGGGAAATCCTGTCGTTTCGTAAAAACAGGGGCAGCTGCTCCAATTAACGCAAGTTTCGATACTTTATAACCCGCATGTCGAGCAATATAGCGAATGGAAATGGCTCCTCCCATCGAGTGCCCAGCGAGTGTTATATCTTCCAAGCCAAGTGTATCAATAATGATGCGGATATCGTCTGCTAACCGATCATATGTATAGCTGCTCCACGGTTTACTCGACTTTCCAAACCCACGAATATCGATTGCAATGCAACGATAGCCCATCATTGGAAGATGATTGAATTGATACTCAAACATTCGATGATTTGCGGGCCAACCGTGGATAAATAAAATGGTTTTATTCGAATTTGAGTTAATATCCTCCACAAAAATATTAACCCCTTTTTCCACTTTTACGTAATAACCCATTCATACTCCTCCAATACGAAGTCAAAATTTCCACTCTACTAATATATGAGCGATGAAATAGGGATATTCAAAAGGAATTTTCCAGGCTGTAAAAAGTTTGTATTAGGTTTTTGTTAGATGATTGAGTTTGGTTATATTTGGCTAAACTTTCGTTGAAGGTAATGTTGAATTCATCATTTTTTAAGGAGATTATGATTATGTCAGAAGAAAAGAAAAATGTTTCAACAAGAAGAGACTTTTTAAAAACGACAGGAGTTGCCGCTGGAGCTTTAATCGGTGGGGGAATAATCGGTGGATTGGTTGGTTATAACGTCAATGGGACGAGTCCAACGACTGCACCAAAAGGGACAAGTCCGAGTGATCATACGCAACATGCGAATGCAGGATTCCAATTTTTCCAAAATAATCGAGATTTTGAAGTGATCTCGAACGCGATGGAACGTATTTTTCCGAAAGATGATTTAGGCCCAGGGGCGATTGAGTTAGGGGTTCCTTATTTCCTCGATCGTCAATTAGCGGGTCAATATGGTAGTAACACGAAAGAGTACATGCAGGGACCATTTGCGGTCGGTGCACCAACGCAAGGGTATCAAAGTCGGTTGACACGCGCGGAAGTTTTTAAGCAAGGGATTGCCAAACTAGAAGGGGAAGCCCAAGCAAGGTTCAATAGTGGATTTGCAAGTTTAGAACCGCAGCAAATGGATGAAATCTTAACTGCTTTTGCGAAGGATGAAGTTCCAATGGTTGGAACCACTTCTGCATTTTTCTTTAGACTACTTCGAACTGCAACATTAGAAGGAGCATATTCGGATCCTATGTATAGCGGAAATAATAATATGGATGGTTGGAGAATGAAAGATTTCCCTGGACACCAAATGGCTTATATTAGCGTAATTGAAAGCGAAGAATTCCAAAAAATCGAGCCAAAGTCGCTTGGCAGCATGTAAGAGGAGAAAGGGGTACTATTAATGGCTACTACATTACCGAAAGTAGATGTTGTAACAGTTGGGTTAGGATGGACAGGCGGGTTGATCGCTGCAGAATGTTCGAAAGCCGGACTCAAGGTTGTTGGTTTAGAACGAGGAGAAAAGCGGGGAACAGAAGATTATTTGAAAGTACACGACGAGTATAGATATGCGGTTCGATACGAATTAATGCAAAACTTATCCAAAGAGACAATTACGATTCGAAATCACCGGAAAATGCCTGCACTTCCTATGCGTCAAATGAGCTCTTTTCTACTTGGAAACGGACTAGGCGGTTCTTTGACTCATTGGAATGGTCATTCTTGGAGATTCTTACCATACGATTTTCAAATTAAAACAATGACGGATGAAAAATATGGACCAAATAAGTTATCCAAAGATTACTTGCTACAAGACTGGGGAGTAACTTACGATGAATTAGAGCCGTATTTCTATAAATATGAACAAACTCTCGGCATATCCGGTGAAGATACCAATCCATTTTGGGGAAAACGAGCAGAGCCTTTCCCTACCCCGCCGATGAAAAAAACACCGATATTAAAGAAATTCGAAAGTGCTACACAAAAATTAGGGTATAACCCATTTATGCTACCTTCTGCGAATTTATCCGAACCGTACACAAATCCTGACGGAGCATCGATAAATGCCTGTCAATATTGTGGTTTCTGTGAGCGATTCGGTTGCGAGTATGGTGCGAAGAGCTCCGCGGAAATAACGGTCATACCGACAGCAGAGAAAACTGGTAACTTTGAAATCAGGTACCGAGCAAATGTGGTAGAAGTAATAAAACAAGGAAATAAAGTAACGGGTGTGAAATACTTAGATATCCTTTCTGGGGAAGAATTTATTCAACCAGCGGAAGTAGTCGTATTAACAAGTTATGTCATGAATAATGCAAAACTTCTGATGGTATCTAAGATTGGAGAACAATATGATCCTGCTACGGGTAAGGGAACATTAGGGAAGAATTACTGCTATCAAATTCTTCCAGGTGCAAATGGTTATTTTGATGAGCAAATGAATACATTTATGGGTGCAGGTGCGCTCGGCATGACAATCGATGACTTTAATGGTGATAGTTTTGATCATAGCGATTTAAATTTTATTCACGGGGCAAGTATTTCCCTTACGCAAACAGGTGTTAGACCAATTGAAACAAATCCAATTCCTCGTGATACGCCTACATGGGGAGCGGAATTCAAGAAAAACTCTATTCACAACTTTACTCGTACACTATCGATTGGTGGCCAAGGAGCGTCAATGCCACATAAAGAGAATTTCCTTTCATTAGATAGTAAATATAAAGATGCGTATGGGTTACCGCTTCTTCAAATGACGTATAATTTTACGGATCAAGATAAAGCCTTGCATAAATATTTAACGGAAATATCGTTTAATATAATGAAGGAAATGGGTGCAAAATTGGTTGAAGGTAAAAACCCTATTACGGATTATGACATTGTTGGTTATCAAACGACTCATAATACTGGCGGTACTATTATGGGAGCGAGCCCGGATAATAGCGTTGTGAATACGTATTTACAGCACTGGGATGCGGAGAATTTATTTGTCGTTGGCGCAGGGAATTTCCCGCATAACGGTGGATATAATCCGACTGGAACAGTTGGGGCGCTAGCTTATCGAAGCGCAGAAGGTATTATTAAATACAGTAAAACAGGCGGTTCACTCGTTTAAAAGGAATGTATACTTAGAAAATGCGTAAACCGAGTACTAGAAGAAATGCATAATGCAGAGTAAATAATAGAAAGCCAAGAACCGAGGATTAAAAAGAATCTCCGAAGTTCATGGCTTTTTTGTGTTTCACTCCTGTAACGATTACTTTGTGAGTATTAACGAAATTTGAGGGAAAATGATAATAATCACAAGTACAATAGCAAAGATGGCAAAAAACGGCACTACACCTCTGATTACGCGATCGACTTTTTCCTCTGCGATTGCACTCACAACGAACAAATTGAGTCCGACCGGTGGTGTAATCATACCAAGCTCCATATTTACTACCATGATAATCGCAAAATGGATTACGTTTATATCTAATGCTGTAATTATTGGTAATAAAATTGGGAGTGTAATTAATATAATGGCAGTTGGCTCTAAGAACATTCCAAGTATAAAAAATGCAATACTAATGATTAATAAAAACGTCCATTTATTAAAACCACTATCACTCACCCAAGTAGCAAACTCTTGTGGAATTTGTTCCGTCGTTAAAAACATCCCTAATATAAGCGCAGAAGCAATAATTAAAAAGATCATCGATGTAGTAGTAATCGATTCTGTTACTATTTGTTTAAATTTACTCCAATCTAATTCTCTATAAATAAAAATCGATACAATAATAGAATATAAGCAAGCTAAAAAGGATGCTTCTGTTGGTGTAACAACTCCACTATAAATTGCTCCTAATATAAGGATAGGCATTACTAATCCCCATACCGCTTTTAATGTGGGTCTCCATCGCTCATTTAAAGGCACTTTTTCCAATCCACCATAGCCTTTTCGATGCGCCACGATTACCGCATATACCATTAGGGCGAAGCCAAGCAATATTCCTGGTAAAATACCTGCTGAAAATAATTTTCCAGTAGATTCTTCCGAAACCGAACTATAAAGAATAAGTGGGATAGAAGGCGGAATTAGAATTCCTAATGTCCCAGCTGCTGCAACTAATCCCATCGCGTAATTCTTATCATATCCTGCTTTCACCATCATTGGGATCATAATTGCTCCAATAGCTGCTGCAGTAGCGGGGCTCGATCCAGAAATCGCAGCAAAAACCATACATGCTAGAACAGCAACGACAGATAAGCCCCCCTTTGTATGACCTACCCAAGTTCTAATACATTCGATCAAATATTTGGAAATTCCACCTTTAGCCATGATGAGACCTGCGAATACAAAACCAGGGATGGCCATTAGTGTAGTACTATTCACACCCGTAAACATTTTTTGAATGACCGTGTTAAGAGAGAAGTCTACTAAAAATAGACCAGTAATACTGGATACTACTAGACTTATCGCAATAGGAACTCTTAAAAAAGCTAATACAAACAATAAAGCAATGACGATTATTGCTGCCATTCCATATCACCTCCGCCGGTCACGTCTTCTTTTTTCACGAAAAATCTGTATGCTTTTTCACAGAAGCGAATAAATAACAGCGCTCCTGCAATAGGCATGATTAAATAGTTGATCCAAATAGGGAAACCAAGATCAATCGTTTTAATAGCCTGAGCATGCGCTACTAAAACCATCTCTAAGCCTGTCCAAAAGATAAAAATACTAAAACCAATCCCAATAATAAAAGTAATCACTTGACAGAAATTTTTCATTTTCGGACCTGATTTGTCGTAAAGAAATTCAATGGCAATATGTCTATCATCTTTTAAAGCTGTAGAGAAGCCTATGAAAATTGCCCATACAAGTAGCATCGTATAAACTTCTGTTGCCCAGCTTTGAGAAGTCCCAACTACATACCTCATGAAGACTGAGTAGAGACTAACACCAATACCTACTAGGAACAAAAATCCAGATAAAGCGCTTTCAATATAATTTAAAACTCTCAATAAAATTCCTCCTTTATCAAATTTGTATTTCGGATACAGGATTACAAACTAAATAATAATATAGGGTTATTCAAAAGACAATACCATTTAGCTGAATATACTAAATATTTTTAATTCTTCTTTACAATGGATTTTTGTTGTGATAATTTGTATTTGAGTTGTATCCAATAAACAAGATTCATAAGATTTGAGACAACTCATTTTTTATTCATTAATAAAGTTAATTAGAAAGCGTGGTGTGCTGAGTAAAATGAAATGGTTTATATGAAAGCCCTTTCACTTATAATGATGCAAAACTCGTAATTATTATCTTTTTACTAAAAAATTTAAGGGGGATTTTTGTGAAAAAGTTATCCATATTTCTATTATTAATCATGTCCGTATTCGTTCTAGGAGCATGCCAAAGTGATGAAAAAATTGCTGTGTCAGGTGAAAGTAGCGATGGAGTGCAAGAAATGAAAATTAAATTTTCTCACGTTGTTGCAGAAAATACACCGAAGCATCAAGGTGCACTAGCTATGAAGGAATATATTGAAAAAGAATCAGATGGCAAGATTAAAGTAGAAATCTATCCGAATAGTTCACTGTTTGGAGATCAAGATGAATATCAAAACTTAGTAGCAAATAATATTCAATTTATCGCACCCGATTTAACAAAATTCGTAGGGAATAACCCCCAATTCAACGTTCCTGCACTTCCATTTGCGTTTGCCGATGATAACGAAGCAATTGCATTTTGGGATGGAGAAAAAGGAAAGGAAGTATTAAGTAGCCTAAAAGACGATGGTGTTATTGGATTGTCTATGTGGCCAAATGGAGGAAAACATTTAACGAATGGTAAACATGCCATTAGTTCACCAGCCGATTTAAAAGGTTTAAAATTCCGTACGCAAGGTGGTCAAGTATTAGAATCTATGTATTCAGCACTTGGAGCGGGTTCTGAGTCTATTCCATTTGGAGAATTATACACTGCACTTGACCAAGGGGTAGTAGATGGACAAGAAAACACATTTAGTAATATCGAATCCAAAAAATTCGACGAAGTTCAAAAGTATATGACTGTCATGAATCATACGCGTGTTGACTATGCTGTATTTACGAACACGAAATTCTGGGACAGCATGAATGCTGCGACAAAAGCAATTGTGGAAGGCGGATTGGCAGCAGGTACTGAGGTAGCACGTGCAGAAGCGAAAAGCCTGAATGAAAAAGCGCTTGAAAAGATAAAAGAAAGAGGCAATGTAGAAATTGTAGAGTTAACACCAGAACAAGTGGAAGAATTCAAAAAAGTATTGGAGCCTATTTATGAAGAATATAAATCTCAAATAGGGGCAGATGTAATTGAAGCAGCAAGAAATGCAGGAAAATAAATAACTCGACCTAAACAATAGGGTCGTGTAAAGAGGTGGAAGCAAATGGTAACAAAAACGTTAGTGAATCATTGTTTATCGACTTCCTATGATCAAATTCCACAAGAAGTGAAACTTCATGGGAAAAGAAGCTTGTTAAATTGGATGGGTGTAGCAATTGGAGCTTCCACCCATCCTTCTATCGATATGTTATTAGAAGTAACAAAAGACTTAAAAACTGCAGAACAAGCCTCCATTTTTGGTCGAGAAGAAAAGGTCGATCTATTAATGGCTGCATTAATAAATGGAACATCTTCGCATATTTTTGACTACGATGACACGCACCTGGATACGATTCATCATCCAAGTGGTCCAGTTGCTCCAGTCGTTTTTGCTCTAGGAGAGCATTTAGGTTTAAGTGGAGAAGAAATATTGCATGCGTTTATTTTAGGGTGCGAAGCAGAATTAAGAATTGCTAATGCAGTTTATCCAAGCCACTATCAACTAGGCTGGCATATTACGAGTACTACCGGTGTTTTTGGAGCGGCTATTGCAGCGGGAATCCTTCTAAAATTAGACAGGGAGCAATTAACATGGGCACTAGGAATCGCAGGAACACAATCCTCTGGTTTAAGAGAAGTATTTGGAACGATGACGAAACCATTCCATCCTGGAAAAGCCGCACAAAATGGGCTACTTGCTGCACTTCTGGCAAAAAAAGGATTTACAAGTTCTGAACAGATTTTAGAAGCTAAACGAGGCTTTGCAAATGTACTGGCACCAGAACATGATTTAGAAAAAGTAAATGTCCTTTGGGGTGAAGACTGGGAACTATTGAAAAATAGTTTTAAACCATATGCTTGTGGCATTGTGCTACATCCTTCGATTGATGCATGTATCTATTTACAGAGCAGAGTTTCACCTGAAGATCTTCAGTCTATCGAGCTAAAAGTTCATCCTTATGTACTTGAATTGACTGGAAAAGAAACACCTCAAACAGGATTAGAAGGAAAGTTCAGTGTATACTTCACAGCTGCCATTGCATTTTTAGATGGCGATGCAAGTGAAAGACAATATACCGATGAAAAAGTGAAAAATGAAAAAGTGCTAGAAATGCAAAAGAAAATAAGTATTACGATAGATGAAGCGATAAAAGAAGAAGAGGTTGAAGTGACAGCCATTTTAAAAGATGGATCAGAAATAACGCATAAAGTAGAACATGCAAAAGGTAGTATCCAAAATCCGATGCAAGAAAAGGAACTATTAGCAAAGTTTAGTAGTCTCGTGGAAGGAAATTTAGGCAAATCAAGCTCGGATAGTATGGCAAATTTCCTATTACATTTAGATGAGTATCCTTCTATAGCTAAGTTGATCCTTATGAATCAAAAAAACAAAGTGTTATCCAAATAAAAAAGAGGCAGGAGAATCGTTATGAACAAAGAAAAATTTGAAAAAGGATTAGAAATAAGACGCAGTGTTCTCGGAGCAGAGTATGTAGATAGTTCCATTCAAAATGCAACTGATTTTAATATGCCAATGCAAGAACTCGTAACAGAATATTGTTGGGGGGAGATCTGGGCAAGACCAGGTCTACCAAAGAAAACAAGAAGTATGTTAAATCTCGCCATGATTACCGCTTTAAATAGACCACATGAATTAAAACTTCATGTGAGAGGGGCCATCAATAATGGTCTAACGAAAGATGAAATTCAAGAAATATTTTTACAGACTGCTATTTATTGTGGAGTGCCAGCAGCGATTGATAGTTTTAGAACGGCAAAAGAAGTTTTTGATGAAATGGATAAAGAAGAAAAGAACTAAAAATTTTTGAAGTATTATTGGATACAAAATACAAAACGTCACGCCAAATCAAAACATTTTAAAAAAGCATAGTGAAAGTATCCTATACAAAAAGTACAGTAAACGATAGAGCATACATCACGGTAACAGGGTATCTTGCGATTCAAGTTGTGCATCTGGCGATTTGTGGAGTCTATTTTGCGCTTCTCACTGATGACCTTGCGATTTTCAACCTCTATCTTGCGAATCGCTCATATTTTGAATAAAAGCCATTAGAAGTTGAGCTAAATATTTCAGATAACGGACCCCAAGATGCACTTTATGCTTTTTTTATATTCCATAAAGGAGACTTGAAACATGGATTTAAGTAGAGAGTTAGCCAAATACAGTCAAGAACTAACCTATGAGAAAATACCGCCTGAAGTTGTAGAATTTACAAAGCTTTGTATATTGGATTATTTTGGATCAGCTATCGCTGGTTCTAATAAAGTACCAGTTCAGATGATAAGTGAACTAGTAAAAGAGATGGGCGGTTCAGAACAAGCAAGCCTTTTTACTGGAGGGAAATCGTCTGCTATTAATGCAGCACTTGTAAATGGTGCAGCAAGTCATGTAGTAGAGCTAGATGACATTCATAAAGGGTCCATTATCCATGCAGCTACTGTCGTCATTCCCGCAGCACTTGCTGTAGCACAATGGAAAAAGCTATCTGGGAAAGAGTTAATAACCGCAATCGTTATTGGCTATGAAGTTTGTTTTAGAATTGGAGAAGCAGTTTCCCCGTCCCATTACTACTATTGGCATAATACTGCGACGTGTGGAACATTTGGTGCAGCTATTGCGGCTGCAAAATTACTTCATCTGACGGAAGATGAAATGGTTTTTGCATTAGGAAATGCAGGTACACAAGCAGCTGGACTATGGGAATTTATCGTAGATGGTGCAATGACCAAACAACTACATTCTGGAAAAGCAGCAATGAATGGAGTTCTAGCAGCACTATTAGCACATAAAGGTTTTACTGGTCCAAGAAAAATTTTGGAAGGTGATCGTGGATTTTTTAAAGCGATGAGTGATCAATATGATGCATCCAAAATAACAGAAGGTTTAGGAAAAGAATTCAAAATTCTAGAGAATTCCTTTAAAATTCATGCATCCTGCCGCCATACGCATCATGCAATTGATTTATTAATTGAAATTTTTCAGGAACGCAGACCAACCTTTGAGGAAATTGAGTCTATTACGGTTAAATCATATAAAGCTGCCATAGATATAACAGACAATGATGACCCAACAACCGAGTATGCTGCTAAATTTAGTTTGCAATTTTGTTCAGCATTAGCGATTTTAACTGGAAGCGCAGGCTTAGCAGATTTTAATGAATCTACTTTATGGGACAGTCAAATTCGACAACTATTGAAAAAAGTACATGTAAGTATTGATCCACATATCAATGCGAACTACCCAGAACAATGGGGAGCTACAGTAGAAGTTGTTTTAGCGAATGGAGAAACGATCCATAAACAATCCGATTTTCCAAAAGGCGACCCAGAAAACGCTGTTACTGCAGAAGAACTAATTGACAAGTTTACGAATATGACCAACGAAATTTCCGATATAAAAAAACAGCAGATTATACGAGATATTTTAGCACTAGAGTTTATAGAGAGTGCGGAATCTGTAATGGCTAACTAATAAAAGGGAAGCAAGATAAGGAGGGGGAAATACGATGGAAGCTAATAAAAATGAACAACTCAACTTTATACAAAACACATTAAAAAGCTTAAGTAATCATGAGCTAAGCCAGATATCCTACTTACTGTCTCTTTATCAGGCTTCCTCTACTGATGAGCAATTAACCGATATCCCGATGCACTTTTTAGGGAGATTTTTAGGGATTCAACAAAATGAAAATGGCACAACTGAAATGAAATTAGGCATTCAAAATGAAAATACATATGGTGTTGCTCAGGGGGGCTCTATTTACACACTGGCGGATGTCGCCATTGGATTTCAAATATTAAAATCTCTGGAAGAGGGAGAAAAGGTTTTGACTTTAGAACTAAAAGTAAACTTTATCAAAAAGGGGCAAGGTTCTCGTTTGATCGCAAGTCCTACTATCCTTTATCAAGGAAAGAATACGGTAGTTTCTGAGTGTGATATTACAGATGATGAAGGAAGGTTAATAGCAAAGGCACTTGGAACCTTTTATATTGTGCGTTAGAAAAAAGGAGAAAGTAGGATAGTAGATGAAAATAATCCATTACGAACATATCGTTGAACAAGTTGCAGAGATGTGTAAGAAATCAAATTACAATTTGGGGGAAGATGTTTATTCTGCTTTTAAACTAGCGCTACAAACCGAACAATCAGCAATAGGGAAAGAAGTGATTAGCCAGTTAATCGAGAATGCGGATATCGCTAAAACTGAACAAGTGCCAATGTGTCAGGATACTGGAACAGCCGTCTTCATCGTGGAAGTAGGCCAAGACTGTCATATTGTTGGAGGAAGCTTGGTCGATGCGATTAATGAAGGAGTCAAAAAGGGATACGGAGAAGGTTATTTGCGAAATTCCATCATTTATAATCCATTGAATCGCAAAAATACAGGAGATAATACACCAGCCATTGTCCATCTCGACTTAGTGGAGGGAGACAGTATAACGATTCATATGACTGCAAAAGGTGGAGGCGCAGAAAATATGAGTGATTTGAAGATGTTAAAACCTTCAGATGGGATTGAAGGAGTGAAAAAATATATTCTATCGATCGTAAAAGAAGCTGGTCCTAATGCGTGTCCTCCGCTAGTAGTAGGTGTTGGTATTGGTGGAAACTTTGAGCGCTGTGCTTACTTAGCGAAAAAATCATTGTTTCGGCCTTTAGGTATTCGCCATGAAGACCCTGTTGTTGCTGAGCTAGAAGAGGAGCTGATGAAGGAGATCAACCGACTAGGTATCGGTCCACAAGGGATGGGTGGAAGTACAACCGCACTAGATGTAAAAGTAGAGGTTGAATCCTGTCATATAGCCGCACTACCTGTTGCGGTTAACCTTAACTGTCACGCCAGCCGCCATCAAACCATTATTTTAACTTAATTCAGCAGATTTTCCCATTTCTATAAGTAGTGAGATGAATGCAAAGCATGAATACAATTCAGTAGGAATCCGCAAACCCCTGCTGAATAAAGTTAATGCCCCCGGCGGATGCCACAGATTTTTAAAGGAATTTATCGAGCGAGCTAGATAAAAATCTGGGCACAAATACGCCAAGGCGAATTTGATATTAAGGAGAGCAAACTGTGCAGAAAAAAATAAATCTACCATTACAAGAAGCTGACCTTATTTCATTAAAAGCAGGCGACCGCGTACTGATATCTGGCGTTGTTTATACTGCGAGAGATGCTGCTCATAAACGAATGATTGAACAAGAAAAAGAAGGAATTCCTTTCCCAATTAATCTATCCAATCAAGTGATTTACTATGTAGGACCAACACCAGCAAAGCCCGGAAAAGTTATTGGTTCAGCTGGACCAACGACTAGTGGAAGAATGGATTTATATACACCAAGATTACTGGAAGCAGGATTAAAGGGGATGATTGGAAAGGGATACCGTAGCGATGATGTGAAGAAAGCAATGATAAAGCATAAGGCTGTCTATTTCGGTGCAGTTGGTGGAGCTGCCGCATTAATTTCTCGTTCGATCAAATCTTCTGAAATAGTTGCGTATGAAGATTTAGGGACAGAAGCAATAAGAAGATTAACGATTGAGAACTTTCCAGTGTTTGTCATTAATGATATGTATGGTGGAGATATTTACGAAGAGGGCGTTTCTAAATATAAGTCATATGATTCCGAAATAGAAAGGATCGAAAAATAATGAGAGTAGGGATTATCGGTTTAGGCAATATGGGGGGTAGGATTGCAAAAAGGTTATTAGATCAAGGTGTTGAAGTAGGTGTTTTCGATGTCAATAAAGCGTTTATGCAAACATTAGTAGGTTTAGGAGCAGTAGAAGCAGAAAGTCCAGCTGATTTAGCGTTGAAGTTTCCTTATGTAATTACTGTTCTCCCTAATGTATATATCGTCAAAGAAATTTTAACAGGGCAACAAGGCTTGATAAAAGAGTTACGGCCGAACAGCCTATTAATCGATATGACCACATCCATTCCTTCGGTGACGAAGGAACTGAGCGAAATGCTAAAAACGAAAGGATTGCGGATGATCGATGCTCCTGTTAGTGGAGGCGTGAAAAAGGCTGAAGATGGGACATTGTCCATCATGGTCGGCGGGGAAGTTGCCGATTTTGAAGAAGTAAAACCCCTCTTAAATTTCATTGGACAGAATATTATTCATGTTGGAGAAATTGGCGCCGGTCATACGATAAAAGCATTAAACAATATGATTTCTGCAACGACTTTAGCGGCAACAGGAGAAGCAATGGCTCTTGGGGTAAAACTAGGATTAGACCCAACTAAAATGTTGGACGTCATTAATTCCAGTACAGGAAAAAGTTTTTCGAGTGATTTTAAATTCCCGAACCAAGTGTTAACGAGAAACTTCGAGATAGGGTTTACACTCGATTTAATGGTAAAAGATTTAAAAATCGCCTTGAGTATGGCGGAAGAGGAAAAGGTTCCTATGTTTATATCGAGTGCTTCTTTTCAATTATGGAAGCAAGCCTGGTCGAACGGAAAAGGGCAGGAAGACCATACGGCCATTGTAAAGCATATAGAAGAAATGTTCGATGTGGAAATAAGGGAAAAAACTATATCCGCAACGAGTTAGGGAGTGCGCAATGGAAAATTTCAAATTAACGGAGCAGGATCGAGCTACTTTACAATCTAAGGTAACGACCAAATTAAGAGATTTGATACTAAAAGGTGAATTTCAAATGGGTGATCGGCTCACACAAGAAGAATGGGCCCAAAAACTAGGAGTGAGCAGAATGCCACTTCGTGAAGCGTTAAGACAACTAGAAGTAGAAGGGCTAGTTCGTATTGAACCAAGAAAAGGAGCTATCGTTACACCTATATCGATAGAAGACATTGAAGAAATTTATCAGCTTAGACAAATGTTAGAAGGAGAAGTAGTAGTTCAATCTCTTCCCTATTTAGAGGAAGAGGACATAAAAGAACTAGAATATCTATATGAAAAAATGCTTCACTTAAAAAGTAGTGAACGTGATATGCACGAATATGTGATATTAAACAAAGAGTTTCATCAAATAATTATCGAAGCTTGTCCGTGGAGAAGAATTAAATCCTTTATCCATACATTGTGGAAAGGAATTCCGCCAAATACTCCAAGTTTACTTGCGAATCATCTACCGGAGTCTCACGATGAGCACCGTTTAATGTTGAAATATATTAAAGAAAAAGATGCAATGAAATTAAGAGAAGTGACGGAAAAACATATTAGAAGAACTAAAGAAAATTTAATCAAAATGATTCAAAAGAACTGAAGTAAACAATTCAAATGGAGAGGAGATTTAATTTGAAAAAAATTGAGCTATCCGTTATTCCTGGTGATGGAATAGGAAAAGAAGTTGTACCAGAAGCATTACGCGTATTAGATACAGTTGCGAAAATTCATGGAGGATTGACATTCAATTATACGCATTATCCATGGAGTTCTCAGTATTATGTTGAACACGGGCAAATGATGCCAGACGATGGTTTAGATTTACTAAGTCAAAGTGATGCGATCTTTTTAGGAGCGATTGGGGATCCGTCTTTAGTAAAAGATCATATTTCTTTAGGTGGTCTACTTTTAAAAATTCGCCGAGAATTTGAACAGGTCATTAATGTAAGACCTGCAAGACTTTTAAAAGGAATGGTATCTCCTTTATCCAATCCACAAGATTTCGATATTATGATCGTCCGAGAAAATAGTGAGGGCGAATATAGTAGCAGCGGGGGAAGAGTTCACAATGGGATGGATGAGATTGTCGTCCAGAACTCTGTCTTCACAAAAAAAGGCGTTTCTCGCGTGATGGAATATGCATTTGAACTAGCTAGAAAAAGAAGTGGACATTTAACGAGCGCTACCAAATCGAATGGAATCGTCCACTCCATGCCTTTTTGGGATGAAGTATTAGCTGAAATAGCACAAAATTTCTCGGATATTCAGGTTCAGAATATTCACATTGATGCCCTATCTGCTTTTTTCATTACAAAACCACAAACGATGGATGTTGTCGTAGCAAGTAATCTATTTGGAGATATTTTAAGTGATATAGGCGGAGCAATTATGGGAAGTATCGGAATAGCTCCTGCTGCTAATGTAAATTTAAACGGCAAATATCCTTCTATGTTTGAACCGGTCCATGGCTCAGCTCCTGATATTTACGGAAAAGGTATTGCGAATCCGATTGGCCAAATTTGGACGGCTAAAATGATGTTGGATCATCTAGGTGAGGTGGAAATGGGGACACTCGTGTTAGATGCAATTGAAAATACATTGCATGCCGGCATTAAAACTCCTGATATTGGTGGAAAGTCTAATATTACAGAAGTAACTGATGCCATTATTGCCAACATAGAGGAAAAAGCCTACAAACCAATTTAATAAATGAGGGATAATCCATGAATCTAGCAAGATCTTATTTATTTGTACCTGGGACTAACAAGGACATGATAAAAAAAGCGATTGCATCTGATGCAGACTGTATCATCATCGATTTAGAAGATGCAGTCGCATTAGCTGAAAAAGAAAATGCAAGGAAAACGGTTAAAGAGTCATTAATAAGGTTTAGCAAAGAAAAAGAGATTTTGGTAAGGATTAACGATTGTGAGACATCTTTTTGGGAGGAAGACTTAATCTGTGCGGTAACAAATGGTGCAGCAGGTATTGTCGTACCTAAATCGGAAAGTGAGCATGACATTAGACTCGTTTGCAAGAAAATCCGAGAAGTTACCATGGATCACTCATCTGCTTTCCAAGTAATCCCTTTAATTGAAACGGCAAAAGGAATTCAATTTGCGTATGCGATTGCAGCTGAAGATGAGTTGGTTTCCAAACTAGCGTTTGGTTCAATCGATTTTTCGTTAGATATAGGATGCGAACTTTCAGCTAGTGGGACGGAATTGTTATTTGCCCGTTCTCAAATTGTCATTGCCTCTAGAGCAGCAGGAATAGGGTCACCAATTGATACTGTTTATGCAGACTTCCATAATGAAGCAGGTTTTGAAAATGAAGCGAAACATGCGAAACAACTTGGCTTTAAAGGAAAACTCATTATCCATCCGAAGCAAATACAAATGACTCATGAAATATTCTCACCTTCAGTAGATGAGATTAATGATGCAAAGGCAATTGTAAAGGCATTCGAAGCGGCGGAAGAAAATGGGGTGGCTTCAATAGCGGTAAATAATCAGTTTGTCGATTACCCTGTATACAAAAAAGCGAAAAGCCTATTATTTTATTCTAGCTAGGGAGATGGCAATGTTGAAAATAACAAAAGTAGAAGTGAAGACAGTTCCCATCAGTAGCCCAATCAGAAATGCCTATATTGATTTTAGTAAAATGACCGCATCCGCAATAGCGATAACGACAGACGTTATGAAAGATGGAAAGCCGGTTGTCGGTTATGGATTTAACTCGAATGGTCGTTATGCACCTACCGCATTATTGAACGAACGATTTATTCCTAGATTAGTAGAGGCTGATCCAAAAGATATTATCACCGAAGATGGTACTAATTTTGATCCACATAAAATACATGCCATTATTATGGCCAATGAAAAACCGGGTGGTCATGGCGAAAGAACGGTTGCTGTTGGTGTGATCGATATGGCTATTTGGGATGCAGTAGCCAAAATTGAAGGAAAACCATTATATCAATTACTTGCAGAAAGATATGGAAATGGTGAAGTAGATGAGCGAGTATATATTTACGCAGCAGGTGGCTACTACTTCCCGGATAAAGGGTTGAAAGAACTACAAGACGAGATGAAGGGTTATTTAGAATTAGGCTATAAAGATGTGAAAATGAAAGTTGGCGGTGCTTCTTTAATGGAGGATTTAAAACGTATTGAAGCTGTGCTTGCTATTTTACCGCAAGGAAGCGGATTAATGGTAGATGCAAATGGTCGCTTTGACTTGGAATACGCTATTGAATTTGGAGAAAAAATTAAAGACTATGAACTTATTTGGTATGAAGAGGCTGGCGATCCACTAGATTTTCATTTGCAAGCAGAACTATCTAAACGCTATCCACATGCAATTGCAACAGGGGAAAATATATTCTCCCTACAAGATGCAACGAATTTAATCCGTTATGCTGGGATGAATCCAGAAAAAGATTTTCTTCAATTTGATTGTGCACTTAGCTATGGGTTAGTGGAATATTTACGAATTCTCGATATGTTGAAAGATCATGGCTGGTCTTCCAGACGTTGTATTCCGCATGGAGGTCATCAAATGTCTTTAAACATTGCAGCTGGATTAGCCCTTCATGGAAATGAATCCTATCCAGGCGTTTTCGAGCCATTTGGAGGATTTGCGGATAATTTCGCCGTAGAAGATGGTTTTGTCAAGCTTCCAAATGTTCCAGGTATCGGCTTTGAAGAAAAGTCGGATTTATACAATCTACTTTTAAGCATTGGGAAATAGAAACGCTTATTTAGGTAAGGTAGAAAGGAGGTTCGATCGAATGGCTAATAAGATGGAGTTCGATAATGAGATTGCGACTGAATATGATCGGGGTATAAGACGCACACTTCCGACCTATGATCCGATGCTTCGGCTCGCGCAGACTTTTCTGCGTGCCAATCTAGAAGAAACTGCTTCACTCCTTATTGTTGGTGGTGGAGGAGGAAATGAACTAAAAGCATTCGGACCTACGAACCCGGGATGGAGTTTTACGGCCGTTGATCCATCGAAGGATATGCTTGAAGTTGCCAAGATAAAAGCAGAACAAATGGAAATGGACGATCGAGTAGAACTGATTAACGGAACAATAGAAGACGTTCCGATTGAATCTACGTTTGATGGGGCAACATGCATCCTTGTTCTTCATTTTATACCTAATGTAGATGATAAGCTGGCACTCTTAAAAAAAGTAAGGTCCCATTTGAAGCCAGGAGCACCGTTTGTACTCGTTAGCAAATTCGGTGATCCAACTAATCCAGAGTTTAAAGAACTCGTCACTCTATGGAAAAACTATTGGCTCGATACGACAAGATTACCAACAGAGAAAGTGGAAGAGTTAATGAAGGGTACATTAACCGAGCTTTCTATTTCTGAAGAAAAACTTCGAGAATTACTGATAGAAGCAGGATTCCATCGAATTGCAAACTTTTTTAGAACGAATCATTTTGGCGGATGGATTTGTCATGCTATATAAAAGGAAAAATTACATTATTTTAAGGGAAAGGGATAGTAGCATGAAAATACTTAAAAACAAAGATTTTAAAACGTATGCATATATTTCCCTTGCTATTGCCGGATTCCTTTTAATGTTTTTCCTGTTACCCGATACATTTTCTTACTCCGCCAAACTGATGACTAGTATTATCACGTTTGGAATTATTTTATGGTCATTGGAGCCCATTCCAATAGGACTTACTGGATTGATCATTTTATTGCTTATGCTTATTTTTAATATTGCAGATTCTTCCGTCATTTTTAGTGGATTTGCTTCACCAGCTACTTATTTAATCGTTGCTGGTATGATGCTTGCAACCGCGGTTAATGAAACTTCTCTTATTAAGCGAATGACGTATAAAATTTTAAAAAGATGGGGCAGTAGTGCGAAAGGATTATTAGGTAGTATTATTATTATCCAACAAATTCAATCTTTCTTTATTCCATCAACAGCAGTCCGCACTGCTTTAGTAGTACCGGTTTCCACGATGATTATTTCGGCAGTAGAGGCAAAGCCCGGAAGTAACTTCAGGAAAATGATTATGCTAGGCGTTGCATTTGGTGGAGTCATAAGTGGATCAGCAGTGATGACGGCCGCCATTGGAAATATATTGACCGTGGAAATTCTTAATCGTTTCGCGGGGGTCAGTATAACGTATTTTCAATGGTTTTTTTATACGTTGCCACTATGGCTAATTTTAATACCGGCTATATGGATCCTTTTATTGAAAGTATTCCCATTGCCTAAAGAGCAACAATACTTTCCAAAGATTGAAGAGCAAATGCAAAATAAATTAGAAGAACTAGGTCCAGTGAATAAACAAGAAATCATTTGTCTGATCATCCTGTTTTTTATCGTTGTGCTTTGGTTAACGGAACCAGTTCACGGAATGCATCCAAGCATCCCAGCTTTAATCGGGGTTGTACTAATGACATTACCGAAAATAGGAATTGCAGGTTGGGAATCAGTTATTAGAATTAATTACAATACGATTTTATTATTAAGTGTGACGTTGTCGATGGGATATACATTTGTTGATTCTGGTGCTGCGAATACAATAAGTAATTATTTAAGTGTACCTTGGTTTATGGAGCTTATTCAAAATCCATTATTAGCTGTATTCATCGTCATTTTGATGGCTCAGCTATTTCATAAAATGATATCAAACGTTTCGACTGCAGTAGTCGTATTGGTTCCGATCATTATAAGTGTCGCACAGAATGCGGGGATAGATCCATTAGCGATTGCTTTTGCGACTGGATTGACATGTGTTTTTGGATATATGTTTGTTGTGGAATCTATGTCCAATTTACTTGTTCATAGTACTGGAATGATTGAACAGAGAGATTTTTTAAAGCCTGGATTATATGCAACAATCATCACGATAATCGCGACAATAGTTGTTGCATCTACGTGGTGGCGATGGATAGGGTTACTTTAACTTGACTCAGCAAAAAAAACTGCTGAGTAGAGGAACTCTGGCTAAGATCGCCGCGTCCGATGGAAGGCAATCTAAATTCGCCGCGTCCTGCGGCAACGATTGCATGACCCACTTCCTGTGGGTCTCAACGCCTGAGTGACCAACAGCCTGTTGGCCCAAGCCGCCGGCGGATGTCACAGATTTTGAAGGGAGTTAATTGCGCAAGCGCAATTCAAAATCTGGACACAATTACGCCGAGGCGTAATTGATTAAGATAGGAGGAAATAGAATGTTACCTTTACAAGGGATAACAATTGTATCGTTAGAGCAAGCTGTGGCAGCACCATTTGCTACAAGACAGCTTGCCGATTTAGGGGCACGTGTTATTAAAGTAGAAAGACCAGAAACTGGGGACTTTGCGCGAAATTATGATAAAACGGTCAAAGGAATGGCAAGTCATTTTGTCTGGATCAATCGTTCCAAAGAGTCGATCACGCTCGACTTAAAACAAGAGGAAGCAAAAGAAGTTTTAGATAAACTTTTGTCCAATGCGGATGTGTTTATTCAAAATTTAGCTCCTGGTGCCGTGGATCGACTTGGATTCAGTGCTTCGGAATTAAAAGAAAAGTATCCACATTTAATCATTTGTGGAATTTCAGGCTATGGTTCTACTGGTCCTTATATGGATAAGAAAGCATATGATTTACTGATCCAATGTGAAGCTGGCTTAGTTTCTGTTACTGGAACGGAAGACACGCCATCTAAATCAGGTATTTCTATTGCAGATATTGCCGCGGGTATGTATGCATATACAGGCATTTTAACTGCCATTATTGCAAGGTATAAAACTGGTAAAGGTGCCATATTAGAAGTTTCTATGCTGGAAGCGCTAGCAGAATGGATGGGATATCCACTGTACTATGCGGGATACGGTGATATGGAACCAAAAAGAACAGGAGCTAGCCATGCTACTATTTATCCATACGGACCTTTTACGGCCGGGGATCAAAAACAAGTTTTTATGGGTATTCAAAATGAACGGGAGTGGAATCGTTTTTGTGAAAACGTACTAAAAGATAGCAGCCTAGCGATTGATGCTCGTTTTAACAATAATTCCAATCGTGTATTAAATAAAGAGTCGTTGAAATCCATTATTGAACGTGCTTTTGAAAAGATAGATTCTACACAAATTATTGAATTACTGGAAGAGTCAAAAATAGCGAATGCACGACTTAATACAGTAAGCGAACTAATGGACCATCCTCAATTACAAGCCCGTAATCGTTGGAAAGAAGTGGAGTCTCCAGTCGGTAAATTAAAGGCATTGCTCCCACCTGCAACATTTGATGCAATAGACACTGTCATGAATCCGATTCCCGCTGTTGGAGAACATACAGAAGCTATTCTAAAAGAGTTGGGTTATGACTATGATGTAATGGGTAAATGTACAAAATCCAGTGTTTCCATATAAAATAAGTCGTTTAGGAGGATTTACTTGAATCCAGTTATTGGTGTTTCATCGAATTTAAAAGGAGAAGTTCTTTCCGTTTCTACTGCTAACATTCATGCAGTTATACGTTTTGGTGGAGTGCCCATCGTACTACCAAATTTGCAGGATGATGGGGTAGAAGTAGTTGCGGAGATGTTAGACGGGCTTCTTTTGACTGGTGGCGGTGATATTGATCCGACTTTGTTTGGAGAGGAACCACACCCTAAACTAGGAAGTATTGTACCGGAGCGGGATGCGTTCGAAATACAGCTTGTTCAAAAAATGCTGGAAAAGAATAAGCCGATTTTAGGTATTTGTCGAGGTGCTCAAATTTTAAGTATTGCTGCCGGCGGAGACATGTTTCAGGATATTTACGCTCAATCGACAGAGCAACTTTTGCAGCACGATCAACAAGCACCAAATTGGCATGCTTCTCACTTTGTTCATGTGACGAAAGGATCCATTTTAAGTAATATTGCTGGAGTGGAAAAGTTCAAAGTGAATAGTTTTCATCATCAAGCGGTCCGCAATATTCCAAATGGATTTTTGTTGAGCGGACTTGCGAGTGACGGGATTGTTGAAGCTTTTGAAAGTGAAAATCATTCATTTGTTATGGGGATACAATGGCATCCGGAGAGCTTATTGTTGAAAGATGATTTTGTTTCCGCTGCTATTTTTAAACGTTTTATAGATGCTTGTTCGAAGTAAATTTATTGGATGAAACGATTGTTTAAAAGCAATCGTTTTTTATTATGGTCGAATTTAGTCGCGTTCGTCGTCGGTTTTGTCGTGTTGGCGGGAGGTTTTGTCGCGTTCATGGGTAGTTTAGTCGTTTTCATAGCTAATTTAGTCTCTCTTAGCTACTTTCTAACTAATAATAGAAAATAATTCCAATTCGGCGTATCCCTGGAGTCTATTTTTACTTAATGTAACCGATTATTTGTCAGAAATACACTTTTTATTTATTCATGAAATGATACTAAAAGGGCAAGCTACACTGTATAGAAAAAGGAGGTATTTTGTTTGATTAGCTGGATGAAACTGACGTTTTCTACTTGTGCTTTTGTCTTTCTTCTTTCCACGGCTGTTTCTGCTGCTGAAGAACCATCGAGGGAGCAAATTTTAGAAAAGCGCATGGAATACTATATAAAATATTCGAGCGATGTCTTGCCTTGGTATTATTTGGCTGCTATTGATCAGTTTGAGCGGAATATTCAAGAAGTTAGAAGTGATATTCCAAAAAGAGATGGTATCGTTGCCATTCAATTTTCCGATGATTATTGGAAAGGTGTATTGAATCCTATTTTAGATGATATTGACTTAACTACCATTGCTTTTTTTAATGGTCATGGATTAGATGGCAATCAAGACGGTATCGCAGATCGGGCAAATGACGATGATGTGATGATTACTTTAACTGAATATTTAATGCAGTTTGGGGTTACAGAAAAAGCTTTTAAAAAAGCGTTGAAGGAATATTACCAACGAGAAGAAACCGTAAAACAAATAATGACGAACGCAGAAATTTACAAAAAATTTGAAACGTTAAATTTAGATGCACGTGCCTTTCCGCTTGCTATCAATCATGATTACAGTTACCGCAGTACTTGGGGTGACTCGAGAGGCTGGGGTGGTCGACGAATGCATGAAGGTACTGACTTGTTTGCTTCTTATAGCGTCCCAGTAAAATCCACTACTTTTGGCAAAGTGGAAGTAATGGGGTGGAATGACTATGGTGGCTGGCGCATCGGTATTAGAGACGTAAATAACACATATCATTATTATGCCCACTTATCCGGCTATACGAAAGGTTTAAAAGTAGGAGATATACTCGAGCCCGGAACAATAATTGGGTACGTTGGTAGCTCCGGTTATGGAAAAGAAGGTACATCCGGAAAGTTTCCACCGCATTTACATTACGGCATGTACAAATATAATGGTCGAACCGAATGGGCATACGATCCCTTTCCTTCCTTAAAACGATGGGAATCTGAAGAAAAAAGCAAAAAAAATAAATAAACCAATTCCAGCAGCTCACAAGTTGCTGGATTTTTTAAATTAATAAAGCTATCCAAAAAAAGTGTTGAAATAGCACGAAAGTGTAAAGTAGAAGCGCTATCCCAATTAATATTTGCACATATTTTCTTGGTTGAAATTTAGTAATGACAAACATTAAAAGAAGTGGAAGGATAATTTTAATGGAATAAAAAATTGCGATATTACTTTCGTACACGAAGCGCATGAATGGATTTGCTTCGGAGATATGGCCGTTTCGAATACCAAAGTCAGTAAAAATGGAATCAAAAATGGCAAGTACTAAGAGGAAAAACGCAAATGTGAGCGGTTTTCTTAGAAAAAGGAGTTGTCCGTTTTCATTCACGCGAGTTAAATTCCTTTCTGTTTCATCAAGTGTATCTTTTTCACCTTATGCTATTATGTGGAAAATAATGTTCAATTATACGTATTAATAAAGCGAGATATGTTTATACGATTAATTCTTCTTAAAATGGGTAATGTAAAAAGAGGATATATACAAGTTGGAGGATTCAAATGACGAACATGAATCGTGGAATTATTACTGCTTTATCGGCAATTGGGTTAGCGCAAGGCTTAAAAATATTTACGCATAAAAAGCTAACAGGAAAATGGGATCTGAAACAAGCGTTTACAACAGGTGGAATGCCTAGCTCACATTCAGCAGGAGTAGCGGCACTTGCATCATACGTAGCTGCTAATAAAGGAGCTCGTCACACAGAAACAGCGATAGCAGTAGTGTTTGGAGTAATTGTCATGTATGATGCACAAGGAATCAGAAGACATACTGGTGAGATTGCACAATTAGTGAATGATTTGGAAGATAAGTTTGTAACATTGTCTGGGAATTTTCCAAGTTTTGAATATGTCGAGCGAGAAAACGAGCTAAATGAGTTGCTTGGACACCAGCCGGTAGAAGTAGCAGTAGGTGCGATTTTAGGAACAGCTATTGGAGTTTTATGTGCGAAATTGGAAGATTGAAACCCAAAAATGGACAGTTAATTGTATGCTAATTAACTGTCCATTTTTTTATTGATATATAGCGGTTTTTACTGTATTGGATACATTTTTAACGCAGTTCAATTGAAGATTCATGATATACTCTTACTTCTTATTAAGGTGAAAATTATTTGGAATAATTGCAAAATAATTATATAATATAAGGAAAATGTTAAATTTTGTATTATTATGCAAAAAGGAGATTAGGCAGTCCTTATCGAAATTATTAATAGGAACGTAACTGTGGTTGTATTACGTAAAGGAGGAGGTTCACTATGACAAGAATTATGAGAAGTTTAAAGATTAGCTCTATGCAAAGTTTTTACTATGAATAAGGTGGTTGTTTGCATAGAGCTAGAAATTGGTTTCCACCTAAAAAGTGATTATTGTTTATAGTAATGACTTTGCTACCTTAAAAATTTCATCTATTTTAAGGAGCGAAGCTAACATGAAATATGTAAATGCAGAAAGCATCTTACCAGTAGAATTACTGAATGAAATACAGAAGTATGTAAATGGAGAAATGGTTTACGTTCCTATTTCTAAGGGTTCACGGAAGAAATGGGGCGAAAACTCTGGGAATAAAACTTATTTGAACGATAGAAACCATAAGATCCGTCAACAATTTTCTGCCGGCATCAAGATAGATCAACTTTCAGATCGATTCTTTCTTTCTCGCGATAGTATTAAAAAAATAGTTTACTTAAAAAAATAGTTTCTATATGTCACATTGGATTAAATCTGATGTGACCTTTTTGGGTAAAGTATAATTTATAATCGTTCATTATATATTTTCACTGGATTGCTTTTATTATAATTATATATATAAGTTACAGTTTTTATATCTATATTAAAAGGAGAAGCCTATGAAAATTGATGTTCATTTAACAGATAATAGTGAATCATATATTATAAAAAACTTATATCCTTTGTACCTTTATGACCTTTCTGGACATTATGATAGAATCCCGAATGTTCACGGGATATATGAGGATAGTGATGATTTTCGAACATTAAACGACCAGTATGAAGTTCAAAATATTTGGTGGGAAAAGCCCGGAATTTTATTCCCATACATAATTTTAGTAGATGGGATACCAGGAGGATTTATCTTAATAGCAACCCCGCCACATTGTAATAAAGGAATTGATTATTTTGTAAATGAATTCTTTTTAATTCAATCGTTAAGAGGGAAAGGCATCGCTGAAAGAGCAGCAAATATAGTATTTGAGCAATTTAAAGGGAATTGGGAGTTGTTTACTAACCCGTTAGAGAAAAACATTGTGGGACAAAAATTTTGGAGGAAGACAATTTCTAATTACACTAATGGAGTTTACACTGAGAAAAACGGGGAAACTTTTGATGGACAAAAGACTATTTTTCAATTTGATAATTCCGGAAAACAATTGATTTCCAAATAACTGTATTGACTCCTCTAACCATTTTCATTCTTTGTTAAATATTCGAATGTCAAAATAGTTATGGCTTAGTTCTCCTTGAGTAAGAACTAAGCCTTTTTATGTGTCAACATATAGCTAATTACTATGTTTGCCGACTTGGTTTTTCTTATTTTGTTGTGTTGCCGGTATAAGTTTTGTATTACTGCTTACTCAACATATGATTTGGTTTCTCCGTCTTCATATTCTATTTCAAGGTCGAAATTAGTGTAATCAGTTGCATCAAAAGCATTGGTTACTTGAGTGATCACTTCTTCTTTGCTCGTATCTTGCGTTAACTGGAGATCTGCGAAAACTTGCTGTAATAATGTAAATGCGGCATCTCCTTGTAAGTCGACAGCAGCATGCATGTTCTTATATATGGTCTCTGTTATCGCAGAGTCACCATAGTATTCAGCTATGACTGATTCTTTATTGTTTGGTGTATCGATGTGCAGATTGAAATAACGGAACCCAAATTCAAGTTCCGGGTTTTCTGATGTTAATGAATCGTCCACTACTTCCTCTTGTTCTGGCTCGTATGCCGCTCCAGTAGATACATTCTCAACTGTCTCGTCATTATTTCCGCAAGCTGCAACAAGCATCGCCGATGATAATAGAGTAGCTGCAAGTATCATATGTTTTTTGGATTTCATGTACATTCTCCTCTCGGGATAATTGCGTGTCTATCATTTATAAATAACCTTAAATCATAAATATTAAACAAAACGAAGAATGCTAGATCAGAATGGGAAGAGGAATGTTACAGATTTGTCATTGGTGATGGCACTCGTAACAATTGTTTGAATACATGCATACGGGGTAACAGAGTATTGTGAAGAAATTGATCTAAAAGGAGGAGGAAGTAATGCTGGATCAGTATTATTGGAGGGAGAGCCTCTCATTTTTACCAGAACTATTAGTAGGTTTAGTCGTTCTATTGATAGGTTTTTTTATCGCAAAACTGATGGAAAATATTACGTATAAATTATTACGCAAATATCATGTGAATGAACGTTTAGGAAATACAAAGTCTAAATGGACCGTAGAGAAAATCATTAGCAAAATTGTTTTTGTTATCGTTCTCATTTTGGCATTCGTATTATTCTTTAACATCCTGAATTTGAATACAATGGCTACACCGTTTGTTTCCATGTATTCAGGATTAACTAGTGCATTTTTAAATGTATTAAAAGCAGCTTTAATTTTATTGTTTGCTTGGATTTTAGCAACTGTTGTAAAAAAAGTAATTCAAATGGCTGGTTCGAAACTTCGATTGAATAAATATGTAGGACAGACTGGCGTTAATCCTCAGAAAATCGATCAAACGAAATGGACGGATACAGCAACGAATGTTGCCTATTATTTAATCTTTTTATTATTTATCCCTGCAGTATTGAATGCATTAGGGATTGACGGATTAAGTGGACCATTCGAGGGGATGCTTGCTAGTTTCTTTAACTTTATACCTAAGCTCGTATCTGCTGCTATTGTTTTGGTCATTGGCTGGTTCGTTGCAAAACTAATTCGTAATTTAATAGAAAAATTTTTGCAATCAGCTGGGGCAGACCGATTAGCGGACAAGTTGAAGATTTCTTCCTTCATTGAAGGGACTAGTGTGTCAAAAGTTGTTGGTATTATTGCCTTTGTATTAATCATGATTCCTGTATCCATTACTGCGCTAGAGATTTTGGATTTAGAAGGAATTTCTGCACCTGCTATTGCCATGTTGAATAATGTTTTGGCAATGTTACCGAAGATTTTTGTTGCAATCGTGTTAGTGTTAGTTGGAATAGTCATTGCAAAATGGGTAAAAGATGTTGTTGTTTCATTGCTTGAAAAACTCGGGGTGAATTCAGTATTTGGCAAGATGGGATTCCAGTCAGGTAGTGGTGCTGCGCCATCTTTAGCAACATTATTAGGCACGATCGTCCAAGTTGTAATAATTTTATTGTTTGTTGTGGAAGCACTACAGTTGTTGGAGCTAAACTTTATGGTTATATTGGCAACTGGAATTTTTGCATATTTACCATCTGTTTTTGCGGCGATTGTAATTTTAGCTGTAGGATTTTGGTTAGCGAATATGGTAGAAAAATTGGTCGGTAGTTTGATGAAACATTCTTCAGGAACACCACATTTCTTGCGTTACGTGGCAAAATATGCGATTTTAGCATTCGCATTCTTCATGGCGTTAGATCAGTTAGGGATTGCTGCTTCCATCATCACTTCCGCTTTTATCCTTATTCTAGGTGGCTTAGCATTGGCATTTGGTTTAGCATTTGGATTGGGAGGACGAGAGCACGCAGCACGCTATTTGAGTAAAATGGAAAGAAGTCTAGAGGAAGTAGAAGTATCGAAGGAAAAGTATGAAGCAGAAAAAAAGTCAATGAAAGAATCTTTTAAGAAGAACGTTCCATATGCAAAAGAAACGGGTTATTTAAGAGAATCAAATGGTTTTTTAGATGAATCTCCTGATACGGGATATAACATCCCATCTACCGATGACCTACATCCGTATGAAGATTTACCACAGGGTGACGAACGATTGGATAAATAATTTGATATCGAAATGCCCTAGTGCAACTGCGCTAGAGAATTTTTTAATAATTTATTGTTTTCTGAAGATAAAGGATGATTGGCGAGGTAAGTCTTGTATAATAGAATAAAGAGCTTTTAATTAATATTTCGAGAGGATGGTTCTGATGGCGAATTATACGGAGATTATTTCCGTTAGTGAGTGGAAGGATGTTTTGGAGCGGTCAAAGGAGAAGGCAGTCTTGGTATTTAAGCATAGCACGACTTGTCCGGTGAGTGCGCATGCGTATGGAGAGTTTACTTCGTTTGAATCCCCACTGGAGACTTATTTAGTCAAAGTGATTGAAAATCGTTCGGTGTCTAATGAGATAGAAAACGATTTGGGAATTCGTCATGAGTCACCACAAGCATTTTTAGTTTCAAATGGGGAAGCTTTTTGGAATGCTTCCCATTGGAAAATAACTAAAAAGGAATTAGCAAAAGCGACGGCATCAATATAGGAGAAGAGGAGAATATATGGAAGAGGTATTGAAAGTCGGCCAGTATTTAGTAGAAAATGCAGAAGAAATAATTAGGGACATGACGAAAAAGGCGTTAAAAAATGTAGAATTTCCAGTAACAGAGGAAATGTTGGAGCGATCTATAGAGCAAAATATGGAATTCTTAGTGCTTTTAGCAGAATCCTTTGAAGAGACTGAAGAAGCAGCAGAAGTGGAATTAATTAAATGGAGCAAACGAGTCGGTGAGCAACAAGCTGCACTGTTTAATCAATTTTCTACAATTATCAAACCATTAGCTAAAAACCGATTAATGTACTTGGAATATATTACACAAATTTCGATAGATCATGGGTTATCAACAGAAGACGTGGTAAGAATAAATAATCGAATTAGTTATTTGATGGACGTCAGCATGATTGAGACGATTTATGCATATGAAGCCTACCACGATACGTTAATGGAAGAACGCCAAAAAGAGATCAACGAATTATCAGCACCTATTGTTCCTATTCAACAAGGAATTGCTGTATTACCTCTAATTGGTATTATAAATGCTTCCCGTTTCCAATATATAATAAATCATTTAGTGCCTTCCATACCAAATCGTTCCATCGATCATTTAATCATTGATTTTAGTGGTATATTAACGATTGATTCGGAAGTCGCAGAACAAATCTACATCCTTCATAGTGTCCTTCAACTGCTTGGCATCCATGTAATGCTTTCAGGAATACGGCCAAATCTGTCGATGGAAGTTGTACGCACTGGTATTGATCTTACAACCTTTCATACATTTGGCAGTGTTAAACAAGCGGTGGATAGCGTGAAAAGTTGACTAATAAAATAACGAATAATAACGTACCTCCTTAATAGAGCGATCTAAAGAGGAGGTTTTTTAATTACACAATTTAAACATCGGATGGAAAGATATTTTAAAGTTTAGAAACATATAGTGAAAAATGAATAGGTTCATTCAAAATTTAAACGGAGTTCAAAAAGTCATTTACTTTTAAAATGGAAGAAGTATAATGTGTTTTAAGAAAGAATTTTCTGAATATTAATGTGAAGGAGGTTGAAACTTTGGTGAGGACTTCTTTTATGACGGATGAACATGCGTTATTTCGAAAGTCTTTGCGAAAAATGCTAGATAAAGAGGCGTATCCTTTCTATGATAATTGGGAAGCTAATCGAGCTATTCCGAGAGATTTTTGGTTGAAGATGGGGGAGAATGGGTTTTTATGTCCATGGGTTCAAGAGGAATATGGAGGACTTGGGCTTGATTTTTCCTATTCGATGATTTTGATTGAAGAGCTCGAACGTGTTGGTCAAGGGTTAGCAAGTGGGATGTGTTTGCATTCTGACATTGTAAGCCCTTACATTTCTATTCTTGGTACGGAAGCGCAAAAGCAAAAGTGGCTTCCAGGCTGTGTAAGTGGGGACTTGATCACTGCGATTGGCATGACGGAGCCTGGTGCTGGATCCGATTTAGCGGGAGTGAAGACGACTGCTCGTAAGAACGGAGATACCTACATTTTAAATGGCGAGAAAACATTTATCACAAATGGTCTTACAGCGGATATTGCCGTTATTGTTTGTAAAACGGATCCAGATGCCGAGCCTGCACATAGAGGAATAAGTTTACTCGTTGTGGAGAAAGGGATGGAAGGCTTTAAGCATGGAAAGAAACTCAATAAAATCGGCATGCATAGTGGAGATACCGGAGAATTGATATTCGAAGATGTGAAAGTGCCTGCAGCAAACTTGCTTGGAGAAGAGGAAAAAGGGTTTTATTATCTTATGCAAAACTTACAACAGGAGCGTTTAGTCGTAGCGATTCAATGCCAAATTGAAGCCGAAGAAATGCTTCGAATTACGATCGACTATGTAAAAAGTCGGAAAGCATTCGGTCAATCGATTAGCAAATTTCAAAATACGCAATTTAAAATAGCAGAAATGGCAACCGAAATAGATATCGGTCGAGCTTATATCAATCAGTTGACGGCTCGCCATATCGCCAACGAAGACATTGTAAAGGAAGTATCCATGGCAAAATGGTGGATTAGTGAAATGGCAAAACGAGTGGCAGCAGAATGCTTGCAGCTGCACGGTGGCTATGGATATATGGAAGAATACGAGATTGCGAGAAGATACCGAGATATTCCAGTGGCAAGTATTTATGCGGGAACTACAGAAATTATGAAAACCATAATTGCGAAAAAACTGGATTTATAAGTAAAGGGGGATTCTGGCATGAAGCTCTCAGAGATAAAGTTACAAAAGAAAAAACAAGAAATTATTTTATCGGCTGTTAAACTAGTGAACAAAAAAGGGTCTCATGGGGCGACGATGGAAGAAATTGCTGCAGAGCTTCTCATGACAAAGGGTTCCCTCTATTATTATTTTAAAAATAAAGAAGATCTCCTATTTCAATGTCATGAAATGGTGTTAGGCCAAGCAATTAGTGAGCTACAACATTATGTTAATGAAGTTATTTCGAATGAACAGAAATTACGTAAAATGATTGCCAATCATATCCGTTACATGATCGAAGAAAAAGAAACGTTCAATATGATTATAAAGCCTGACCAAACCTTTTCGAAGGATTACCTTCAACCGATTTTACGTAAACGAAATGAATACGCAGCATGGTTTGATAAAGTCATTAAAAAAGGGGTGGAGGAGGGAGAATTCACGATAAAAGAACCAAAAATTGCACGAATGATTTTACTCGGTTCCATGAACTGGATACAACAATGGTACAAGCTAAATGGGGACAAGACAATAGAGGACTTACAAGCGATTTATGCAGATTATTTGTTAAAAGTTGTGAAGTAAATGACATATTTAAAACAAAAGCTTTGTTCTATATTACTGTTGATTTTTACTATATTAATTGATTACCTAATTGATTGAAGTGGAAGGCGTCCGCCTGGAACTGAAATCAGCAGTATAGTTTAACAGAGCAAAAACAAAGGGGATCTGATATATGTTCATTACGGAAAAATTGGCACTCCAAGCAAAAGAGCAACCTAATCATTTCATTACACAATTCAATGGAAGAAAAACAACTTATTCTAAGTTCTATGAACAGGCCAAGAGATTAGCAGGTTATTTTCAAGCAAAAGGCTATCAACAAGAAGATATTATTGCAGTTTACTTAAATAACTCGGATTATTTCTTAGTTTGTTATTTTGCATGTCAGCTTGGTGGATTTAGCGTAATGCCTGTAAATACAAAGCTTGCTGCTCCTGAAGTGGATTATATATTTACGCATTCAGAAGCAAAGGCACTCATTTATGGCGCAGATATGGAGCCAATTTTGAACGAAATCCCGGACACATTTGCAAAATTTCAAGATTCGCTTGTAGTAGGAGAACATGAGGGTTTAATAGAGGTTTTAGAGGATGCATCTATTACTTACGAGGAAATAAACGAACAGGAAGAACGAACGAGTGTCGTTTTTTATACTTCTGGTACGACTGGTAGACCAAAAGGCGTTCTGTTAACAGCAAATAATGTAAGAGCAACTGCACAAATATGGGGGGAAGCAATGGAGCTAAACTCTAAAGATCGCATGCAAATAGTAGCCCCATTATTTCACTGTGCGGCAAGTCATGTTTTTAGTATTCCTGTCATTTACGCTGGTGGGACGATTGTAATTGAAGAAGGATTTTCTCCTGAACGAGCTTTGAATACGATGGAACAAGAGGATATTACGATATTTTTCGGTGTTCCGGCGATGTACAGTATTTTATTGAACACACCAAAAATGGAGAATTTACAATTACCAAATCTTCGACTGTTTACTTATGGAGCGGCTCCAATGCCATATGAATTAGTTCGAAAGGTTAAAGCATTATATCCAGATGTGAAAGTGCAAAACTTATACGGTCAAACAGAAAATTCTCCAGCCGCTACAACACTAAAAGATCATCATGCATTAAAAAAGGTTGGATCAGTAGGAGAACCGCTCCCACAAACACAAGTGCAAGTTGTAGATGAATTTGGGGAGCCACTTCCAGTTGGTCAAGTAGGGGAAATAGTTACGAAAGGTCCCCAAGTCATGAAAGGCTATTTGAAAAATGAAGAAGCAACAAGAAGAGCGATTCAAAACGGCTGGCTATATACAGGAGACTTAGGGCGTTTTGATGAAGATGGCCTACTTTATATCGTGGATCGCAAAAAAGATATGATTAACCGCGCTGGCGAAAATGTGTACCCCGTGGAAGTAGAAGAAGTGTTATATCAAATTCCGGAACTTTTAGAAGCAGCTGTAGTTGGCATTCCACATCCCATTTACGGAGAAGTTCCAAAAGCTTTTGTTGTATTAAAAGAAGGACAGACATTGACAGAAGAAGCTATTATTTCTTTCTGTTCGAAACGATTGGCAAAATATAAATTACCGGAAGAAGTCGTATTTATCGATACTCTTCCTAGAAATGCGAGTGGCAAAGTGCTAAAAACAGCACTTAGAAAAGAGTAAGGGGGAAAAGAAATGAGTTCCGTTTATATGGTAGATGGTGCTAGAACCGCGTTTACTAGTTTTGGAGGTTCTTTTGCACAAGTGAAAGCAGATGATTTAGGTGCAGCAACGGCGGTAGAAGCGTTGAAACGCGCAAAAGTGGATGCAACTCAAGTGGATCATGTTATTTATGGAAATGTGATTCACTCGAGTACAAATGCTTCTTTTTTATCTCGGCATATTGCATTAAAAGCGGGGATTCCAGTGGAGGTTCCTGCGTATAATGTGAACCGCTTATGTGGTTCCGGAGCACAGTCGATTGTTTCTGCAGCGCAATTAATTTTATTGAACGAAGCAGACATTGTTTTAGCAGGTGGAGCAGAAAATATGTCGATGGCTCCATATGCAAATTTCAACGCACGGTTTAATACTTCCAAAATGGGCTCCGTTGTGTATGCAGATATGGTCCTCTCAACTCTTACAGATGAATATGTTGGCAGTGGTATGGGAATGACAGCAGAAAAACTAGCAGAACAATATGACCTATCTCGCGAGGAACAAGATGAATTCGCACTGCTTAGTCAAAAACGAGCAGCCACGGCACGCGACAATGGTGTTTTTTCGAAAGAGATTGTCGCTGTAGAAGTACCAACTCGAAAAGGAACGATAGTTGTATCTCGGGATGAACATATCAAAGCGGATGTCACAACTGAAAAGTTGGCCACATTAAGACCTTCCTTTAAAAAAGATGGAACGGTAACACCAGGTAACGCAAGCGGAATAAACGACGGTGCTGCATCTATTATTATTGCTAGTGAAAAAGCAGTAACGGAAAATGGACTAAAGCCGATTGCTAAAATCGTTTCTTGGAGTGTAGTAGGAGTCGATCCTACTATTATGGGAATTGGACCAGTTCCAGCAATCAGGCAAGCTTTAGAAAAAGCGGATCTACGATTAGAGGATATGGATTTAATCGAAGTGAATGAAGCATTTGCTTCCCAATATTTATCTGTTGAAAAAGCATTAGGACTTGATCGTGACAAAACAAATGTCAACGGCGGTGCAATCGCTTTAGGTCATCCAGTTGGGGCAAGCGGAACGCGGATTCTGCTTTCGTTAGCATATGAATTGAAAAATAGAGGATTGAAATACGGCGTAGCAAGTTTATGTATTGGCGGCGGACAAGGGATCGCGGTTGTTATTGAGCGAGTATAAGGAGGAAAAATAGCATGTTCACTAATTTAAACCTTCCAGTAATTGTAGCACCAATGTTTTTAGTATCTAGTACAGAATCAGTTATTGCATCTTGTCGACATGGAGTAGTTGGTTCCATACCACTACTTAATGCACGAACGGAAGAGAAATGCGAAGAGATGCTGGCGGAATTAAAGTCTGCTCTACCAACTGAACCATGGGCCGTGAATTTCATTGCACATAAAACGAATAAGCGACAGGAAACCGATTTGGAGTTAATACGCAAATATGAGCCACCGGTAGTAATCGTTTCTTTAGGGCATCCTGGAGCGGTTACAGAAGTTGTACATGCCTATGGTGGGTTAGTGTTTTCGGATGTCATTACGGTTAAACATGCGAAAAAAGCTGCTGAAGCTGGGGTTGATGGGCTTATTTTAGTTTGTGCGGGAGCGGGTGGACACGCGGGAACACTAAACTCATTTGCATTTTTAGATGCTGTTCGAGAGTTTTGGGATGGTTATACTGTTTTAGCAGGTGGTATTTCAAGTGGGAAAGATATATTAGCAGCTCAAATAATGGGAGCAGATTTTGCTTATATGGGAACGAAATTTATCGCGGTGGAGGAAAGTGTAGCAATTCCAGCGTATAAAGAGATGCTTGTCGATTCAACGATTTCCGATATTTTATATACGGACTCCTTTAGCGGGGTAAATGCGAATTATTTAATCCCTAGTTTATTAAAAAATAATATTGATCCTACAAGTCTGAAGCCGCGTGACTCCGTGGACTTATCTCATATGGTTGATGTGAAGGCTTGGCGAGATATATGGTCAGCAGGTCACGGCGTAACAACGATTAAATCAATAGACAGTACAGCGGTAATTGTTGAACGACTTATAAAAGAGTATGAAGAAGCGAAAATGGTTGCAGGCGTTAAGTCGGAGCTGAGCAAATAAGCGGTTTATAAGAAGCAAGGAGAAAAGGATTTCACTTTTCCCCTTGCTTTTTTCATATTTTAGGAAATTTAAAGTATAGGAACATAATATATGCCACATTTTAGGAATAATGCTCAATAGAGCCCGCCTAAACTTGCTAGATTGTTTTTCGTGTTCGGCTGTTGCTTTGTCGCGTTCAGCTTCCAGTTTGTCATGTTCGGAGGGATTTTGTCGCGTTCACAGCATATTATGTCTCGTTCAACCATTTAATGGATTTAGTGAGTCGTCCCGCCGCAACTAGTTCTATTTTAAACCATAGTATTGAGTATCTTTACATTGAAGTATTTTTTGATAATTCTGATATAAAATGATTAAAAAGTACTAGTTTTATTTTATGATTATGAATTTTTGCTATTTGGATGAATATTTCAGAAAACGAAATAAAAAAAGTATCAAATTGTTTCCATTATTAAAATGACATGACATAAGTCCTTGAGTTTATGGAACTATGAAAATTTTTATGTAAATATTGTCACTTTGACGTTCCCCTACTAGTAGTGTTATTTATTATATTAAGGAAAAGTTAGGTGTTAATTTATGAATATTTATCCATTTGTTTTGATGCCTTAAAAATTTTCTTCTAATTTTGAATATTTCATGTTTATTAGTCTATTAAATTGGGGAATAGAGAGATTGGATTATAGAGACAATGAAACAGCGGAAGTATCTGTGTTGGGAGTTGCTAAACGATAGAGCATTACGCATATCTTTAAATGCTTCCCAATACAGTTATTTTATAAATGACACAAAATTTCAAAAAAAGGGAGATGTATGGAATGTCAGGAATTATTCGCGTAACACCAGCAGAACTAGATGCAATGGCTTCTCGCTACAACCATGAATCAGGAGAAGTTGGATCTCAAATTGGTCGTTTAGACGGCATGATTGGAGAATTGCAATCTATGTGGGAAGGTTCTTCAAGTGCAGCATTTGCTGAGCAATATGAGAGACTTAAACCCCATTTTAACGAAATGCGTGAACTTTTAAGTGAAGTAGGAATTCAATTAAGCCGTGCTGGTCAAGCGTTGCAAGATGCGGACCAACAGATTGCAAGTCAAATCCGCGGGTAACTCTTCCAACTCGGAAGAAACAAATAGTAGAGCGTCGTTCCACAAAGGAAGGCGCTTTTTCCTTCATTGGGGTGAAATTATGTATATAGAAATTACGATAGATTTATGTAATTACGAAGGCGATGTGATGGATCTTAGGTTGTCCGATTATTATACGATGAAAAAAATGATTGATATAGCGTGGCAGGCAAAAGCAATTTCCAAAACTCCACGAGAAGGTCATTGGGTGCGTGTAGTAAACAAAGACAGATTATTTCCTGGTCATTTAACGCTCGCGCATTGCGGCATTACGACTGGTGATCGAATCGAAATCATTTGAAGGAGTTAAGAAGATGGCGAATAATGCACATACATATTTAAAAAATCGGATAGGTGCAGAAATAAATGAAGAAGAAAATAAAACTACATTCGTCTTCCAAAAAGAACGGGTCGGCTTTAAACGAACAGAAGAAATTATTTTTCTAAAAGAAGTGAGTCCAAAAATCGCAAAGGACATTGCCATAACGGATGATGAACTGATCATTCAAGCAACGATACCGACTTCCTTTAAGCGATTTAGTGACATGCATTTGGAAGATGAAAAATGGAGGTGGATGTTTGCCTATCAACTCGTAGAAAAGGTATATGCTCATCCGTATCCCCGTTTGAATTTAATCGTTTGTCCGGAAAATATAGTGTATAGCAGAGGGATGGAGCCTGTATTTTTGTATTACGGGGTGATGGGAAGCTTGCCGCCATTTGAAACAAATACGGAGCAAGTTTGGCTAGAGACGAAAGCGGTTGTTGCTGCTGCAATAGACGCCTCGTTTACTTTTGAGGAGTATTTGAAATACTCGGAGATTCTCGAGTTAAAAGAAATTGGTGCAAAACTAATGTCGATGAAAGATAGAGAGTCCTTCCTTGAATTTATCGGTCAGCAACTAGCGCAATTGGATATAAAGGAACAATCAAATATAAAACTCCCAAGAAAGAAATGGACTATAACGAAATGGCTTTCACTAGCGCTTGGAGTGCTCATTATTCCTGCAATTATTTTTACTATTATTTATTTCGTACACGAAAAGCCAAAAAACGAAGCATATACCCTTAGCCATGAATACTTTTTGGGCCAGAATTACAGCCAAGTTGTTACACAGTTAAGTCCATATCGTGTGCAGTCTATGCCTTATGTTGTGCTGTACGAACTAGCTTACGCTTCTGTGACCAATGAACGATTAGATGAAGAACAGAAAAAGAATGTATTGTCTAATATTACATTGCAAACGGATGCCGATTATTTAATGTTTTGGATTTATATTAATCGAGGAGAAGCAGAAAATGCAGTAGATCTGGCTAGGTCGATGGAAGACGGCGAGCTAATTACGTATGGATTATTGAAAAGACGCGAAGAAGTCAAAGCGGATCGGAAATTATCAGGTGAAGAGATGCAGACGATTTTAGATGAGATAGATAGAGAAGTAGCAGAATACAAAAAGCTGATGGAACAAGAAGAGGAAGCTAAAAGTTAAGAGCAGACAGAAAGAAGGTGTACGCATTGCTGCAATTATGGTTGTTTTACGGGGAAGATTATCAGCGGATTTGTTTGGAGGAAGAGGATTTAAACTCCTTTACAATAGGTCCGAGGATAGAAGATGATGTCACGATTCAATCGTATCCATTTAAAAATGGACATTTTATAGTAAAAAAAGAAGACAATTATCTTACCCTATACAATGAAAAAGGGTATGTGGGCAAGTTATCGAACGAAGAGGATTTATTGATCGAACAACAAGATAAGCTACTACATTTATATACTTCTTCGACACCTATCACCTCCAAGACTTACTTTATAGACTATGAACAGGAAGTATCTTTCTCTACTAAACTAGACACTGTCACATTCCAACGAAAAAACGTTCAATTCCCAAAAGTGGAATCGGGTCATTTCTCCTTAAACAAAATAGCTACTGGATGGATTATTAAAAAAGAGTTTGGTTGTCCTTTATATGTGAATGGAAAACAATGTGAGACGAATAAAGTCCTTCAGATCGGAGATGTTATCCAGTGGGCATTTATGGAGATAAAACTAATCGAGCGAGATCGGTTGGAAGTTATAACGTCCAGTAACTATGAAACAACTGTTGCTGAAATCGAAGTACCGAAATCAGAACTGTACCAGATGTACCCAGATTATAGAAGAACGCCTCGAATGATTTATGATTTGCCTGAAGACAAAGTGTCGATATCTTTCCCGACACAGGAAAGTGATGATAACGGACGCAGTTTATTGTTAATCATTGCACTCCCACTTGTTATGCTCATTGTCCTTGGGCTCGTTGCTTACTTCATACCAAGAGGAAGCTTCATCATCATTTCGATGGCGATGTTCGTAGCAGTTTTAGTCATGTCGACCGTTCAATATTTCAAAGATCGCAAAAAGCGGAAGTTAAATGCCGAGAAAAGACTTCGCGTTTATACTGCTTATCTGGAAAATATCCGTCAGGAATTGTATGAACTCTCGGAAAAACAGAAACGCGTTTTAGCCTATCACTTCCCACCATTTGAAGAAATGAAACAAATGACGAAAGCACTCTCTAGGAGGATTTGGGAACGTACATTAGAAAGTCATGACTTTTTAGAGTTTCGACTTGGTACAGGTACTATTCCTGCTAGCTATGAAGTTAAACTCTCATCAGGTGATCTAGCGAATAGAGAAATTGATGATTTGCTAGAACAAGCACAGCGAATGGAAGCTGTATATAAAGAAATTCCCAAAGCACCGATCACAACTAATCTCTCGGAAGGAATATTAGGTCTTATCGGAAAAGAGTCGATTATGAAACGAGAATTGCATCAGCTGATCGGTCAGCTCGCATTTTCACATAGTTATCATGATACGAGATTTATTTATGTTTTTAACCACGAGGAATACGAAAGATTTGAATGGATGAAGTGGTTGCCGCATTTCAAGCTTCCACATATGCATGCGAGAGGGCTAATCCATAACGAAGAAACGCGGGATCAGTTACTTTCTTCTTTATATGAACTCATTCGTGAGCGTGATGCAGATGAAATGAAAGGAAAAGTGAAGTTCGCACCTCATCTCATTTTCATCATTTCTGATTATTCGTTACTTGCAGAGCATGTTATTTTAGAGTACTTAGAAAGCAAAAATACAAAGGAGCTTGGCATTTCCGTTATTTTTGCGGAATCAGCGCAAGAGCGTATGACGGAAAATGTTCATACACTTGTCCGCTATGTAAATGAACAAGAAGGAGAAATTTTGATCGAGGCTGGAAAGGCGGTGGAAATCCCATTTCGCTTAGATGCATATGATCAATCGACAAATGAACGCTTTGCACGCATGTTAAGAACACTGAATCATCAAATTGGAATAAAAAATTCAATTCCTGATTCCGTTAGTTTTTTAGAAATGTTCGGAGTCAGAGATGTAGCAGATGTGCCGATTAGTCACAATTGGACAATGAACGAATCAGCCAAATCATTAGCTGTACCAATTGGCTTCAAAGGAAAAGATGAACTTGTTCGCTTGAATTTACATGAAAAAGCACATGGTCCCCACGGGTTACTCGCCGGTACTACTGGATCTGGTAAAAGTGAATTTTTACAGACGTATATTTTATCGCTAGCAGTACAATTTCATCCGCACGAAGTGGCTTTTCTTTTAATCGATTATAAAGGTGGGGGAATGGCGCAGCCTTTTAAACAAATTCCACATCTTTTAGGGACGATTACGAATATCGAAGGAAGTAAAAACTTTAGTATGCGTGCACTTGCTTCTATTAATAGTGAATTGAAAAGAAGGCAGCGTCTATTTGATACGTACACCGTTACGCATATTGATGACTACACAACATTATATAAAGCTGGTAAGGCAGTGGAGCCATTGCCGCATTTGTTTCTAATTTCCGATGAGTTTGCGGAGTTGAAAAGTGAGGAACCGGAATTTATTCGTGAGCTTGTGAGTACTGCACGAATTGGCCGAAGCCTCGGTGTGCATCTTATTTTAGCAACACAAAAACCAGGGGGCATTATCGATGACCAAATCTGGAGTAACGCTCGTTTCCGTGTGGCGTTGAAAGTACAGGATGCATCGGATAGTAAAGAAATATTAAAAAACAGTGATGCCGCATCGATTACAGTAACTGGTCGAGGGTACTTACAAGTTGGGAACAACGAAGTGTATGAATTATTCCAGTCTGCATGGAGTGGAGCAGCCTATATGGAGGAAGTATTAGAAGGCGAAGATGATGTGGCGATCGTCACAGATCTCGGACTTTATCCGCTCTCCGGTATAGCAACAAATGGCAAGAAAAAATCAAGCGGCATAACGGAAATAGAAGCTGTCACAGCTAAAATTGCCGAAACGACAAAATCGCTAAACATCCGGAAATTAGCGAGTCCTTGGTTGCCACCGCTCGCACTTCGAATGGAAAAACAAGTCGCGAATGTTCCATTACAAAAAGGAATCCCAATCGGCATGATCGATGAACCCGAAAAGCAAAGTCAAACAGAAGTGAACTACGACTGGACGAAAGATGGAAATTTAGGGGTATTCGGTTCTTCCGGATATGGCAAATCGTATACATTGCTTACCGTCCTCCTTGGAATAGCCGAACAATTAACACCGAGTGAAGCAAACTTCTATATTTTGGATTATGGTAATGGATCGTTACTTCCGCTTAAACAACTCCCGCAAACAGCGGATTACTTCACAATAGATGAAGAACTTAAACGAGAAAAACTCATCAAACGAATAAAAGAAGAAATCGCAAAAAGAAAGATCGCTTTCCAACAAAGAGAAGTGAGCAACATCCATATGTATAACAAGCTGTCTGCAGAAAAATTACCATTTATTTATTTAGTAGTAGATAACTATGATATCGTCCGTGAAGAAATGGAAGAACTGGAATCGCAACTTATTCAATTCGGTAGAGATGGTCAATCACTCGGCATCTATTTGTTTGTAGCTGCAACAAGGGTTCAATCTGTTAGACAATCGCTCATGAATAACTTAAAAACGAAGGTTGTCCATTACTTATTGGATGCTACTGAAGCATTTACAGTCATTGGTCGTGTTCCTTTTAACTTAGAACCTTTCCCGGGTAGAGCCATCTTGAAAAAAGAGGATGCCTATTTTACGCAAATTTTCCTTCCTGCAAAAGGTACAGATGACTTGGAAGTATTAGAATCGCTGAAACGTACCATTCGAGTATTGCAGGATAAATACCACAAGGAAGCAGTTCCAAGTCCTATCGCGATGTTGCCGCTTGAGTTGACTTCTATCCATTTTGCCGCCTATTTGGAAGCCAAACAACAAGATGGGGTTGTTCCAATCGGATTAGATGAAGAAACTGTGCTTCCAATGGCCATCGATTTTATGAAAAATCGTCACTGTTTACTTGTTGGGCAAGTGCAACGAGGAAAAACAAATACGCTCCGTTGGATGATCACTACGTTAAAGGAACAGAAAACAGGATTTATAGCCATTTTTGATTCATTTGACCGGGGATTATCGATGTTTTCGGATGAAGCGGCTATTGATTATTTAGAAACAAAAGAGAATTTGGTTGAATGGATTTCTCGTGCGGAGCAATATTATGCAGATGTGGAAAGAATATATGTGGAAAAAGTGCAACAAGGAAATACGCATATGGATATAGTTCTTTCTTATTTTGTCATAGATGGATACACAAGATTTTTACAAGTTGCAGATAGCGGCATTCAAGATCGACTTTCAAAACTGATGAAAAATTATGCACACTTAGGATTTAATGTCATTGTTTCCGGGAATAATGCAGAATTGACAAAAGGCTATGACGCATTCACGAATGAACTAAAACTTATTCGTCAAGCAATTCTTTATATGAAAAAGTCCGAACAAACATTATACACATTAGCTTATGAGCGAAAAGAAGCCGAATTACCACTTGGATTTGGACATTATACGTTAAATGGGAATACGACGAAAGTACAACTCCCATTATGTAAGATGGAGAGGAAGATTTTGCAATGAAATCAGATAAGCATATGAAATGGTTGAAAATAATCGCTGGTATTTTAGTTATACTCGCCTTCCCTATTTTGTTTTTTCAATTGATGGGTGTTAACTTACTAGATTTGAACACGTCGAACAAACGAGTAATTGCGATTGTCAATGAAGATCTAGGACTCACAAAGGAGGAAGAAAATGTCGAGATGGGAAAAGAAGTCGTTTCCATATTGGCAGAGAAATCCCCATATGAATGGAAAGTAATGGGGCGAGGTGCCGCTGAGAATGGATTAAAATCCCATCAATATGAGGCGATCGTGTACATTCCATCCAACTTTTCGGAGAACATAATGTCTTACGATCAACAAAACCCGAAAAAAGCGGAGTTTTCCTATCAAGTACAGCGTCAAAAAACGGGCATACGAAAAGAGCGCGTGCTAAACGAAATTTCACTAGCTACGAATCGTGTAAATGAGAAAGTTTCCACGCTTTACTGGACATATATTGCCCAGGAAATGAATCATATTAAAAAAGAATTTGCGAACATTCTAGGGAAAGAAACTGAATTTTTAAGTGCCATGTCGGCATACTATAAGCCGGAATCGGAGACGCTTGCGGATGAAATGAAAAGACAGAAGGAACAAATGGATTCACTTCTTTCCACGATGGGATCCGCTAGCAACGCACATCCTGACCGTAGTGAAAATGCAGAATCATTTGGTCAGCAAATGAACGGATTCATCACGTATGTTCAACAATACAAAGGATTTCAAGATACACAAAAGCAAATCTTACAACAAGTACAAGATAGTAGTCTAGCTAAAATTCAAGCTGCCGCTGCGATGCAAGCCGAACAATATAACAAATCGGTTCAAATGCTAGAGGATAGCCAGGAACAATTAAACGAAGAAATTCAAAAAGTAAATGAAATTATGGATACCAATAAAGAAAAACTAAACGCCTTATCCGAATTACGTAAAAATGAAGTGGACCGTCAATTGACTGACTTACTAATCGTACAAGGTACTGCAATCGATCGATACAATAACACCATTTTAGGTAATTTGGAAAAAGGGATTGCAACAGGGAAAAACGGACCAGCTGTATTAGGTGTAACGAATATCGGAACTGATCAGCAACAGCTCATGTCAACAAAGGAGGAAATGGATCGTAAAGTGGCTAGTAAACAAGCACTTATACTTCCTCCATTAGAAGAAGAGCGAGAAAAAGTGACGGACATTTTAACTGCGGTTTCTGCAATGAAAGAAAGAGTAGTAGCAGCAGACCCGGATGCTGGATTTGTCGGCGAATTAGAACTACTTGAAGAAGAGTTAGCTTCCATCAATGCTGGCATTTCTGCAAAAGAAACGATTTGGAATCAAACAAAAGAAGAAGGAATGAATGATTACACACAAGCATCAACTGACTTTACAAATCTCCTAGAAAATTACAATTCTGTCTATAGAGAATATGAATCGGTACAACAAATATTGAACTCCTATCCAGTGGATACAGCGAGAATTGGTGCAGAAATTAAGCAACAAGAAGAAGCATTGTTAAAGCATCCGCAATTATCAGGTGATCAGCGTACAAGATTGGAAGAGTTATTTGCAAAAGGTGCAACTAGTACCGATGCTAGTTCACTTCTCTCCTATTACGCAACACTAGAACAATTTGAATTTACGCTTAGCGAGGGAGGGCAAACTGCAAATAAGGACGACATGTTAGAAGATGAAATTTTAACAGCTTTATTAAAAAACGTTGTGGATTTGAATGAGGAGGAGCTTGCAGGCTGGACTTCCGTAAGTGAAAGCATTCCAGAAACAGAACTTGGCATTACGGATTTGAACACAACATTTGCTGCAATTATTTCCGGTTACGAAGAAACGGTAGAGGAACAGCATACATCGTTACTGTCAGATTTAACGGCAATTGATAAACAAGCGAATATGCTTCTTCAACAAATTCAAACACCAGCTATGATGATTGGATCAAGCGAGCCTGTGCCTTCAACTACGGAAGGGGAAGTTCTATCGGGCCAACAAACAGTTAGTAACCAGCTTGTTTCTTTAAGTGGAATGATGCAATCTTTATCGCAAAAGCAAAATAGCTTGGTCAATTATGCGAATGATTTGTCTGCAAAAGCTGGTGATATTAAGAATACTTCGAATGAATTTAGTAAAAAGTGGGAAACAAATGTAAATGCAATGACCGCTTTTGATGAAGATATTCAAGGATTCCTTGCTAACACGTATGTAGATGGGCAAGAAAATGGGTATGCATTCAATCATTTTGTAAATCCACTATCTGTAAAGGGAGAGGCCGCACTATCGGAAGAAGTGGAGAAAGTGCCTCCAGTCATTCTATTTATCATTTTACTTATTAGTAGTTTGTCGATCGGATATTTCACTTATCAAATGAAAGAAGGTCCAATCGGATTACGTTTAGGTCTCACAGGAATATTGTCAATACTTGTCGGGCTTATCATTAGTTTATACAGTATTAATATGTATATTTTGAACGATGACCGTGCAGTGGAATGGACTATTTTCACGATTCTATTACTCCTTGCGAGTGCTGGAATTATCCGAGCTGCTCTCGAGTTTGGTCAATCAGCGGGATGGATCGCAAGTGTTGCACTCATGTGTGTGTATATTATTCCACTATTGATCCTTGCCGTGCCAGATATCCAACTTCCCGATCTATTATCAACGGTATATATGTCTATCAAATATGAACCGGAAACAAGTTTCTTGTGGGGAACAATCATTACTGGCGTTATCGCGATTATTATGCTAACGGTATCGTATTTTAGACAATCAAATAAACCGGTAGTGAGTGCTGAAGAAGCGTATGAAAGTTAATAGGATAATGTTATTTGTTTTACTAGTGCTCTGTGTTTTATTTGTAGACTTACAAGTTGTCCTAGCACAAGAAGATAAAACGGTAGAAGAGCTTGAACCTGTAATTTATGAAAAGCTAAAATTCAAAAAAAACACGGATTACTTGCATGATGGAAAGAAAACAGAGATGAAGAACACGATTCCAGATAAGCAGTTTGATATTTACTTTGATGGGAGAAAACAGCTTCCAAATAGAAGCGACACTTCATTTCTGTTTCAAACTTCCGCTAGAGGTAAAAAAAGTACGATCGCGGCGAAATCTTCCGAACTTAACCTGTTTATGAACGAAAGTAAGGGAGATAAGCTGCTACCAGATAGTGCGTTTCTTAACAATGAAACGGTCACTAATAAAACACGTACGATGATTTTTCTAACTATTATCGTCGTTGGTGTGTTTGCCTTATTTATCATCGTTTTACCGAAATTGGTTCAACCATCTGAAACTTCTACTACCAAAGGATAAGAGAGGAGAATACATTTGCTTGGATATTATTATGCACTGTTGCACAAGAAACAAGAAGAATTAAGACGACTAAACGAATGCCAAGGGTCACTAACCGAAAAACAAGGGCAATTTAATGAGAATGAATATAAGTGTCTAGAACCTGAGCTGAGTACAACTACATGGTTTGGAACGCTTGCTACAAGTTTTGATGATATTCGGGAAGCTGGAATTCATGCGTCGTATTTAGAAATAACTGGTGCTCAATTTTCTGCGGTGTTTAGCGCTATTTCGAATAAAATTACATCACTTATTGCAGAAATTGCATCGATTCAACAAACGATTGCGAATTTATTGGCTGAAGAAGCTAGACAAAGGGCAGAGGCTTCTAAATAATGTGGGGGGAGAATCTTTATGTCAACTGAAGTGAAAATCGTATATGCTGATGTGGAAATGCAACTCGTAGAAATGACAAATGCTAATGAATCGCTTAATCCAAAAGCAGAACCGCCAATTACAGGAAATACAATGGATGTTGTGACGAAATTAACGGATCTTTCAACGATGCTGGAGCAATTACTGACGAAATATCAAACGGTACTAAACACGAACATACAGACTACTAAGAGTTCCGTTGAATTTATGAAGGAATCCGATGAGAAAATTGCAACTGTTATGGAAGGTACGGTTAATGGACCGCAGAGGTTGGCTCCATGAAAATATTAGATGTCAGTCCGTTTCATGATGGCTTACAGCGAAATATTACGATGCTTACTCGGATCGAGGGTGAGATGAAGGCAATAGAAACTGCTATTCTTGGTCTAGCTTCCATGGAAGATTCTTTAAAAGGAAAAGGTGGAAATGCAATTCGAGCGTTTTACAATGATTGTCATTTGCCATTCTTACAATTCTTCCTCACGTTCAAAACCGCATTCGACAGCACCCTTACTCAAATGGGTGCTGCACTCGATGCTTTAGAGCCAGATCGAAATGGTTTTATTCGTCAAAGTTTTCTAGAAGGGGAACTAGAAGAAGGGCTAACGGAAATCTCCCAAGTAACTAGTAATCTAACAGAAGAAACAAATGGCATTATGGATCAAGTCGCAGATATCGTTTCACTTCCTCATTTAGATGATAGTGGCGTGCAAGATGGTGTTAGTAATGCTAAAAAAAAGCGAGATAATACAGTTATCGATTTGAATGAGTTTGATACGAATCAGACGAATGCATTGACGCAAGCCGAATCCGATCTGCTTATGTTGAAACTGTGGTTGTTGGAAATTGAAGGCATGATGAATGACGGCTTGACAGATATTGACTTTCCGGCAGACCGGTGGAGGGAGTATTCGGAAAGCCATCCCCTACGAACACAGTTAGATACCCCTTTAGGGGATACAGGGAATGTGGATGCAGATGGGGAAGAAGAGAAGCCAGGAAATGTTTCATCTGCAAATCCGACCGTGGAAGAGTTGGCGACAGCGGTTGTGTGGGCTACAAGAGCGAATACAGCTATTACTGGTGGAGTTTCGAGCTTTGGGATGTATGTAGCCGGTAAAGATGGCGGATTAAGTACATCGAGAGTATTGGATCCAAAAACAGGTACGTATGGATATCGTATCAATGCTACAGGTAAAGCAGTAAGAAGTCTAAGAGCAGATTTAGATGCTAAAGGGTTTAAAGAGTTAATGAAAAATGTTCCAAAAGGAAATAATAAATGGTCGCCTAAACATTATGAAATTGCGGCAAATAATACGGTAATGTTGAAATATGGCACAAAAAAAACTGAGCAAAGCGGTTGGTCTGGAACTGGGGACGAAGCTTTAAAAAAACATCCATCCCTTGCCTATTGGAATGATCAGGCAACATCTGTTCAAAAGGCGAAAACAGTAGGATCTGCCACGCTTAAAGGAACCGGAGAGGCGTTTAAAGATCTTGTTGATGTAAAAGGTATGGTAACAAGTGGACCTTTAAAAGGAGCTGGAAAAGCACTGGGTCCTATAGGTGCTGGATTAAGTTATTATGGCAACTATACGACTGCCAAAGATGAAGGTCTTAGCGATGGGGAAGCTGCTGGACGTGCAACGGTGGATACGGCGATTGATGTGGCTGTTGGTGGAGCGGTGCAGGTTGGGCTTACTGCATTAGGAACGGTATTAATACCAATTCCAGGAGTGGGTACTGCTTTTGGTAGTAGGACTTGGAATCCTCGTAAATTCTGCGTTAAATGCGAAAGTAGGAAAAGAAAAGAAATCCGCTATGGATCGTATTAAAGGATGGTTCCATTAATCAAGAAAGAGATGTGATTAGATTGAAGCTAAAAGAAGAAGATTTTGGAGCACTTAAAGGCCCCCTTGAATCTGGAAGACAAAGTCCTGGAAATTTAGGCTTCGCCCTAATTTTAGGCATTGTTTTTCAGCCATTACTTTATGCGTTGGAGTATTTTATAGCAGCTGATTCGACGATTTTTCCGTATAAGGACGAGATATTGAAGGTTCATTTTTGGATAACCGCTGTGCTTATTGTATTATCTCTCATTTATGCAATTCCAGCAGTATATAAAAGAAGTGGAAAGATACAGTATCTTATATCCATTCTAGTATCACAGAATTTATTTTCTATTTCAGTTCTTATAATGGCAATATTTTTTATTGGGCAGGATGGAGATAGTATGCATATTTCCCCCAGCTCTCTTCTAACCTTCACTTATACTTTATTATTTATAGGCTTGTTGGTTTTTATTGCTACATTTATCCGCTTCTACTTACTGTTGCGGAAGGGGCATTACCGAAAAGGATCTAAAAAAGACATGTTGAGGGGAAGATTCGAAACAAAATCCTATTTACCAGTAGCTGTAATTGGCGGTCTTGGTATCGTTTTTATTATCCAGTACATTGCTAGAAATTCTGCTATTAATGATATTAATGCCATAGTTGTTATAGTAATCGGCATTGCTCTGTTTTTTGGGATGGCATTTGTACTTCCTGAGCAACTTGTCATCTTATATTGTAAGTTTCGGTTTAAGAGCTTTAATTTTAATGAGCGTGGATATTTGAATAAATAGGGTTTAATTGATGTGGAGTGCTCAAATGAGAAAAAAATTTAAGGAAGAAGATTTTGCAGTACTGAGAGGACCTTTTGAATCTGGGAGACAAAGCCCCGGTGCTTTAGCAGGTATTCTAATAGTGTCAGTCTTCTTATAAGCAATGATGTATTCGTTAGAATATTTTGTGGCAGGAAGGTCTACAATTTACCCTAATAAAGATGGAATATTGAAAGTACATTTTTGGTTTACTTTAGCACTTATTGTCTTGTCCCTTTTTTATTCTTTATTGTTATTTTCCTGCGATTTTATTTTCTCTTACGTAATGGACATTACCGTAAAGGTTCAAAAAAAGGTGAGATAAGGAACAAATTAGAGACAACTTCATATATTTCAGCTGCAATTATTGGTGGTATGGGTATTGTTTTTGCCATCAAATTTGTGGATAGGAACACGGAAATAGCTGATTTAAATGGAATGATTTTTATTGTAACTGGAATTTCTTTGTTTTTCGTAATGCTATTTATCTTACCGGAGCAGCTTGTCATTTTACATTGTAAGTTCACTTTAAGAGCTTTACTTTTAATGATCGAGGTTATTTGAATAAGTAGGAAACAATTTGAGAAAGGGTGAATGAGGATGGGAATTGAAATGTGTTCGTTAGTTTTTGAGAATGTGTTGACGTATGAAGTGGAGCAGAAAAAAGCAGATTGGCAAGAAAGTATTTATATGCTAGAAGATTTTACGCTTAATAAGGATGTCTATCGAAATGGACCGATATGTTTTTCGTTTGTGCAAAGTTTAACAGATGAAAAATCAGGTCGATTTACATATTACTTACCTATAAGTAGTCCGGTTGTACTGGCGGATGAGGGTGATTTTTCATTTAAAGAAATCTTTGTGTTGGAAAGGGCTTTGATCATGCGACAGGCGGATCAAGAAATGGATTTTTATGCTGCTTATGAAAAAATAAAATCGTATGCTAATGCCAGAGGGATAAAGCTAGATAATACGTATTATTGTGTGTTATTAGAAGTGTATGGCGATTATATAATTGATTTGTATGTGCCAGTAATAGGGCAGGGTGATGAAGAATGATTGTAGAAAACCATCAAATTGCTTATCGGAATGTGGCATCGAAATTGTATAACTTTTTGCCAGAGGAAATTGATATCGCGTTAAATGACTTTGATGAAATTTTAACCGGACATGGGTATCATCCAACTGGAGCGATATTTTTTTCGATAATTAGTGATCCAACTGCAGAAGTGATGACAGCGCAACTATTTCTTCCAATTGCAGAAAGCCTTTTTTCATTTCCAAATGATGAAGAAGTAAATTTTAGTAGCTATTTTATTGTCGATAAATTAATCATGACGAGAATTACAGAAGAGTATGAAGTGCAATCGCAAGTTAAGTATTGGGAACTGTTCTCCTATTTAAAAGAGCATAATATGACTCAAAAAACTCCTGTATTCGTTCAGTTCAAGAAAACACAATCCAATCGAACCTATGCTGAAATGAGTCTAGGAGTATTGTAATTAATTAATAGATTAGAAGTGTTGCTAGTGCTAGAGCGAGTAACACTTCTGTAATATTTGGTTAATATAGATAGGAGAGAGAACCCCTATAGAAAAGAAAAACGTAGACAAGAGAAGTATGAGAAATCTTATTATTTATTTTTCGGAATCTATGGCGTAGTAAATACGTATATTTACTTTTTGGCGATTCAAAAAATGATGTATATAAATATGGGAGCACAGGGTAGTGGATCTTTCATTATCGGTGTATTGTTTTTTCTTGTTCTATTGGTAGGGATGAATTTTCTAAATTGGAAAGCACTATATTCGGGAACGTATTATAAATTACAGCAAAAAAGCATTATTCCTGTTAGTTGGATGTCTGTTGGAGGAGCAGGTTATGTATTGGGCCAGCTTATTTTATCTTTTATATACACGGTTTCTGCTGTTTTTATAGTGATTATTATTTGTATATCTCTGTTATCCCTCCTAACAGCTTACTTTTCCATTTTTATTCATCGCTACTATTATATGAGTAAGAATATAAAACTAGTAAAGCAAGTGTATCCCGAGTTTGGGATGCCAATGAGTGAACGGTACAAAAAGAAGAAAAACATAAAAAAACTACATAAATCAATCGAATAATATAAGGCTTACCCGATAAAAATAGGAGAACAATCAATCGTAGTATATAATGAAGAGATGTGACAGTAATGAAGAGTTGAACAAAAAAAGGAGTTTGGATTAGTTGAGTAAAAAGATAGTGAATAATGAGTTACCGGAGAATTATGAGGAATTAAAAAAAGCAGCAAACCGTACGTCCAATTGGAGAGCACGTTATGATGCTGTTGAGGAATTAGGAAAGTACAATACTAGTCAAGTGATCGACATTATGAAATCTAGATTAGCAAATGACCCAGTATATAAAATTCAAGAAGCTGCATATCGTATTCTTCTTGAGTTCGGAGAAGAGGCTGCGCTTCCTGCACGCAAAAAGTTCGAAGTGATTAAAGGGGCTAATAAAGTCTTCGTTCGCGTGAAAAAAAGTTTACCAGCTGATCATACATTTGAAGAATTCGCAACAAAGTTAAGAAGAATGCGTATTGATGTGTACGATGCATATGAAGGTGAAAAAGGTTCCGAATTTAAAACATGGCTTGAAAACGAATGGGCTAACTTGAAGTAATATTAAGGATATATGTAAGAAGAGAGCAACTGTCGAATAGGCGGTTGCTCTCTTTTTTTAATATATTTCCATTCAATAATCCCGCTGATTTCCGTTACAGGCGGACGCTTTCCGCGGGGTGAGAGATGAGCCATCACCGCCGCTTTCGCGTACGTTGTGATGGCACATCTGTCTCACTCATCCCGCTGGAGTCACCGCCTTCCTCTACAATCAATTGAATGATTTCAAATCAATAATAAATTAAATGATAAGCAAGTATAAAATTTTGTGGCCCATGAACCCAGAATTCCTGATATTAAAGAGTAAAATGTTACGGCTGATTTCCGTTACAGGCAGACGCTTTCTACGGGTTGAGCGATGAGCTATCACCGCCGCTTTCGCGTCCGCCTAAGATGTCATCTGTCTCAATCATGAGGCCACTGGAAAAGTTGCTTTTTTTCTAAAATGAAAAATTTAATCCCATATTTCTATCAATTATTAAAGTGCTTGTGAGCTTGAGCTTTTTTTAGTTATTAAATCTTAACCTTGTGGAAATATTATTCCCGGTCTCCATTACTTTTCTTATTAGGAACTCGAGCCGTTCTTCCGTTAGATTAAAGCTGACAACGCCCACACTTATGGCACCGATGATTTGTCCAATGCTGTCTTTAATAGAAACTGCGACAGAAGATGTGCCTTCTGTTCTTTCAGAGTGACTAGTTGCGTAGCCTTGCTTCGTGATTTGATTAAGTGTTTGTAGAAACTCTGGAATATTATCTGCAGGTAAAAGCTGAGACAAAATACTTTCAGATTGTGACCTAGGCATAGCAGCAAGCATGGATTTATTGGCAGCACCGATATGCATTGGAATACGCAATCCAAGTTGATCGTAAATTCGAATTGGATTATTTTCGCTATCAATTCTTTCAACAATCATCGCTTCTGTTCCAACAGGTTTACTTAAATAGACACTCTCTTCTACTTCCCTAGACAAGCGTTCCAGCTCGGGTCTGATTTTGCTGACGTAGTCTATTGTATCGTACACTTGTAAACCATACTCTAACCAAACCATGCCAAGACGGTACAATTTGGAGTCTTCATCTTGCTCAACCATACTTTGTTTAATCATCGCTTGTAATAATCGATGCATCGTGCTGAGTGGAAGCTCGCATTGTTTGGAGAGTGCGGAAATACTTACTCCTTTTTCATTTGCATGCGCTGCTAAAACTTTTGCAACACGCATTGCGCGCGAAATCGATTGCATGGAAACACCACCTGTTTTTTGATTAATAATAGAAAGTATTCTAAATATATTGACATCGTAGCATAGAACTCATATATTTTAAATATAAACTTTCCGTTATGCGGTTATACTTTCCGATAAACGGAAAAAGGGGGAGAAAGATGGCATACAATTCATCTATGTATAAAAAATTAGAAAGAGTAATTGTGAAGCATCCAGACGATGCCTTTATTAGTCAGCAGCACTTATCAGATGAGTGGAAGACATTTAATTATGTTCAAGAACCAAATTTTGAAGAAGCGGTTCGTGAGTATAAAGGTTTCATCGAGATCTTAGAAAAATATGTACCTCAAATTGACTACCTTCCGAAAGCAGACACTGTTGGGTTGGATTCCATTTATGCACATGATCCTGTCAAATTCACACCTGCTGGAGCTATCATTTTAAAATCAGGGAAAAAATTAAGACAGCCAGAAGCTACTGTTTATAAAGAGTTTTTACTAGAAAAAGAGATTCCGATTATTGGAGAGTTGACTGGTGATGCGGTTTCGGACGGTGGGGATATCGTCTGGTTAGATGATAAAACACTTGTAGTTGGTCGTGGATATCGTACAAACGACGAAGCAATTCGCCAATTGAAAGAAATGACAGCACCATTTGTAGACGACTTCATCGTTGTGCAGCTTCCCCATGATCAAGGAGAAGCAGAATGCTTACATTTGATGTCTTTCATTAGTATGGTCGATAAAGACTTGGCGGTGGTGCATTCACCATTAATGCCAGTATTTTTCCGTCAGTTATTGATAGAACGTGGTATTCAATTAGTGGAAGTACCAAAGGCGGAATACGATAATCTTGGATGCAATGTTCTAGCACTTGCACCGCGTGTTTGTGTCATAGTCGAAGGCAATGAATCGACGAAACAACAATTGCTTGATGCAGGAGCAACAGTTTATGAATATAAAGGACGCGAGATCAGTGTTTTAGGTACTGGTGGTCCTACGTGTCTAACAAGTCCAGTAATTAGAAACTAAGGGGGAAAATAAAATGAGTAAATTTCAAAATGTAATCGTAAAAACACCTGGTAAAAGCTATGTAGAAGGATTAACTACTTCGGATCTTGGAAAACCGGATTATGATAAATTACTAGTTCAGCATGAGGCTTATGTGGAAGCTTTGAAAAAATGTGGAGTAGAAGTCACGCTTCTTTCAGCGAGTGAAGAATTTCCAGATTCAACGTTTGTGGAAGATGCTGCAGTACTGACAGCTGAATTTGCAGTTGTAACGAATCCAGGTGCGGAATCTCGCAATGGAGAAATCGTTGAAATTGAAAGTGTTTTAAAAGATTTTTATAACAAGTTCCATTATATTAAATCGCCTGGCACTCTGGATGGTGGGGATATTTTACAAGCGGATAATAAGTTTTATATCGGAATTTCTGAACGTACGAATGAAGAAGGGGCGCGTCAGTTAAAAGAAATTTTAGAAAGCGAAGGATTTGAAGCAACAATTATCCCGCTTAAAAAGTTCTTCCACTTGAAAACGGGAATTGCTTATTTAGGCAATAATAAAATGGTCGTTGCAGGTGAATTTATTGATCATCTTGAATTTGATTCATACGATAAAATCGTTATTAGCGATGAAGATGAATACTCAGCCAACTGTATTCGTGTGAATGATTATGTAATTATTCCAGAAGGGTACAGCGAAACGAAACGCAAAATTAACGAAGCAGGCTACAAAACAATTGAGCTTGATATGTCTGAAGTTCAAAAGCAAGACGGCGGTCTAAGTTGCCTATCTTTGAGATTCTAACGAACAGGGAAGAATAGAAGAGGATTTGGTTTAGTTAAATTAGCTGCAATAGGGGAGGGATATTATGTCTAATATTGGAGATTCATCACAACAAAATTTATTAAATCGCTCGATGAAAAGCCGCCATTTATTTATGCTTTCTCTTGGTGGAGTAATTGGGACGGGGTTATTTTTAAATGCAGGTTATACGATAAATCAAGCTGGTCCTGGGGGAGCTATTCTTGGTTATTTATTTGGTGGATTAATCTTGTATATGGTAATGGTTTGTCTAGGGGAGCTAGCTGTTTATATGCCTGTAACGGGTTCTTTCCAAACATATGCCACGCGTTTTATTAGTCCGTCAGCAGGATTTTCGCTTGGGTGGATGTATTTTGTAGGCTCGGCTGCTACAGCTGGAGTAGAGTTTACTGCAGCTGGAATACTTATGCAGCATTGGTTTCCGGATGTACCAATCTGGATATGGTGTGCAATTTTCATGGTATTACTATTTGCATTGAATGCGCTTACAACGAGAGCTTTTGCTGAGGCGGAATTTTGGTTTGCAGGTATTAAGGTTGTTGCTGTAATTCTGTTTATAATCATTGGTGCTGCGGCAATTTTCGGGATTATCCCATTGGAAGAAAGAGCAACACCATTTGCGACTAATTTAGCACCTACAGGACTGTTCCCAGCTGGGATTGCGATCGTTTTTGTGACGATGATGAATGTCATCTTCTCTTACCAGGGATCTGAGTTGGTTGGTATTGCCGCAGGAGAAACAGAAAATCCGCAGAAGAACATTCCGAAAGCGATCCGAACGATTCTATTTAGAATTGTCGTGTTTTATATTGCATCCATTATCATATTATCCGCTATTTTCCCAGCATCTGAACTTGGATTGTTGGAAAGTCCATTTGTCACGTTGATGAATTTAGCCGGTATTCCATATGCAGGTAGTATTATGAACTTTGTTATTTTAACTGCCATATTATCCGTAGGGAATTCATGTTTGTATGCATCCACTCGTTTACTATGGTCGATGGCTAAAGAAGGTATGGCACCGAAAGTGTTTGGCCGTCTTACGAAACGAAAAGTTCCATTAACAGCATTATTGTTCACGATGCTTTTCTCTCTTTTGTCATTACTTACAAGTGTAATGGAAGCGGATGCGGTATTCGTATTATTAATGTCAATAGCAGGAATTTCCGTCACTATCTCCTGGATGGGCATTGCTGCATCTCAACTAATGTTCCGAAAACGTTATTTAAAGAATGGTGGAAAACTGGAGGATCTAGGATATAAAGTTCGTTTCTATCCATTTGTTCCTATATTCTGTATCGCGTTTTGTTTGTTGATATTAGTATTTTTAGCGTTCGATCCAACGCAGCGAGTAGGTCTATATTATGGTGTAGGTTTTTTCATCGCTTGTATGCTATTCTATAAATTGAGATTAGAGAAAAAGAATCAAAAAGAAGCTGTAGTAAAGAAAGTCGTACAAGAGAGCTAGTTTAAGAGCTTGTAGAATATAACAATTATGTTACGGGTGCCTGGCATCTGTAGCAAAGGAGAAAGATAGAATGAGTCAGTTATTATGGGATACATCGGAGAAACTTCGAGCGTTGTTATGTGAACTTGTTAGTTGGGATAGTATTACGTTGACAGAAGGGGAAACTACTTTTGCTCCAAAAGTGTTGGATAAGTTAAGAGAATTAGCGTATTTTCAAGATCATCCGAGCCATCTGCAGTTACATGATGCAGGGCTTGGGAGACATGTGGTAACTGCATTATACAAGCACCCAGAAGCGGTGGAAACGGTTGTTTTAATCAGCCATTTTGATACGGTCCAAACCGAAGAATATGGATCTTTACAAGCCCTTGCTTATTTTCCAGAGGAGCTTACGAAAAAGCTAATGGAAAATCCGGATGATTTGCCAGAAACGGCACGTATTGATTTGGAAACAGGTAAGTACTTGTTTGGTCGAGGTACAATGGATATGAAAATGGGGCTTGCACTTCATATGCAGTTGCTTGAAAAAGCGAGTCGTGAAGAGTGGCCGATAAACCTTGTTTTAACTACTGTTCCAGATGAAGAAGTGAATTCTGCAGGAATGCGTGCAGCTGTACCTCAGTTAGTTCGTATTCGCGAAGAGTTTGGATTATCATATAAGCTATTTTTGAATAGTGAACCGTCATTTTCGCAAAAACCTTTGGATATTGCGGAGTATATTTATTCTGGAACAATCGGTAAAATAATGCCTGCCGCTTTATTTTATGGAAAAGAGACGCATGTTGGAGAGCCGATGAAAGGGATGACGGCGAACTACATCGCTTCCTATTTGACGCAGCGAATGGAGTGGAATCCTTTATTCCGTGAATCGGATCTTGGAGAAAGTACACCACTTCCGGTTTCATTACAACAAAAGGATCTGAAAATGTCTTACTCGACACAAACGCCGTATCGCGCTGTGGCACTTTACAATGTGTTTTTGTTGAAACGAACAGCTGCAGAAGTAATGGATTTGTTTGAGCAAGTAGCAACCGAAGCAATGGGCGCATTGAATGTAAGCTATAAAATGATTTGTGACCGCGAGCAAGTGAGCGGCGTTGGGGAAGTGAAAGTGCTTCGCTATGAACAGCTATTAGCTCATGCAACAAAAAAATTAGGTATAGCTGAAGTAGAACGTCTGAAAAATGAAACTCTCCAAAATGAGGAATGGGATGACCGTGAAAAGTCACTTCGTATTGTGGATAATCTAATGATTCAATGCCAGGAGCTTGCACCTGCAACAGTTCTATTATTTGCGCCACCATATTATCCAGCTGTCAATACTTCCGAACATCCGCTCGTGAAGGAAGTGGTAGAGCTGATGAAAAAGTCTGCCCAATCATTTGGTAATCAAATCGATCAAATTCATTATTTCAATGGTATTTGCGATTTAAGTTATGTAAATTATGATGATTCAGGCAAAGGTTGGACTGCTTTTGAAAGCAATACACCGGTATGGGGAGATACATATAGTATACCATTCGAGGATATGGCGCAGCTTAAAGGGCCAGTGTTGAATGTAGGTCCATTTGGTAAAGATGCACACCAGAGAACAGAGCGACTGCATGTTGATAGTGCCTTTGTCGAAATGCCAGTCATGCTGGAAACACTTGTTAAAAGCCTATATTAATAGAAAAAGTGACTCCATCTTCTATAGGTGGAGTCACTTTTTGATATTTAGGAAATTTTAAAATGTCTGCTATGTGGAGATTTTTCTCCCAACAACATAAGTATGCGACTGTTTAGAGATAAAGCATAGTAATCTTAATGAGGCTCTTTTAAGTGTCCGCTAGGATTTCCGCTCCAGGCGGACGCTTTCCGCGGGGCGGGCGGTGAGCCCCCTCGGTCGCTGGCGCTCCACTGAGGGTTCTCACCTGTCCCGCTTAATCCCGCAGGAGTCGCCGCCTTGCGCTCCAATCAATGGGAATTTCTTGCTAATTTAGTATCTGCAATTATCAGAGATTTAACTTGATCAGAACAACTACGCAATATTTATTAAACCTAATCAATAAATGCTGTTTCCAAATAAGTGGAGCATTTTAGAGGATAAAGTTTTCATTTTCTGTTGTTTATTGGATAGCACCTTGTGATCATTGTAGTTTCATTCCAAGAAAACTTGTTATTTTAAGAATTGATTGCTTTCACTAACAATTTGGTTGCTCCCTAAGTAGAACTGGTTGCTTTAAGTGACTGGTTTGTTGCTCATAGCCATTTACTGGATTTGTTATTAGGAATACTACATAAGATTTAATTGAAAGTAGTGACACTGATTAGTTAGCAAATATTGCGGATTGGAGCGGAAGGGCGGCGACTCCAGGAGCGACCGAGCATAGGTTGCAACATATAGTGGGTGGGATTCCCACCGAGTAAGAACTAGCCATTCG